>JAVZCB010000001.1:0-225051 GCA_038874595.1 Candidatus Micrarchaeia archaeon
ATGCAGGAGGTATTTGGCCTTGGTAATAACATGGATGTATGCAAAAATTCAGAGCCCACGCTCATTAACGAGTTTGCAGGGCCTCTAATGAAGGAGACAGGGTTTGGCAGTTTGGGCGGGATACCAATGGAAGGAAAGCTTTCAGAAAAGATAATCTCAAAGGCAGAAAATCTGTCATATAAGGCAAATTCTGATTTTGCAATATTGTTCCTTCGCGTTGGTGTGGAATCAACACTGCTCCCTATGCTTGCGATAATAATTTCTCTTGGGCTCGCACGCGAGTTTGCGCTTCTCCTCGGGAGTGATATAGACTTCTCGCAGCTTATCAGGGTGGTATGATTGATAAAGCAGATATTCTTTATTACATTGGCAATGATGCTGGTATTAAGCCCGGTGTATGCAGCAGATGCGTGTAAAGTTGCCCTTTCACAGGACATGCTATCAATATTCTCAATTGGTATCATTATCTCTTTACTGCTTATATCACTGTTTTATATGGCAGGTATCCTTCTCGAAAGCCCTGATGTTGAGGCGACAATGAAAGTTGATTTGCAACAAATTGGCCTGACTTTACTCATTGCAATTATTATTGGTGCATCTCTTCAATTATTATGCTCGATTAATATCACTCCGGTAGGCATTGAGCTTGGCTCAAAGGGCAGCTTAGCTGCATCTGTTGAGAAGAACCTTCTTGCAGCGACAAAAGTAACATTGCAGGCATATCTTGACATGTCAACCAACATATTTGATTATGCAAGAGTTGGCAGTATCTATGGAGGTATATCATCATTGGGTGTGAGTGTGATGTTTGCCCCATTTTCTATATATAGCACTATTGCACAGGCGCTTGCACCTTTGGCCCAGATGACTCTGATAGCGTATTTCTCTCTCGTGTTCCAGTATTCACTGTTTAAAATCACGCAGAGCACGGTCTTTTTGTATTTACTCCCCATAGGGCTAACGCTGCGTGCATTCCCAATGTTCAGGAAGTTTGGAGGTGTGCTTGTTGCAGTATGCCTTGGGATGTCTTTTATCTATCCCCTGATAGTGGCGGTTGGTTTTGCAATGCTTGAAAAACCCCCGGAACAGATATACAAACGCCAAGATAGATTTTGTCATGGCGAAGCTTTGGGTATGAGCTGTTATGAATTTATTGCTCCTACCTCAGTATTGCTCCTTGGATTATCTATTTTATCTTCTTACGTGACACTGCCTCTTGAAACTGTAGTGATAGGTGCGGTTGCATCATCACTTGCAGCATTAAATGCAGGTTATATATCGCAGCAGCTAGGCCTTGATATTGCCCTATCAGGATTCCTTTTGCCACATCTGCGTTATATGTATGCTTCATTTGCAACTATCATAATAATGGCATTCTTTCTTCCAATTCTTGAAGCAATGATTGTTAGTGCAATAGTCCGCAGCCTATCTGGCGCAATCGGTGCCGAGACGGACATAAGTGGAATTATGAGGGCGATATGATATGATACAGCCTCCTATGATTACAGTATTATGGGACACAGCTGCCCAAAACTTTGCAAAAAACCTGCCATTGGAATGGTATGGCGCATCGATGCTCGTTGTAATGATTATTGCATTATCCTTGATTCTCATTTTTATGCTGTCCCGCATATTCCAGGCGCATAACCTTGAATCTACAATTAAGCGTGAGCTGTTCCAGCTGGGTGCAACTGTCATAATGATAACCCTATTGTTAGGTATACAACAATCCGTGGATAAGTTCCTGATTGCAGGCAACACAGACATACGCGATATGATAAGCGAAAAAGCCGCAGAGGAGCTTCTTGGTAAAAAGGGGTTTGAAGTTAACATCTTTGATGTCTCATATGTTTACCTAATTTCAACGCAGAAATGCCTGAAAAAGACATATGAAGGATACTTAAACGACCAAACAGCTGAGATTTTGTCACGGTTAAGTGCAAGTTTTGATGTCCTGGGAAACCAAATCCCCATGCCTTTAGCCCCGTTATTCATCCCTTTCTGGAAATCACTTATGACCAGCATTATGCGTGCAGAGGATGTAATGTGGCTTTCAATCGCAACATATTTCCAGATTAATTTCCTGCAGTGGATTGAAGCGAGCATGGCCACGGTATATTTGCCCATAGGAATACTATTCCGTTCGATTCCGTTCACGCGTGGTGCCGGAGCCGCAATAATGGCAATAGCAATATCCCTATATTTCGTATACCCCTTCCTTCTAACAATATTATTCTTCAATGGCCCGCCGCTGCCCCCCGTGTGCGCCGTTTCGGTGACAGCGCCTGAGGAAGGAGGAGGTACTGCAGCAAAGCCGCCCAAGGTATGCCCAAACGATCCCACCTCAGTCGAGGCCTATTTCAGCACAGGTGGAGGTGCAGGAGGCACTGCAGGCTCATTGGTACAAAAAATTGATGTATCTGGCTTTGATGCAGTCAGGATGTATGCGTACTATTTCCCGTTTGTTGCGTTTGTGGGCACAGTCATATTTGGACGTTCGCTTGCTCAAGTCCTTGGCGGTAACATCTCAGACATTGGAAGGGGGATGGTGAGGATAATCTAGCATTTGAGGGTGATAGATAACTTGGGATATTTCATAGGAGAAGCAGCAGAGATATTTAAGGCCGCAATATAAGGTGATTCATTGAAGCTTGATGATAAGAAACTGGTTATAGCAATATCCATGATGTTTGCATTTGTACTTGTAGTGCTCTTTTTCCTTTCACCTCAAAAACAAGATTATCTAAAACCCGGCCCGAACGCCTCTTTTGAGGTGTCATCCCTTTTTGATTCCACTGTACAAGATGAAAACGTGACGGCATCATTTCAGGGCCAAACCCCCAATAGCAACGCTACGCCAAACAGCCTATCGGATATGCCAGGAACTGCACAACAAAAAAACTGTACACCCTTAGGTGACATCTCAAAGCTAATGCTTATTGGAACTAAATATCTTCTCTATTATGGGGGCAATCCGGTTTATATCCAATCTGCACTTTCTGGTGTAACAAATGGGAATTACGTAATAAAGGAAAACGTTAAGGCACGGAATGGTGATGAGGTTGTTGAAGCAATCTCTATCAGCGTTTATGATATCAATGGGAAATGTATACAAAAGAAGATATCTATTGTTGGGATGGAGCAGTATTTTACTGGTGATAAAGGGACTATACAGTGTGGTGGATATCCTTTATGGGTTGTGTGTAAGGAGATGATTGATAGCAGCTTTTTTGATAGGAACGATACCGTTGTTATACGTGGTGTGCCATACAAGGTTAAAGTGTTCAAATCCGAAAAAAGCGAGATATGGGTAGGATACGACCCGCCTATAATGTTCAAGTATTACTTCGATGGTGATACAATGAATAAAAGCTTTTCAGCAGAACTTATCGATATGAATTATGGGGGTATAAGATGAAGAGAGTACTTATTATTTTTGCCTTGTTCCTGGCAGTACTTCTTTCTTCAGGCTGTCTTACATATGATGTCCGGCAGGAGCTCCCAACCAAGATTGAAGTTACAGAGAAACCAATCACGCCTATTGAATCACCGATTGAATGCAAGACTGCAAGTTGCCTTACTTTCATAAAAGAGGTTGATCAGAAGAACCTCAGATGGGAATGCTCACCGCTTTTTAAAGGGGCAAATGATGACCCTGCAGGTACCGTGTATTACCAAGATAAAGGTGATGTGTGCAAAACTCTCCCTGCAGCTGATACGCTTTGCCTGCAGTATGACTGTGCTTTCAATAAGGATACCTTTACAGGCTATTATAAGGCATACTACCAATGTTTGGGTGAAGACGACAGCATTGACAACTGGGGTGTAGGGTATGGGGTTGCATACCCAAACGAAGATGTTTCCTTTTTCAAGATATACACAAAGGGGATAGGCTCTGTAGGCAGGCTTCCAAGTTATGGCTTTGCGTGTAACGCAATGTCAAGCGAATCCAGAGGGAAGGGTTATAATACATTATGCGATTATCAGGATGGATGTTACACGTGTGTTGATTGGGCACTTTTGATAACATACGAGCCGCGCGCCTGCCCGGCAGAGATGCCTATTTTGTACCCCTATAACGCAAAGGGTTTTACTTATAATCCAGTGATAAATACAGATGCAAACCCTGGCAGGGAAGTAATACGCGATTTGAGGAAGGATTATACTAAACTTGGCAAGCTCGCTACAGCTTATGCTAACAATGTAGCGAAGAATTCTAAGGAAAGTGAGGTGGGTTATGTTAAGGGTTGTGAAGAGATATGCAGCGACCTTGTAAACCATCCAGAGAAGGCAGATGAATGTAACAAATGCTCTAAAGAGCATTCTAATGATGAGATTGAAGAGCCCCAGAAAAGCAGTGACAAGCCGGTTGATAGAGGATATACTCTTGCACAATTAAATGGTAAATGCAACGGCCTGAACCCGTGCGTGGAGATTGACCGTGCTGGCATAGGCGTTGTCGACAGCTACATTGTAGGCGGTGAAAACACTCAAAATACTGAGAGCCCGGAATATTCAATTTATACAAGATATGCCAAATGTGACCGTGGTGATTACCCTGGCGAAAAGGGGATGAGGTATTTCATATGCAGCTGCAGGTGCAAGCAGACAATACGTGCAACGTATGAATGCAGGCGGGCCGGCAATACAACCGCTTACTATTATTCATATTGCAAGGAGTCCAAGGACAAGACGTCACAGGGCGGTTATGTTTACGAGTTCCATAACTTTAGCGGTGGAGCGTACAAGATAGTGCTTGGAAATGCAACCTCTGAAATCCCAATATTCCTGCTCGGCCAGGGGCCAACGTTCAAGGATTACGAGCTTGCAAAGAAGTTGTGTGCCCCATCAAATCCTGCGGATGTTACAATAACAGGAGGCAAGCTACCGTTCGTTCCGAGTAATTTAACTGTGTTTGAAGGTGCACAATTCTGCCTAATTAATAATGGTGCGGGCGCACACAGCGTTTATTCACCTTTAACTATACAGATATATAACCCATCAACGAAATCAATAATGAGCTTTACGCAAGATGTGCGAATCGCAAACCTTTCGAGTGGTGCAAGCTCTTGCATTAAGACTGGTGAAGGAACAAATTTCACTGTTGGCCAATACACACTTTACTTAGATGATAACAAAATCGCAAAAGCCACTGTTAAAGTTGTAAAGCCAACAACAGGTGCAACGACGGGTGTTGTTAAGGCAGGTGCGGGAGGCAGGCCAGTATTCCTTTACAATGGTGAGCTTGAGCTTGATGGGGTTTATGCATCCGGCCCGGCTGGTCAAAACACACTGAACATAATAGACACCGACGGCAGTGTGCGCAAGGTTAGTGCAGATACAGGTGAGCATACCGATAAGATAGGTAATGTGAAGTTTAGTTATGTTGCGTATACAAGTGGTGACAAGATAACAATTTCAGGTGAGGGCGAGCCGGTGTTTGCACCACGCGCAATAGTGCTTTCTGCAGGCTCAAAACTATGTGTGGTGAACACAGTTGAAAGTGGTGCAAAGAACCTGCTCCTCGAGAAAAAGGTAAATTATACACCTGAGACATATGTCCCAATAGCGGCCAAAAGGTCACTTTATGGTCTTGAGTGCTGTTTTGATATCCCCGACCCTGGTGTGTACCGTGTAAGTGATAGCGATTACCTGAACAGCATGAAAGCGTATGTGGTTGTATTTCCAAGCAAAGTTGCACCTTTGATTACAATTAATGATTATGGGTACACACCAATTTCATCCCTTGCCAAGCGTGATGATTATGTATGTATTACTAACCCGATAGGCGCAAATCGCACCATATCTTATACCTCTGATAAAGGTGGTAAGGGTACGCTTAAGGTTAGGGCACTTGAAGATTATTGCACCTATGACCTTACAAAAACTGATGCGAACTACAATTTCACGGATATGCTTACAGGTGCAAAGTTTTATTTGTCGACCACTTCAGGATCAGTGCTTAACATTGATGTTTATAAGCGCACATTCATCCCAAAGAATGGGCGGGTTGATAAAGGTGGGCAGGTATGCCTTAATGCAGTAGATTCAAATGTAACTCTGATTTTTGCGCCTGTATCTAAAACATCTGCACTTACAGGGCAAACGCTTACAGGCCAAACAATCCAGCTTGCACCCGGCCAGAAGCGATGTATTGAAATGAGCACTGAAGGATTATTTACGTTCAGAAATAAAGGCACAGGGCTTGACTGTTTTGTTGCGGTCGGTGATAAGGGCGTAGGATACATCGTTAATGGTACTGTAATATATACTCCTTTGGATGTTATGTTTCCAGATTATGCGGCTGCATCTACAAACCCATTATATATTGATCTATTTACGAAATATCCCAAGGTTACTTTGCATAATCTAGATGATGTTAGTTATGTGGTTTACAACGAGTTGACAATCAGGAACGGGACGGGGTTCAGTACACACCGCCTTGACCTTGTGACCCCGCACACGATAATTTACAATAAAGCGCCATACGATGTTACTATAAAGATAATATCACGAGCACTATCTAAAACAGGAAGAACAATAACAATCCCAAAAGGAGGTTACGAGATATACACATATGATTCAGATGCAGGTGATTATCGCATCGTGAGTGTTACTAATTTGAATGTTAAGCCCGTTGAAGGTGGTCCGGCAGGGTTAGGCACAAACGTTGATATTAACGGTGAAAAGCTTCTGGACAGTAGCGGTGTGGTCGTTCCAGCTTCAGGACTAAAAGAAATAACTGTGCGAAGTGTAGGTGGCACGCTCGTAAGCCTGTTCTCTTACACTGGAAGCATAGAGAATCCATCAACACTCCCTCAAAAGAAAGGTGTTCTGGTAATAAGAGGTAGTGTTGAAGGTGGCGAGTCGGTTGTTGCATCAAAGTTTAATTTTATGAAGACGTTGGGGTTTGGTGTGCAAACTTTATCGGGCGTTCCTACAAATGAGGAGTTGATGCAGGCACGCAAGATGCTTGCCATAGATAATTCAATCCCGGTGTTTTTGTATTCGCGTATTGGAAAGGTTACAGTAGGTCTTGTAGACCCTGCAACAACAGAAACATATCGTATTAATACAGGTGCTCTTGTCAAAGTATCTCTTGACAGTGATATAAGCAAACAGGAAGTTGTGGTATCAGATAAGAATATTGATCCTTCCAAATATAATGGTGCTTCCAGTCAATGGATTTTTAATATGCCCACAAATCCAGTGAATTTTACAATCAAGAAAGGGAGTGTTGAAAAGAAGGTTGAGCTGGTACCACAAACTGCAGTTAAGGAAGTGCGAATGTCTTATACGCAATATAGGGTAGATACGCACGGTAATGAGAATTATATGTTGCGTGTGCATAACCTTGCAGTTGAGCCGCGTGCAGTCATGCTGCGGCCGAATAAGATAAATGAGTACTGCCAGATTGGTGTAGGCAAAATGGAGGAAGACCTTTCAAACATGTGGAGTCCCATAAAGATGCAGGTTTACAAGGTTTACAATGTATCAAATAATGATTTGGATGCGCTTGAGAACCACGATTCTTTTGTAAGACAAGGAGTATCAAAAATTACAGATATAACGCTTCTTCCAAATATGGGGTATAAGGATATCTCGCTTGAGCTTGGCAGGTCAAAAACTTCTGATAACACTCCTGGCCAGCTTACGCTCAGGGCAAAAGCAGGTAGTACAGCTCCTAATACCCAGGCGTCTAAGATTTCAACGGAAAATAGGGTTGAGCTTTCACCAGGGTATGTGAGCGGGCTTAAGGATACACAAGCGGTTCGCGTCTATAGGATATTCAGCAGTCAGGTGCAGGAGGGAGACCCAAAAACTACTATTAATCAAAGGTATCTAGACGTGGGTCTTAGCACTGATGTTTATGGTGGAGAAAAGTACGCGGTTATTGTGCACAGGTTTGCTCCACTTACTTACTTGACCGAAAATGAGCTTATCTCTAATATTAATTTGTGGAAAGGAGCAGTGTTTGCCGAGAAAAATTACAACTTACTTCCACGGGTATGGAAAAACGTATGGGAGGGCGAAAACTTTTACTTGTGGAGTGGTTGCGGCTCAAGCCATCTTATAGTCCCATTCAGTAATGATATATATCCAAACGAGTTTGCATATTCTGCTCCAGCCATCTTAGGATTTAAGGGTATGAATAGTTTCCGTGAAGGATATGATAATTACATGCTGCTGAAAACAGCTAAATATAATTATCCTGTTTTGCCACAGGCAATAGGAAACATCAGGTATAATACTTATACGTTTAAGTTTGTGGATCACTTGGTTCAAGATATAGACTTGAATTCAGGAAAATCCTCATCAGAAACGATTGTGCCGACAGCATTTAGAATTACAAACGGTGAGGTACTAACTGAATTCGGTCTTGTGTTTTATGATGAGAATAACGGTGATATTCCTTGTGGTAAGATGTACACAGGTTCTAAATTTAGTGAGACAGGAGATTTATTTGGCAGCTATGATGGGGATCCCTTTACAGATAAAACACGTTTCAAGTGTGGTACCGGCACTACGGACTATAAAGATGATTATGAAGCAGCAATTAAAGCGCAACTTGATGATAGTCGGTCGTACATAGTGTATAATAAATATGGAGGATACTGTTACTTTGGGGATGACCTTAAATTTGAAAATGGTGAATATGTTGAATATGTTGATAATCAAGGATTAGGATTAAAGAACACTCTATGGTGTCACGTGACAACTAAAGCATATGGAAATAATGGCAGAGCAATTGGTGCTCAAAAAGATGGTAGCTGGAATTTTGCGTATGTGTGGAAAGGCCTTGGTGATTATAAAGGAGGTTCAGAGAACTACGATAGAGTGATTGAGCTTAAGCTTGATAGTTCGTATGGCAATGAGAGGAGATACTCTTTCATTGCCAAGCCGTATTATGAGTTTCCAGAACCCGCGTGTGATGTTTCATCTATTCCTACAGGTAATAAATTTGATGGGGGTGTTCCCGAGAATGCATTTGCAGGAGGTATTATGTTCCTTTTGAATGATGTATCTCCCGCAAAGAGCAGGTTTGATGAGAACGAAATAGAAAAGGGCACGTCAGAGATGAGTATGGGATATGCGCTAACAAACAAGTTTACAATTCCAAACACTCAACTTACTATTGGCCAAAAGGCAGCATGTTTTGGTGAATCCACGTTTGATGGTATCCAGGAGGTTATCGCACCGCAGGCAGTTAATATATACACACCAGATGCACACGGCGAGTATGCAATTTATGATTCCCCATTCTATCCAAACTTCAAACTGAAAACTAAAGATGGAGATATGTTTTATTATCATCTCTCACCGTTTGCAACTGACAGTGGTAGTGGTAACGTGCGCTCATCACTTGATAAAGGTAAGCTTGGCACTGTTATGTATGATGTGCCAAAGACATATGATGGTATACGATATTACCGTGATGCAAGATTTGGCATTAATGATTTCCTTGGGAAAGGCGACTTAATCAAAGACGGTAAAGAGCACGTTGCAGATGTATATTTGTACAATCTTACAATTGGCGCGGTTGCTAACGGTGTTGTAACTTCAGTTGATATTGTTGATGTTATGGAAGGTGATTTCCTGCTTCTTAACAATACAGGTGAAGAGCCGATAGTATGGTATTACGGCATCATTACACCATGTGTGAATAATGATGATATTGAGGATAAAATAAAAGAAAAGATGGCCTTCAAATGCGATGCTGGCAAAGAGAAAGATTGCATTACGAACCCGAAGAAATATTCTATCAGTCCGATCGATATGGATAATTATTTAAATGATGTGGCTGCATCCTCACCAAACTTGGTTTCCCGCGTTGTGATCGCACCTAGGGAGAAGCGTATAGTTGAAACTTCAATGGAAGGTAATGCACCCAACTCAATCAAATTGGTACTTCCTGCGAATGAGCAGTCTGCAACTTATGTATTTTATAACCCATACTCAGGGAAGAGGATGATGGTGCGTGTTTCGAAACACGTTGAAAACATCCTATTACAGATAAACTCGTTCAGCCCGTCGTCAGTTAGCCTGCAGCCGGGCGGCACAGACAGTGAGCTTTGCATTTTGAATAAGGATAAAGTGGAAAGGAAGATCTTATACGAAACGCTTGATGGAAATATAGAGAAAGAAGTTATCATTAAGCCAGGGAATACTGATTGTAATGTACCTTCGTATTTTAATACACATAAAGCTAAAGATGCACTTACAGGTAAATATCTCACAGTTGGCGAAGATAAAATAGGTGGTGATACTGCAATCTCACAGCTAAAGGATATCACAGCTGCGATTGCACTCTCAAAAGAAGGTGCGGACAACCCGGCGTATAAGTTCCAGGTGTTAAATCCAAAAGCTGCTGCGACACCTGCAATAATAACAACAGAAATTATCGATGTTGATGCGATAAACCCAGCTGATGATTCTTCTGGTATTGTAAGGGAAGTTGAAATAATAGAAGGAGTATGTAGGCTGGAGATGATCAGGCAGGAATCAACAACGTGCGGCCAAACAACATCATCTCAAGCTGAGAACTTGAAGATTGAGATTACTTATGATGATGTTAAGCTGACCGGTTGCTGTTGTAGGCAGGTTGGCACTTCAACAGAATGCAGGTATGGCCTATCTGAGATTGAGTGCAACACGCTAAGAAAAGCTGGTGGTGGCTGGGGTTACGGCCAGTGCCCGGTTGGGTGCTGTTGTACTAATGTAAACGGCAATAAGCAATGCGAATATAACGTAGATGAAAATACGTGCAAAAACAGCAAACGCGAATACTCATATTTCTGCCCAACGAAATCAACTGTATACAAGCAGCGGTGCATTTCAACGTTGCCTTTCTTTATACACATAAAAAGTGGTGAGACAAGCATAGGTTTAGAGCGAATAAATAAGATGAAACAGATGATAGATGCGGTTTATGATGGGCTACAGAAGAGCAGTACACTTAAAGATGCTGGTGAGAAGCTTGACCTTATAGGGTATGTTGTTGTGATTGATGACCCTGGTGTTGGCAAGCGTGGCCAATGCTCATTATCAGGATACATAGATGACTTGCGCAATGTTTCTCAGTATGCTGCCACGAGGTATGGCATACCTTCCATGATAATAGGTCTTGGATTGAATAGGAATATCGATGAGAAAAATTCCTGCTGGTCAAACACCGAGCTTGCGGACCAGACGAGAAGATTATTTAGTGAGGATATTATGATCATGGTTGGTTCAGGCATAATAGGGATGGGGCAGTACTGCCTCGTTGATACATCTTGCCAACCTTTAACTTCTGGTAAGGCAGGTGCAGATTATGGGTTGTATTATGACGTTCATACAAGCAGCTCATCACCTTTTGCTTATGGTGTAAACCGGGCAGATGTTATTATTGGAGGTGTAACATCTTTCAGTGATTACCTGAGGTCCTTGCCTTCTAGTGCATTTGGGAGTATCACACCAACGTCCACTTTAGAAAGTATTTCCATGCAGCCATCAATAACATTACCTACCCGTGCAGAAATTCGCTACAACGTTATGAGAAAGGTTAATGCCAAGACTGGTAATATCACTTATGTTAATGTGAAACCTACTTATGGTAGCGATTTCACGCTTGGTACACAACCATCATTGCAAGGTAATATCCTTGATAGTAGCACTTTAGGCAATGTACCTACATTGGGTGATCAGGTGGGTGGTTTGAGTGGAGGTGCGAACTTACAGTACACAAACCTGGTTATTGATTACATCAACTATCTTTCGCAATCTGGTGTTGTTATAAGTGGTCTTAGTGAGGGAAGCATATCACTTCCGGCCCTAATAGACCAATTTAATAACATAAATCTGCCTTCTAATGTGCTTTCAGGCACTTACAGGAAAGACCCATATGCGCGAGTATGGTTTGACCAGTGTGGTAAATATTACTATGAAGGTGAGGGGCAGACTTTAATAATATTCTCAGAGACGGATATACCGAGAGGGCAGCAGGGTAACCAGTGTGACCCGTCAAGAATGATGGAGCTTTACAAGAAATACAAATGTGATTAAAATGTCAAGCAAGCGCAAAGATTGGTTGTAAGATTGGATTATAATTATTAGCCTATGGGGGATGTGTTGTAATGGCGTTGTATGGAAGGGATGATGATTATCTTCAACTCATAGCGATTTTGTTCATAGGATTTTTGGCATTGTTATTTATAACGCAGGTATGCGGTAAGACCACGCAAGGCGCGTGCCCTGATGGATATTATGAATGTGCCTCCAGCCCGTGTGGTTGTTGTAAGCAAAACACAGATGGGTCTGTTGATGTATGCTCAGGGTGTGCAGATTATGTAGTTGTTGGTGGTAAATGTTGCAAAAAATCCAATCTTGATGATTGTATTTCATCATATGATGTTTGTGTATTTCCAGAATCCTGTGTTTCTGATGCTGATTGTTCTGCTAAATCCTGTCCTAAATCGGTATGTGAAGTGCAACCAGATGGCAAAAATAAATGTAAACCCTGCGAGAAAGGTGCAGTGTGCAACCCTTCATTAAAGAACTCTTGTTGTGCAGATATGATGTGTGACCCAAAAACAAGTAGGTGCCAGCCGTGTATTGATAAGGAGTGCCTCACAAATGATGATTGTTGTAATGGGTATTCTTGTAATCCCCAACCTGATAATACGCGCAAATGTGAACCGTGCCTGGACCAGCCGTGTGATACGCGCCCCTGCTGTCCAGGGTATGAGTGCAGTGTACAGCCTGGCGGGTCCAAGCTGTGCAAACCGTGTGAAGGTGTGTTATGCACATCTGATAAGGACTGTTGTAACAATTATGGCTGTTTTAATGGTAAATGTGCCTCCTGTGTAGCTAAACCGTGCACTAAGAATTCAGATTGCTGCAATGGTTACAGCTGCACACTCCAGCGTGACGGTACAAGAAAATGCCAGCCGTGCATTTCAGGTTTGGATTGTACCGGCCAGCAATGCTGCCCGGGCATGCAATGCACACCATACCCTGACGGCAGTAATAAATGTATCCCCTGCATAGGTAAAACGTGCACATCCTCATCTGATTGCTGTAAAGGTGATTTTTGTGTTGGTGGGGTATGCACATCGCTCTCTTCGTGTGTGGGTGTAGGATGTACTACACCAGGTGAACCGTGCAGGCTGTGCTCAAACGTGCAGGACCTTTCCTCATGCTCAAAATGTACCGATAACACAATATGTGCGAATGATGGAACAGGTAAATTTGTATGCCAGCCAGCGTGCCAGGATGGAGGAGTGGCGTGTGATACATGCCCAACAGGGTGTTGTGACCCTCTTACAAACGAGTGCATATGCGGTCCTGGCGAGCACCCGTGTGAAGGTATCGAAGGATGCTCATGCTGTGTATACGGCTCTCAAGTGGTAACAACTTGTCCAGAAGGGACCTTCTTATGCCCTGGTTATGGGTGCAAAGAGCCTTTTTTGTGTAGTGTTGATCCAATTACTCGCCAAATCAGCTGTACGTTCCCAAGCTTTGAATGCCCATCTGGAACCTTTGAGTGTACCCAGCAGAAAGGGTCCTGTTGTGCTTATGTTATCCCTGCAAATGCCATTCCACCAAGCATTTCTACAGTAGACACATCTATCTGTGGTTCAGGATATGGCGTCTTTGTGAATGTAAACATCGGTAGTATATCTTTGAACAAGTATATCTGCTGTGATAAAATCACGTATACATTAACAGGGTCTATGTATACTTATTCGTTCATATGTGGGGGTAAATCATACACTGGCACATCTACCGTATCACCATACGAATATGTTGTTTCAGCAAAACAGGTATTAGGTGAAGACTTTTGCAAAGAGGCCGTCAAGAGATGTACCGAGTCAGGTGTTGATGTTGATAAATGTTTCAAGCAACCGATTTCTGTAAATGTTGGGGGGTAATGAAATGTCACGTGATGAAGATGAAGGATTGATGCCGATTGCACGTATCATAGTCCTTGTGTTATTAGGCCTTCTTATATTATGGGCGCTTCTCTCTCTTTTTGGAGGGGGTGTGGAGCAGCCTTGCCCTTCAGAATCTTTTAGCTGTGATATTAGCCAATGCAAATGCTGTGTTAAGGATGGGTTTGGAAACCTAATCCCGTACTGCGATTCTGCAATCTGTGGGCCCGGATATGTGCTTAATTCCAAGGGAGAATGTTGTAGTGTCAATGATATTTCAAAATGCTTAAAACAGTCAGAAGTGTGTGTTACCCCCGAGACGTGCAGTGATACGCAGCCGTGCTGTCCCGGATACACTTGTAATTCGGAAGGAAAATGTATTCCGTGTGCACCGGGACTGCTATGCAACCCATCAGATATCAATTCATGCTGTGCAGGCTTGGCGTGCAATGCAAACGGCAGGTGTGAACCACTTGTGTGTGCATCTAAGGAATGCCCAACTGTCGGTAAGCCGTGCCAGGTATGTGATGGTGCCGGAAACTGTGCTAATTGTATAGATGGCAGCGTATGTACTTTTAATCCGCAGCTTAACAAGAAGGTGTGCCAGGTAAACTGCATAAATTCGCCGTGCTCTGCAGAGAAACCGTGTTGTGAAAGTGCACCTTTCTGTGTTAATGGCCTTTGTGCCAGATGCCCTGCCGGCCAGAAGGAGTGTGATAAGCAGATATGTGCAACAGGGTGCTGTGACGCTGTTACTGGTGAATGTATATGTAACGGGGCATCTTGTACATCCGACTTAGACTGTTGCTCTAGCTCAAAATATTGTGTGAATAATAAGTGCGCCAAATGCCCTGCCGGCCAAAAAGAATGCGACCCGCAAATATGTGCAACAGGGTGTTGTGATGCAGTTACAGGCGAGTGCATCTGTGATGGGCTAGCTTGCAGTTCCGATAACGATTGCTGCAAGTTTGCACCGAATTGTGTTGATGGTGTATGCTCAAAATGCCCGGCTGGCCAGGTGCCCTGCCAAACGTGTGCAGGCGGCTGCTGCTTAAAGTCTGGCGGGTGCCCGTCCTGTGAAGGTGTTTCTTGTACAAAGAGTGAGGATTGCTGTGAATCCTCTCCTTATTGCAATAATGGCCAGTGCGCTGTGTGCCCGCCCGGCCAATATAAATGTGATAAATCTTTATGCCAAACAGGGTGCTGTGCAGAAGGGACAAACACGTGCCCATCTTGTGAAGGCAAAGCCTGCTCAAAAGACGAGGACTGCAACTGTCCGGATGCGCCGTTCTGTGTAAACTCTGTATGTAGTAAAACACCTCCGGGCACAACAGAAGATAATACGTGTCCTGACGGCTACAGGAAAACTGATGGTACCTGTTATTTCTGTTCCGAGCAGTTATGTTTTAGCAGGATGCAATGCTGCCCATCAGCACCATACTGTGTAACCAAGGAAACTAAATCTGATTTTGGTATTACACTAAGGTTAAGCTATTGCAGCAAATGCCAGCCAGGCCAGGTTACGTGCAGTACGTGCCCAGGCGGCTGTTGCAACCCTGATGGCACTTGCCCATCGTGCAAAGATATGCAATGTACATCAGAAAGAGAATGCTGTGCGGCAGCACCATATTGTGTTAACTCAAAGTGCAGCCCGTGCCCTGAAAATGTAATGCCGTGCTTAAATTGTGATAGTGGATGCTGTGATTATAATGGCCTGTGTATTCCTCTCTTGAAATGTTTGCGACATCCATGTATCTCGGATAATAACTGCTGCCCGTCATCCCCTTACTGCGTTGATGGAAGTTGCCAGCAATGCCCAAAAGGCCAGCACCCGTGTAGCCAATCAACATGCCCGACCGGCTGCTGCCTTAACAGTGATAACTCCTGCCCGGTCAAGCCACCTGAGATATGTACCGACTGCAAGATTACATGCACAAATATTGGCGGGGCATACGATTTGAATGGTGATGGATTTCTTGATGCCCTCGACCTCAAAGTGTTTGATGAATACTTATCATCCAGTGGCGGCCAGTATGATAAGAGATATGATTTCAATAACGACAAGAAGGTTGATGCTGCTGACAGGCAATGTTTAGGTGATGCGTGTGCCGGCGGTTGTAAAGTCCTTAACATTTCTTCCGTAAAGACTTGTGTAAACATCTTATCTTACCCACCGGAGGCAAGGGCTGCGTTGGGCACTCAGATTCATGACAACGTCTCAAAAGTGTTTAATTTTGCCGGGTATGCAAAGATATATTCTGACCATGAAGAAGGGTTTAACGCTTTGAAACGCGAGGTGATTTTACAGGTTGGTACTTCACAGGGGCAGAGTTTTGTTGGTTGTGTTAGTGGCAGCTGCAACAATGTGTTCACAAGCGGGATAATTGACGGCCTTAAAATGTGTGAACTCTACACGTGGTCAAAATGTATGAGCACTTCTTATTGCAATAGTGAGAGTAATAATTACATAAAGGATTTGTGTGATGGTTGTAAAAAAGCTGGAAAATATGTTTGTAGTAATGTAAACACACTACTTATAAATAGATGTAATACTGACTGGGCTAAAAAGCTTGATAATGATTGTGCAGGTGATTATAAGAAATGCTTAACTAAAGAGTATACAAACAAGTGGTGCAAATATACAAATGATGACACTCAAAGTAGGTGCGAATCTGTAGTTAATTCACTAAGCGGACAACCGAATGGCAAGTTTTATATAGCAGCATTCTCTGAGGTGTGCAACGATGTTGTGCAACCTTATGAGAGTGGCTGGTGTAAGAGTACTATAAGCAATTGCCTTGATGCGCTATCTACACCGCTGTTGCTTGTTGAAAGGGGAGACCCATTCTTGTATGGCAGTAAAGATATAATCCAAAAGAGATATTTCTCGGGGTGCGCATATTTTGCCGACCCGTACGGTGGCAAGATAAAAGTGATGGAGCTTGAACGTACCCCAGGGTGTTCAGATGAGCTGAAACCGAGTGTTGCCAAAAATCTTGATACACTTATTGATGATGCATCTGTTGATCTGTTTGCAGAATGCGTATCTAAGAGTTTACCAGAGCAAACAAAAAATGATGGATTTTGGATGATTGGTTGTATACTTAGTGGTGGTGCATTATGCGCGCAGGAATCCTACTGTATTGAAGGCAGTAGTACTTATAATAAAGAAAAGTGTGATGCGTGCATGAGTAAGGTTGGTGCGGGCTGCACCTATCTAAAAGACCATACAGTTATTTACGCGCAGGGCAAGGTGCTTGAGCTTAGCGATATATGCACACAGGATTACAAGTCGTGCACAAACCCATCTCCTTGGTGCAACAATTTAGGTAATGCGGCAAAGCAGAATTGTTTGGGGCTTATTTGGGAAGGAAAAATTGACCAGCATCTTATACAGGTTTGTGATGTGCTCATCTCACCACTTATTGAAGGGAAATGCAAGAGCTCTTTTGAAACCTGCCTCACATCAACAGCCACGTTTAAGAATCTCGTTAGACAGCTGGTGCTTAAGGATTCGGTCGAGCTGCTTGATAAGGGCACAGGTGTTACAAGCAAGCTTGCAACACAGGAAGTATCAAACCTTCCAATAATATCTGGTGATGAGTGCCCGTACGGGAAGCTCACAAAATAAAAAATAAACCCAGACAACCAGCAACTATCGGCTGCAAATCCATCCATTAGTTTTTGCCATTTTGTATTTTTCTTTTCTTTTACTCTTTTCTCCTGTAGATTTTTCCACCTTCGAACACGTGCTCATTTGGGTATACAACAAGCCCTTTCTCTGTAAACCTTAGCGGAACCATTCTTTGTGCATGGTTTGTCCCTCTTAACTTCATCACTTCAAGCGCACGTATCCTATTCTCTGCCTCCCTAATATTGTATAAATAGATTAGGCCATCACATAATGAGTCCATACCAAACCTGATTTTGTACTCCCTCTCTGAGATGTAAGATTCTGAGCTCATCATAATCGTACATCCCCATTTCCTAAGCTTGTTAAGGAGCCGTGCAACCTCCTGTCTTCTCTTGTATTCAGTTTCATAAATAAGTGCATAGCTAGTTATTGTGTCTATAGCCACCCTTTTTATGTTGTTTTCTTCTATTGTATCGCGTATTATATTCTCATGTGATAGGAAATGCTCAATGTCCTGCGTAGGGTATTCAAGAAAAACTGCCTTGTTTCTCTTCTCGAGCGATTGCAGGTCCCACCCGTATCTTTGCATATTCTCAAATAACAGGTCTTTAGGCTCTTCAAAGCTTACAAACATGCCACACTCATTGTATCGCACTGCACCATTATATATGAATTGGGTAAGGAACGTTGTTTTTCCAGCACCTGCGTTGCCGGCAAGCAAAAGTATCTGCCCTTCTATAAACCCGCCTTCAATCATCCCGTCAAGCCCATCTATCCCAGAGGGTATCCTTTTTCTAGTCATGGATTTAACTACGTAGGAATATTTTTATACTTAGATATTCCCTAAATAATAGGCAATGACGAGACCACCCCAGATGAGCACGGGCTTGCGCCCGTAGCAATGAATGCCGGAGTAACTTCTGAGCCCATAAAATTCCAATTTTCTTGTTTTTTGGATGGTTGATTCAAGGTATATATCAGCAATTAAGACATTTTGCGCGAGTGGCCTGCGCTGGCGCTCTCAATATTATGGTTGCAGAGGGGTGCGAGGGGCCGGTGCTGGCGGCCCTTCGTAAGCGGAATCCTTTTTATAAATCTTAATACAAAATTACTTCCGTGGAAAGCTTATTTCTTGAAATCTCTGTTGTAATGGTGCTTGCGCTTGTACTATCCATCATTGCAAAAGCGCTTAGGCAGCCAATAATAATAGCCTATCTTTTAACCGGCATTCTTGTTCCTTTGCTTCTTGGCAGTGTGCAAATATCCTCCTCTTCTTTGGATGCATTTTCACAGATGGGGATAGCATTCCTTCTTTTCATAGTTGGTGTTAATCTTAATCTGGATGTAATAAAGCGATTAGGCATTGCATCAATTGCAGCAGGGATATTGCAGATGCTTGCAACGGCAGCAGTAATCTTTCTAGCTTTACAGCTAATATCCGTTCAGTTTATACCTGCACTATTCCTGGCAGTTGCACTCTCATTCAGTAGCACTGCGGTTGTTGTAAAATTACTCTGGGACAAGGGGGATACATGGAAACTCTACGGCCAGCTTGCAACAGGTATACTTATTGTTCAAGATATAGTGGCAGTACTTGTTTTGCTTATAATTGCCTCTTTCTCACCATCAACGCCATTTAATGTTGGGCAGTCAATAATACTCTGGATGGGAATTGTTGCTCTTCTGTTTGTTGCAACATCATATGTCTTGCCAGCAGTTACTAAGACAATTGCGCGCTCACAGGAATTGCTATTTATATTTACAATATGCTGGTGCTTCTTTATTGCATCATTATTTTATATTGTGGGTATAGGGATTGAGATTGGTGCGCTTGTTGCTGGGTTAAGCCTTTCTACATCAGCATTTCATTATGAGATTGCGGCCCGTATCAAGCCGCTTCGTGATTTTTTCCTTATAATATACTTCTTTGCGCTTGGCGTACAGATGTCTTCAGGTGTGCTTACAGAGTTTGTATCCCTAATTGCAATTCTTATTATACTGACAATGCTTGCAAAAGTGTTATTTACATTCATTGGCCTCCGCTTGCTTGGGTACAACAATAACATAAGCCTTCATGCATCACTTTGCTTATCGCAGGTTAGTGAATTCTCTTTTATACTTGCAGGTGTAGGTGTTGCAGTTGGCTATCTACAACTTCCATATATGGCTGTTGCCACGGCGGTTGGCATAATTACAATTGCACTCTCATCATACTTAATACAGTATAGCGATGCAATTTCCCAGGTTATTTTTGGTGTTAGGCATCAAGCACGTAAGCAGGAAACCAAAGCTGCAGAGATGATTCTGTTGGGGTATAACCGTATAGGATACGATTTGCTTAATTCTCTACAGCACATCTCTACAAACTATCTTGTTATTGATTACAACCCTGATATAGTTGCTGACCTGAGAAGGAAAAACGTGCCTGTGATATATGGTGATGCAAGCGATACAGATTTTCTATCCAGTATTAATTTTTCAAAATCCAAGCTGGTCATTTCAACAATACCAGATTTATCAACAAACATATTGATTCTTGATCGTATTAAATCTACCTCAAAGAAGAATCCCGTGTTTATAGCCATTGCGCACAAGATAGATGACGCCTTAGCACTTTACAATGAGGGTGCGGATTATGTTATTCTCCCGCATTTCTTGGGTGCGCATTATGTCTCATCACTAATAGAGAAATATGGGCCTAATAAAGACAAATTTAAGGCCGAAAGAGAGAAACACCTAACAGAACTCGAAGCGCGCCGTATTCTTGGCCACGAGCATCCAGTGCTCGACTTTAAAATATAGCAATCACATAAACTTGAAACCGCTTTTCATCAGCTTTTCAAGTTTTCTGCGCATACCTCTATCTTTTTTGAAGCCGTACATCATTTTATTAATCATATCAAACTGCCGCAAGAGTTCACGCACATCCGCAACTGTGCATCCAGAGCCTTTGGCAATCCTGCTAATCCTGCTCGCACTCTTTTTGATTAATTCCGGGTCCTCTCTTTCAGCAGGAGTCATAGAATTTATCATTGCCTCAAATTTCTTCATTTTCCCTTCGCCCTGCTGAAGTATCTCTTCTGGCACATCCGGCGCGCCCATCATTGAGAATACATCTTTTAGCGGGCCCATCTTCTTGGCAGCTTTTATCTGCTCAAGAAACGTTTTCATTGTAAGCTTTTCTTCTTTGAGTACCTCTTTGCCGACACCACTCTCAGCTTCAATTGTTTTTACTTTTTCAAGGAGAGCTTCCAAGTCAGGAAATCCAAGAAGCCGCGCTACGTATTTTTTGCTGTCGTAAGGCCTAAGCTCATCTAAGTGTTCACCAGTCCCAATAAACATGACCTTGGCATCTGCATGGTGCGCCGCACTGAGCGCGCCACCAGCCTTTGCACTACCATCGGCTTTTGTAACAATTATTCCATCTACACCGATACCTTCATTGAACGCCCGCGCCTGCTTGCCAGCTACCTGGCCGATATCCGCACTTACAACAAGTATTTTCTCATCAGGTTTTAGCACAGCAACAATACTTTTCAGCTCATCTATAAGGTCATTTTCAAGAGCATTCCTTCCAGATGAATCTACAATAATTACGTCACAATTATTCAATTTACGTAATCCATTCTCAACGATTTTTGCAGAATTCTTCTCATTTTTTTCACCATAAAACTCTAACCCAGCTTTTTCGCATAATTGCTGTAGCTGCTCATATGCAGCAGGCCTGTCAGTATCCGCGCAAATCACAGCAGTTCTCATACCTTTAGATTTATAGAATTTCCCAAGTTTTGCCGCTGTGGTAGTCTTTCCACTGCCGTACAGCCCCACAAGCAGGATTTTCTTTTTGTCAATCTTTGGTTCATAGGTTTCTCCAAGCAGCACTACCAGCTCATCATATACTATTTTTACAACCTGCTCTCTGATGGCTAAATCCTTCTTTTTTTCCAGGTCAAGTGCCTTTTTCTCTATCTCTTTTGTTATTTTTAGCACTAGATGCACATCAACATCAGCAGTGATAAGTGTCCTTTGCAATTCTCTGACAAGCTCTTTAACTGCATTTTCATCAATGTATGCTTTTCCGCTGAAACCAGCAATTGCATTGCGTATTCTCCTACCAAGGTCAAGCTCTACGATATCTGTCACCTTCCTCAGCAACCTGAGACAGCAATAATCTCATTTGCACTAACAACGTTGTCAAATATAACATTATCCTTCTGAGTGTCTACGATTATTGCTGGCGCCTTGCTTATATCATAGAATGCCATAAATGACTTTATAATAGGCATATCTACATCAATCGGGAAAGAGAAAACTCTAATCCTATCGCACCTTTGCCGTACCTCGTCAAGTATTCTTCCCTGCGCATAGCACTCAGGGCATTCTTTTTCACTGATATAGAAAAACAGTACGATCTTGTCATTTGTGCTGCATTTCTTTATATACTGTTTCGTTAGTGAGAGCAATCGTGCGTTTGCAATAAAGTATTCTCTTCTTACACTATCATAATTCTTTAGTATGCTTGTGCTTTTCTGCGCTTCCAGCTCATCCCTGAGCAGGTATATATCAGAATTGATTGTCTTAATCTGCTGTTCGAGCATCCTGCATGCACGGCTGTCATTCTCTTCAAGATATGTTTGCAGTATGAGAGTGGCTTCACTATTCTCATTCAGCCTTAGCAGTGCGTTATTCATCTTGGTGTATGTTATCCCCTCAACATAATTCCCTATTATCAGAGAAGTTACAAGTAGGACAATCGTTATCAGGCCGGCTTTGATAAATATATCTAGTTTTACCATAAGTAATCACTTCCATATATCTCTTTCAGCAGGCTATATACGTATATCGCTGAGAGGAAAATGCTGTATACAAACAGGAAGAACAGCATCGCAGGAGCATCCGTAATTGCAAGCTTTTTGTTACCGAGCTTATGGCTGATGATGATTGCATAAATCCAAGGTATAACTACTATGAGAAACATTATTACGCCAGCTATAGACCCAAACATTCCTGTTATGATGTTTGCTAACGTTAGGCTGTTTGCATTAATATATGTCATAATGAGCTGGAAATTCCAGAAGCCCGTATAGAGTAGCATATACGCTAAGAAATATATCGTCCCTAGCGCAGCAATCTCACTTGCAAGCGAAAACGGCATTATAAACATTCCAAAATAGCCATATTTAGGATTTAGAAACATATCATTATGTTTTGCAATGTTAAACAGCTTGCCCCTGTACCATCTTGTTCTCTGCCGCCAAAGACCCCCATATGTTTCAGGAACGATCGTATACACAACAGCTTCGTAGGCATAGCTTATCCGGTAACCGTGCTTTCTCAGCCGCCAGGCCATTTCTAGGTCTTCTGTGATGTTACCAGTATCAAACAGCCCTACCTCAATGAGTGCTTTCCTTCTGAACAGCGTCATTGGCCCTGGCGTCACAAATACAGCATCAAGTAGGTAGTTGGTAATTGCAGAAAACCCGAACCCTACAAAATACTCAATCTCCTGTACTTTCCCTAATAAAGACTTATTGTTGGAAACCTTAACAAAGCATGTAACTGCACCTATTTTATCATCAGCAGCCATTTTACTGGCCATATCCTTTAGCGCGTTTGGAGAGACATACGAGTCTGAATCGATACAAAACACAAACTCATTCTTAGCCATCTTTACTCCGTAGTTCAGCGCTTCGGCTTTTCCCTCATTTTTTTCTTTTAGGGCAAGCCTTATTCCTTTTATGTTTTTTAGATAATCTCTGGTCCCATCAGTGCTACCATCATCAACAACAATTATCTCGATTTTGTTTGGATAATCAGATTTTTTTACAGATTCAATGGTTTTACCTATGTAATCCTTGCAATTGTAAGATGGGATAATAACTGTAACCGGAGGCAAGTGCCCCACCAAAGGTGGCTTGTCATAACTGAATCCCTTTTCAAGATATACCACTAGTAAGACAGTTGTAATATATAACAGCAGCACATTTGGTATTAGCACTGTCCAATAGTAACCTATAGTATTGAACAGATAATATGCAACAGCCACTGTAACAAGCAGGAATGTAAAGAATAGGAGAGGTCTCCTGCCAGTTGTTTTTATATCCTTACCCAAAAGTTACACCTGATATGCTATAATTCAGAAAAAAGGATTTTAAATAACTTTCATTGTCTTATATTTAATGCCCGATATCTCTTTGAATTCTGCTTTTATATCACTGATTTCCTTTCGTATATTGTTGGCAATGCGCTTCATCCTTTTTAAATCGTTTTCAGAAGTGTTTTTATCAAGTATCCTCTCACAAAGTGGGCAATGGTATAATAACTCAGATGCCCTATCAAAATCATATGTTTGTTCGCACCCGCTGCATAGGTATATGCTGTAAATGTCATTATTTTCAAGCCTTCTTTCGATCTCCTCAAGGTCGGTTTTTTTCTTATTTATATATATTTCAAGCAGCTTGTCTGCCCTGAGGAACCACGCATAGTAATACCACCCGCTATCCTTATCTTTTGACCTGTTGTAATCAATAACACCTGAATTGTGAAGCTTATTTAATATCATCCTGACGTCAGCAGCACGCATCCCGCATTTTTTGGCCAAGTCTTCATCACTGATTGGCTCAAGAAGCTTTTGCGCCATCATAGGTGCATTCTCACCTGCGATCTCTTTTAAAAAGAGCTTAATCCCTTCACGGTTGAGCAGCTTGCAGGTCTTACTTCTCAACTAACTCCCTCCCAGTACGCATACATAATTTAGGAGACAATAATATATAAAGATTATTGCAGTTTCAGAATGAATTTGCGTAGCAGTAAAATGCAGGGAGCAGGAATTTCATACTCTTGATGTGATACGCATCAAAGGTTTTTGAACCTGCGAAGGCGCTAGGCCACCAGATCTCCCATCACGCGTTTGTGATGAAAGCATACGTGCCTTGAGTCTGGCGCGTTTGACCACTCCGCCATCCCTGCTTGCTAGGGGCAGATTCCTCCCCTAGTACCCCTGATAGTTTTGTGTGCAAGCCACAAAACGACTATTTGCTTATGCGTGTTTGCTAGGGGCAGATTCCTCCCCTAGTACCCCTGATAGTTTTGTGTGCAAGCCACAAAACGACTATTTGCTTATGCGTGTTTGCTAGGGGCAGATTCCTCCCCTAGTACCCCTGATAGTTTTGTGTGCAAGCCACATCCGGTTCTTTGTGTAAAGTTAAGAATCTCAAAACTATTTAAGTTTGCAAGATAGCAACAAATTATGGTATGGCAAGGTAATGAGAAGTTTATGTCTCATTTAGGGTATTGCCTGCGTATTATGGAAAAGCAAGGGCGCGCACTAGGTGCCCCGGTGTATGCACTTGAGGATAACTCAAAAGAAAGCCCTTTTAAGATCTTGGTTTATACAATGCTCTCAGCTAGGACAAGGGATGATGCCACAACCACGGCAGCACGGAATCTTTTTGAATTTGCATCAACCCCTTCAGATATTGCCGCTATGCCGGTTGGCAGAATTGCATCCTTGATAAAACCGGTTGGCTTCTATAAAGTGAAAGCGCGAAATCTGAAAAATTTATGTACCAAGCTGCTTGAGAAGTTTAACGGTGGTGTGCCAGATACTTTCGAAGGGCTGGTCTCATTACCTGGTGTTGGGGTAAAAACTGCGAACGTTGTGCTGGCGCGCGCTTTCAACCATGATGTGATAGGTGTTGATACGCACGTACATAGGATATCCAACCGGCTTGGGCTTGTGAAGACGAAAACCCCTGAAGAGACCGGCAAGCTATTGAACACAGAAATACCAAAAAAATACAGGAACCGCTTTAACAAGGTGTTTGTAGGGTTTGGCCAAACTGTTTGCAAGCCAATAGCTCCCAAATGTGCGCAATGCAAAATATTAAAATTCTGCCGTCGCGTAGGAGTGTCTTCATTATAGAAACATTTATAATAATAAGATGAGAAGGAGTTTATTGGCAGAAGGTGAAGAAAATGGTCACGTTTAAGGATGATGATTTTTCAGGAATTAGTATGAGTTTGAGGAAGGCGATTAAGGATGATCTTAAGAGAGGCGCTACACACACGGAGATTGCATTGAAATTGTTGAATGATGAGGAGACAAAGATACGCATAAACCCAAAGATACTTACTCCCGATGCAGTAATCGCAAAGTTTGTTGCGGATAACCCAAAGCTTGCCCGTGAGAATAAGGAAGTTCTTATTGAAGCTTCAAAAATAAACTATAGCATTGACAATTCAAATCACAAAGCATTTGCGATATGGGCGCTTATTTCATCACATCTATTTTATCACGAGATTAGTGGCTCCGGGCTGAAGCATGCCCGTAGTGCTGAAGAGGCGGAATTGGCTATTAAAGAATTATATGAAGACCTGAGCAAGCTGCTAACTGGTGAAGATGGGAAATATATGAGTGTGATAGCCCAATTCACAGATATGATGGCACAGCACACAGCAAATGTAAGAGAGCTGCTTAATCTAGAAGGCCAGAGGATTAAGGAGATATCTTCTTCTCCTGAAAAATCCTTGCGCTTGCTTCACGATGCAGGGTATAGGGTAATATTCCTTAAGAAGGGGGAGACAATAGATCCTTTCGTATTACACGTTGCGGCAAACCCGCAGAACGAAAAGGTATTTGTTATTGTTAAAGTTCATGACGGAAAAGTAAAGGTATCGTTGCGTGCAGTCAATGGCAAGATAGGTGCAAATCTTTACCGTTCCCTTAATGAGGAGGAGAAGTCAGCAAGAGGTGTTAAGGCACTTGAGCTTGATATGTGGAATGGCAGCGCGGTTGCTGGCGGCTCACCAATAGACGGCACGAAAATACCTTTTGATAGGCTCGCGGTTATCTTATCCAAGCACAGTTGCTGATTTTAAGGATTTTTCTTATCAGTGTTCCAAGATATTTTTTTAAGCAGGTCGATGAGCTTGTTGCTCTCGTCCATGTTTGTTAGTGTAATCTTAAACTTAGAGTCATGGACAGCCCCTAGCAGCAGTGCTAGCTCATCCTGGTCTTTCAGGTCCTTTAAGAATTTGGAAAATATCTCCTCATTAAGTTTGAATTTTTCCCCGCTGTAATTATGTACAAGTATAACACGCATATCTGTGATTTTATCTCCCTTTACAATCTCAAAGAAAGGAACTTTGTTCTTGTGTTGCTTTTCAACTGCAGCAAAGTTCTTCTCTGTTTTAGGCTCGAGCGCCATAAATTTCATCTTCAGCTCGCGCATGAGATTTAGCCCTTCAATCCCATCTTTTTTCAGGCTGGGTGAAACCAAGATGGCTTTTGGCCGCATTCCATATTCAATCATATGCTCACGTGCACCAACCGCGAGCAGCGCTAACACTTCATTTTTATGGACATCTTTTTTTTCTGAAATTGCAAAATCCTGCAAGTACATTATGCCTGATGATTTTGAATATACAAAATGCGCCACACCTACTGGTTGGCCAATGTCATTTTTTGAAACTACCATGAAATTAATTGATTTGCTTATCCCGTAATCACGTGTATAGGTTAGCCTGTCAATTATTTCACGCTGCATAAACTCATTCATGCTTACAGCTTTCATGATATGTGACAGTGCTGCAGCTCTTAGCATCTTATCCGACTCGTTAGATAATGCGAATGGTGTTACAATGTAACCTTTGCTTAGAGCCTGCTTGGATTGCTGCTCAAGCTCATCATTGTGCATAACAATCCTACTCTGCAGAATAATAAAAATATAGCCCCGCCAGGATTCGAACCTGGGTCTATGGGTTTCCTTTGTGGGGTAGCCCTCCCTCACTTCAAAGCCCACCATCCTTGGCCACTAGACGACGGGGCTATGCAAGAAATACGTAATGAAAGCTTAATATCCTTCGCTAACGGACCTCTCCGTAATTCTCGTGTGCCTTCTTGAAAAGCATATATTTGAGCGTGTTTGTGGTATGGAATTTTATGAATTTCAAATACCCCCACTTTTTAAGGCGGCGGATGCTCGTGTAGACGCGGGCATTTTCATGGAACATGAACTCCCCTTTACCTGCAAGCCGCATGCTCAGGTCGCCATCCTCAAACGTCTGTAAATCCTCACGGAACCCACCACACTTGAAAAAGGCATCCCTCCTAAAGGCGCTGTTTGAGCCGATAAATGCAGGCTTGTTTATCTTGATTAGGAATTTTATCCAGCTTTCCGTGTAGAGTTTGCTTCCTATGCGCACGAACATGTCCTCGTGCTCGCTAAGCTTTTCTAAAGGAAATATTGGGCCCGTTGCCGCGATTACACTCTTCTTACTGAAAGCATCCGCATATGCTGCGAGTAGTGTACGGGATGCAACGCTGTCCCCATCAAGAAAAACAAGATTTCTGCCTTTTGATGCCTTCGCACCCGTATTCCTTCCTAGCGAGATGCCTTTATCACATAGCACAACTTTATCGGCATATTTCTCGGCTATCCGTACCGTGCCATCAGTGCTATGACTGTCTGCAACAATTACTTCATATGACTCATCGGTTTGCTGATTATGAAGCGAGAGCAGGCATCTTTCGATATGTTTTGCCTCATTTAATGTAGGTATGATTACAGAGAAAGTTACCATTTAATCTAAATGGCCATTTAAAAAATAAAAGCATTGCTGTAAGGCTGTGATAATTAGAATACGTTTTCAGTCTCTATGACTATCTCCCCATCCTTCTCTATTACCACCACACACGCGAGTCTCTTATCTTCGCTTGCACCACTTATCTCCAATGTTTTTTTCTCTACTTCGGTCTTTTGATTAAGGAATTCCATTCCTTTAACAATCTTTACAACACAGCTGCCGCACCTGCCAACACCACATGGGAAGTATACACCAATTCCATTATCTTCAATCACTTTCCTTAGATGCGTTCCGGCAGGAACATCAACTGTCTTATTATCATTTACGAATGTGATTTTTGCCATGTTATCACTATGTTATTTTTCTGCATAATGCTTTTTAAATTAAACAGGATATGGCCCGGCTACTTATGTGCTATGGAGGAATAAATGCTCTAACACTTTCCTGTGATACACCCCTGAGAGCTGCGGCTGCTACTTATGCGATATGCAGGAATAAATGCTCTAACCCAGATATTTAAGGCCGCTTGATTTTGCGCACGCACTAGTTATGCGGCTGAGTGCTGGAACGGCTATAACATATAGGCTATATATACCTCTTAAACCGTTTCTGTATAGGTTTCTATCAAAGAAAGATTAGGATTTGGCTTACAAGTATGCAGTATCTTTATTGCTCACCTCAGGCCAGAACTTATTAAATTTACCGTGGCAAAAAGAAGGTTTAGAGGGGCATTCGCCTCCCAGCGGTGAGGATAAGGCAAGCCTCCGTAGCTCAGTGGTAGAGCGCTCGCCTCGTATATGGGCTATGGGGAAGTACCCCCTTCCTATAAAAGAAAGCGAGAGGCCAAGGGTTCAAAGTGAGGTTGCATCCTCCCATTGCACTCCCTGAAAACTTCGCTTTGTAGGCTAAGGATGCAGTGGGAATGTTTCTTCCTGAAAATCCCTTCGGGGGCTTTATATGAAGGATATAGGAATAATTGGTATTGGAAGAGTTGGCGGCCTTCTGGCGTATAATCTTCTGAGTAAGGGCTACAATGTAAAGGCCAATGATGTAGTTGAATCGTATGCCCGTGGCCAGGTTTTGGACCTTAAGCATGCATTTGCATTCAGCAATGTTTCTGTGGAATTCGCGAAGATAGAGGAGATGCTTGATTCAAAAGTCATAGTCATTACTGCTGGGTTCCCGCGAGTACCTAATGAAACTCGCGCTAACCTTATGTCCAGGAATAGGACAGTGATTCAAAGTATTCTTGAAAAGCTAAGCGGGTATGGGGGTACCATTATTACGGTAACAAATCCCGTAGATGCGATAAACACATTAGCGGCCGAAAAGTTTGGGCGTGAAAAGGCATTTGGATTTGGTAATACGCTTGATACTGCACGGCTCGTGAGTATTACCGGTGGTGCACTTGATTTTGTAATCGGTGAGCACGGTGAGAATTTTGTCCCCATCCTTTCAAATAAGAATACCGATCGTGATAATATCGTTGAGAAAGTGAGGTCAGAAAACCAGTTCGTTGTTGAAAACAAGAAAGGAACAGAATATGCACCAGCATATCATCTTGCTGAGCTTGCATCTGCAATTGCTGAAGGTGGTGAGTTCACTACGTACGTTTCTGTGTTATGCAACGGCGAATTTGGTGTTGATGGCATCTCAATAGGAGTGCCTGTTCGTATCCGTGCCGGAAAGCTTCATAGTATTAGTGAGTGCCATCTTGATGATTGGGAAAGGAATCGGTTTGTTATGGGTGTTGAGTCAATAAAAAAAGCAGTTATGCAAAAGTAGTTTTACTTAGGGCTATCAGCTTCTTTAAGAGCCAGTGAGAGTTCTATCACACTCATGATTGCATTCATAGTCTCGTAATCGTGTATGCGCCCTATATCTGCCCAGTACTCAGTGAATTTATACCCACTGATTTTCTTGCCCTGCTCAAGCAGGCGCGGGAACACGTGCTTTGCAAAATCCTCTTTCGGGTTGATATAATCAAATATCTCCGGCTCAAGGATGTATATACCTGCATTTATCAGATTTGATAGTATCGGCTTTTCCATAAATGTGCTTATAGTATCATCGTCATTTAGGCCCACGATCCCATACTCAACAGGTGTGCCCTGCATTTTTAGCGCGATTGTTGCGATGTTATTTTTCTTCTTATGGAAGGCTAACATCTCATCAACATTTATTGCTGTTATATGGTCCCCCATCCCAACAAAAAATGTTTCTGTGAGTTTGTTTTTTGCACCGAGCACCGAGCCGGCAGTATTCAATTTCTCATTCTCAATTACATACTCAATGTTAACACCAAATTTTGAGCCGTCCCCAAAATAATCAAATATCTTATCGTGCAGGTATCCAACGGTCAATATAAAATCCCGAATACCATACCGCTTGAGGTTGAGCAGCACAAACTCAAGTATGGGCCTGTTTCCTAGGCGCAGCATCGGTTTAGGGATGTTGTATGTATATGGCCTCAGGCGGGTCCCTTCACCACCGCACAATATTACAGCTTTCATTTCATAACCTCCAAATTATCATTAATCAGATTTTCTGATTTCCTTTTCCCAGCGTTGAAATTTACCATCAAAACGCTCGATTGTGTCAAGTATCTTTTCAGTAGAGTGGCCATCCCCGTATGGGTTTGGGGCGGAAGCCATTCTCGTGTACACCTCTTTGTTCTCAAGCACGTTTTTTGTTTCGTGGATTATGTCCTCTTTTTTAAATCCGATGCACTTGTTTGAGCCTGTTGCAAGCGTCTCGGGCCTATCCGTTACATAGCGCAAAGTCAAGCAAGGTATGTGCATGCAGGCAGTCTCCTCTTGAAGCCCGCCGCTATCTGTGAGTACCAGGTCAGATGATTTTACAAGAGATAATACATCAGTATATTTTTCAAGCGAGGGGTATGCCCATATGATATGACTAGCTGATGTAAGACGGTCAAGATATCCGTATTCCTTTGCGGCGCGCTGTGTCCCTGGCAGCACAGCACAAAATATTGTATACTCCTTAAGTGCAAGGAGGGCCTCAAATATGCCTTCCATACGTTGCCTGCTCATTGTGTTTTCGCGCCTGTGTGCCGAGAAAAATATAAGCTTCTTTCCAGCAGGGATTTTGAGCTGTTCCCTGATTTTTGGGTTTTTGTTACCGTAAATCCTGACAGCATCAACAATGGTGTTGCCAACAACGAATATCCTGTCCTTTGGGAAACCTTCATTCAAGAGGTTTTTGTAGTTTGTCTCAGTAGCCGGGAAGTAAAGTGAGGATGCCGCATCTGCACATCTTGTGCAAATCTGCTCCGGAAACGGCTCCCACGAATGCGTACGCAGCCCAGATTCAATATGGCCTACGGGAATCAAGCATAACGCGCTTGCAATTGATGCAAACAGTGCAGTAAAGGTATCCCCGTGTACAAGCACGATATCTGGCATTTCATTGCGCAGGATTGGTTCAAGCTTTGTTATGACGCCGCTACCTATTTCACACGGTGTGCCTCGCACATCTAAAGAATAATGCGGCCTCTCAATACCAAGGTCATCAAACACGCCAGAAAACAGTTCCCTGTCATAATGCTGCCCGGTCCATACGATGATATTTGTATGGCCGCGCCGTTTTGCTTCGCTTATTATTGGTGCCATCTTTATTATCTCAGGCCGTGTGCCCATACAGTGCATTATTTTCATTTTAACCTCTCCACATCTTTCCATTCAGAAGTAAATACAAACCCGCCCAGCCTGCCCTGTGAAGCTAGAAGCGGGAACACATCCCTTTCAAGCGAGCCTATCACAGGAAGATATTCAAAAATATCAGCACCCATCACATACAGTCCAGTGCTTATGATATTGCTGCGGGATTTTTTTGTCTTCTCGTGGAACCCTAGTATATCATTACCCTCCATCTCAACCGTCCCATATTCAGATGCTAAACTGCTTTCTCTTACTGCTATGGTTGCCACCTTGCCACTTCTCTCGTGCTGTAGCACCATTGAAGGCAAATCAAATCCAAATAAAGAATCTGCATTTGCAACAATAAACGTTAGCCCAACAAGCTGGCGGCAGCCATGCAATGCACCTGCAGTGCCAGATGGTTTCTGCTCAAGGAGGTAGTATATCTTCACATTGAATCTGGAGCCGTCACCGAAATATTCGCGTATGCGCTGCTCCTTTGAGTCTAGTGTTATAATAAACCTATTTATGCCATACTGTGCCATCCATTTGATAAGAGATTGCAGGACGGGGTGGCCGTTGTGCAATCGCATTGCCTTTTCCTCGCCTTTGGGGCCGCCTGCCAGTATAACAGCGGTGGTAACATTGCCCCTGAGCGCTTTTCTTAGGAGAAGCTCAATGGCCTGAGAACGGCTACGCACTTCCTTTCCATCAATAGTGCGTTCTACCTCTCTGAGCAGCTGTGGGTCTATTGAGATTGCTATTTTTTCCTGTTTCATACCAGGTATTACTAAACGATGTAAGATTTATAATACTTTCTAGCATAATAGTATACAAGCGCCAGTTCATCAATCACCTTCTATTTTTCAATTGTGAGTATGCTTGTATTGACTCTTTCATTGTCCATACTGCATATGCGGTAGCAAAAAGAAAGAATGCGATTGCAATCTCTTCAACAGGGTCCCACGGGAACCACGGCAGTGCCGAAAGCACCCTGATAACCATAATTCCAGCCATTATGAGGAATGCATATGCAAGGAATCTCATAGTGCGTGAAAGGCTTCTCCCTTGAAGTTGGATTGCATATTCGATCAGTGATTTTGCAATTATGAGTGCAATAAGCATATTGATAAGCTGCATTGCAAGCAGAAGCGGCTGGTTGCTGTAAATTCCAATTATGGTATTTATGAGCTGGTCGCTTACCATATGCCTAAATCACGGTGAAATTATATAAACAAGCAAAAATGCCAAGGGGGGGATTTTCAGGACGCTAGTTATAAGCCCCTTTGAACCCCCGACTTCCAGATTGCCCAGAAACGCCTTATATATCATCGCACGTTTAAAGTGCTCATAACTCACAAGACACGAAAGGGACCGGAGCCCCCAGCCCTTTTCTTATGAGTCTGGCGCTCTAGCCAGGCTGAGCTACCTTGGCATTATAGGTGAGCTATTTCTTAATAAGAAAGTATTTAAAGGGTTAATAGCAATGTATATTGGGTGCATATTTATGGTCAATGGAAAAAAGGTGATTGGGACACCAAAACTCACACTCACAAAAGAACAAATGGATGCGCTTAATGATTTTGCTGACGAGATAGAAAAGATAGACCTTAAGCCAATTCCAAAAAAGCGATTATGGAGAGGTCACCATTATATGGGTGGTGCGAACGGGGTCATAAGCGACCTTGAGCTTAAGAGGCTCAACCTGCCGAGTGAGATTGAGAAGATGCAGCGGTTTATGAACCTGCTTGTAGATATAAAGTTCCTTTCGGTACAGCAGCTTAACGTCAGTGGGACTTATTCACGTGCGACGTTTGAGAGCGTGAAATCATTGCAGACAGAGCTTAACAGGTTTCTGGCAGAAAAGAAGAAAGGTGTGTATGTCCCTCCATCACAGGAAGAGAAGAAGGCAGTGGCAGCAGCCGTTGCGAAAATTGCAAAGAGTGAAGAATCCCTAAAAGGCAATATTTTCAATGCTCCTGAGGGGAAGGAGTTTGAGACCAGGATTGGAAAGTTTACCTATAAGGTCAGGATGGGTACAAAATCCAAAGATGGAAACAACCGGGTAGGCTTTGCTGAAGTTTTTGATGAAGACGGTAATAGGCTTAAGAAAATCGCATTCACGGTTGATAAGAAGACTGGAAAAATTTATGCTGAGGGTACAATGCTTTATAGGATTCTAGTGGATGGCTATATAGGTATTGAGACGCTAAGAGCAATGGTTGCATATCTTAAGGAAAAGACCACAATCGAGAAAGAGCTGCCTTTGCCAAAGCCAATACATCTAAGCATGAAAGTTGGGTACTCCTTTATTCCTGAGCTCATAGCAAACTGGCCCTATGAGAAGGAGGCACTTATTATCATAATAGGAAACAAAACGTTGCAAAAGAATAGTAAGCTGATTGATACGATAAACATGGTGCTATGGAATATGCCCTATGATGCTGAGAAATCCATACGTGAAAATCCTCCTTTTGTTGAAATAGATGGAAAAAGGTATTCTGCAACCTGGCAGGGCTTAAGACAGGCATATATGGATGGCGTTGATGTTGACAAATTCCTGAAAGAATGGATAAATGTGCTTAAGAAGAATCCACTTACAAAAGACCTGGTGGAGAAAGCTGAGAAAGGAAAATTAAAGAAACCTGATACACCAGTGAATTTCTTTATTACAGGCGAAATGAAGGGAACATTTGAAGGGGGGAATATTGGAGTTGATTTAAGTGATATTTCAGGCCTTTTTGGGCAGGCGAAGAGGAATATCGAGCAGAATTTCAGCGATAATGCGTTTAGGAAGGAGATGATCTCAGAAGTCAATAGATTACAGGCGATGGTTGAAAATGAGGCTATGAATGTTCTGCACAAGGTTGAGAAAGAGAAAGGCGAGTCTTCAATAAAAGATAGATTTATAGAAGAGCTTAACAATAATCGAGTGCTGAGAAATAGCATATACTTAATGTATAATTATTTTGGAGAATTGCCTGGGTCACTGAGTTATATCAGGCTTGATGTTACTTATACTGGGATAAACACAAAAGAAGAGATGCGCCTAAGATTGAAAGAATTCATAGATATTCAGCTCGCCAAAAATAAGAATTTGGTTGAGAAGACCTTCAAAGATGCTGGTATGTACAATGAAAATCCGATACGCATGGCGGAAAAGTTTATGGATAAATACTGTGTATATGAAGGCGGAAGGGTGCTGATAAACCTAGATAAAATCGAATCAAAAGATATGAGGTCTTTTGCACTGCTCTTTAGATGGGAGCTGTATAAGACGCAGATTAATGCGGTGGAAAAAAAGCAGGAGGAGAAAAAAGCAGTTGCCCAAACAAATTGAGTTTACAATTCTTTTTTTAACCATTCATACTGCGGTTTTAATTGTGTTTGGTTATAATAATATATTGAATCATTTACGAGCCACAGGTCGGTGCTTTGCATTGTTTTTATGGTGCTTGAATAATCCTGGAACTGTAGGTAGTAATGGTTGGTTAATAGCACAATCAATAGGAGAAGCATAAGCAGTGATAGTGCCGGCTCCAAAGATATTATAAATCCACGTTTGCTTTCTGATATACCTACGTTGATTCTGTAAGTTCTCAATTCAGCACACCTCAAGTATTCCAACTTCTTTTATGTCCTTAACATAAACTCCTCGTTTTACGCAGATTAAACTTTGTGGGCCGCCATAGTAATACCCGGATGTTGTTCTTAATGATACATTTTGTGGCTTTAATGTCTGCAATTTTGCAAGCGTAATCTCGTTGTCCCTCCCTTCAGATAACTGAGATAACACACCATAACTGCGCGCAATCACAGATGCAATCTGATTGCTTGCTTTTAAGTTATTGTTTGCGCTTGATGTGATTACTGATGCTACATCAGTACATACTACCAGCATAAATAGCACTAATATAAATGCAATTATCAGGTCAATGTCAAGTATCCCGAGGTTTCTAATCTCCACCACCTTGTCTCTTGTATATCTCAGCTGAAGTGATAACATTATTTTCCCTGCAAACGGAAGCATTACCTACTGAGCAGGTTAGGTGCGGGTTGAAATAACCATGCATAATTGTGTATGAATATGCTGTTGCAATCAGTGCCGTTGATGTTGCGCGTTTTTCCAAGCATGCCATCGTAATTCCTTTTGACTGCTTATCCAAAACTGCTCCAAGCGATGCCTGAAATATTGCAACTATCATTATTAATAAGAGAATCCCTATGAGTGCTTCAACACTTATGCTTGTCATAGTTATACCTTCATCTTACCTGAATATTTCTAAGTATATCTACATCATATATCTCGTGTTCTTTATCTGCAATCGTAATGCCTATCGCTGGCATCAGCACAGATAAGTCCTCAGTTGTTTCCAAATTCCCCCTCCCTATATTTATCCTTCCTGTAACTTGGTCTACAACAATGACAGATGAGCAGGCGTGCATTTCAACTCCAACTCCACGCACGCGTATAACCACCTTATCGTGTGGCTCAAATACTAAAGGAGGTTTTGTGCTCAGCCCAGCTTTTGCAGATTCAAGCATAAAATCAAGCGATGGGGTAGCTATATATCCGCACCATATATCAATTTTATATTCATTATCTTGCTCAACAATCGATTCAAAATTCTCAAGTCTTTGCGCGACCTCTTCAATTTTTTTGTAAGGTTCAGTTTCTCTGGTTGGTGTTGTTAGTACATTTTGTATGCCACGTTTTATCTTTATCTTTTTATCATAAAATTTTTGGAGGTGATTTGTCTGCTCTTCCAGATAATATGAGGATTTTATTTCAGCATTGTAATACGTATATATGACCACAAGAAACTCTGCTAAGAGCATAACAAGCAGGAACGAGAGTATGCCCCTCACACAATCACATATGTTTTTAAATTGTCATTCTTTAAAAGAGTGATATAGCGGGGTAGGGCAGCCTGGAGTGCCCGCCGGGCTCATAGCAGGGAGGTATTCCGTTCCCTGTAACCCTGGTAGTTTTTGTTTCGTAAAAGTAAACTACCTGGAGAAACCCGGAGGCCGTTGGTTCAAATCCAACCCCCGCTATTCTTGTTTTTCTAAGTGATCAAATGGGTACTATAATAGGAATAGACCTTGCAGGTAGTGAGAAAAGAGATAGTGGTCTTGCCATAATGAGAAAAAATGTGTTCATTCATGTTGGAATTGTTCACACAGATAATGAGATACTAAAAATAATCAAAGAAGCAAAACCAAAACTGGTTGCCATAGATGCACCGCTCACATTACCTAAAGGAAGGAAAAGTATAAATCAAAAAAATGATGTGCATTTTAGGGAGTGTGATATACAATTAAGAGAACGTAGGATACGGTTTTTCCCCATAACACTTGGCCCGATGCGAATGCTTACTAAAAGGGGAATAAAATTGAAAAAACAAATTGAAAAGCAAAGAAGGAGGGTAATTGAAGTGTTCCCGGGCGCCAGCTATGATATATGGAATGTTGAACGAAAAAATAAAGGGAAAATATTAGGATTATTCAAAAAGATGGGGTTTAAATTTGTAAAGAGGGTGTACACGCAGGATGAGATAGATGCAATGTGTTGTGCAATAACCGGGCTGTTTGCATTAAAGAAAAAAGCAACCTCCCTGAATGGAAAAGATGGGTGTATATTTATACCAAAATTATTTTCAAAAGTTTAGTGCTTTTTAAAGGGATTGTACTCAGAACTGTGCTTGTATGTAGCCAGTATGACATAGGTTGATGTCCTTATAACTCCAGGAGTGTTTTGTATTTTTGCAATTACTTCTGTTAATTCGTTTATGTCTTTCACTTCAACAAATGCAATTGCATCGCTCGGCCCGGCAGTTCCATATAACGCAATAAGCTGTGGAATATGCAAAATTCCACTAACTTGCCCATTCTTACCAACGTTTAAGACATTCACCCCGCGCGTTTTCATCATAATAGCAGCCCGCAGTTTAAGCCCAAGCTTACTGTAATCTATGTCCGCTGAGTATCTCCTTATTACACCTTCCCTTTCAAGCCTCTTTATTCTTAGCATTACCGTATTTGGATGTGCTTTTAATTTCTCTGCGATCTCCTTGTATGAAAGGTTTGCGTGTTCACGCAATTCGCGCAATATCCCAATATCTAAATCGTCAACTTTCATCAGAGCACCTTACCATTCTATATCATCTTCCTCTTTGCTTTCTTGGTTGTTGAGAGCGTATTCTATAATGTTCCAACCTCTTGCCGTTTTGTTAAGCAAATATTCCTCTCTCATGTTCTCATCGTCAATTTTTATATTTGTAATCACTTTATACCCACCACATTCCAACGGAGTATCATCACATTTTTTTTGCATGTTGTTTATGATCTCAAGTCTAATTTCTATATCTCTTCCTATGCCATTTTTAATATCCTCAATAAACTTTTTATATAGCGTCAAATTCTCATTATTCAGAGAAACTTCAAAACTGCTTGGCTTTTTTTGATACATATTATCTGCAATTATTTTTACACGGCCCTTTTCAAAGTAAACAAAAATGATATCTTTATTATCGCTATCTACATAGACTTGAGAGTATTGTGCGCTCTTATCATGTAAGTTTATTTTATAAGAAGGGTGAGTAGGCTTTTTGAATAAAATATCTTCGATGTGTCGGATTTCTATACTCACGTTGCTATACTCGCAAACATATTCTCCAAAAATATACAAATTATTACTTGTAATTTTGTTCACACAAATAGTATCCTCGTTTATAGAATATACTGCTTGGAGCACTTTTTTATCTTCTTCTGGTAACGTATACATGTAATATATTCCTTTTCCAAAGAGATACGAATACGATCCAGAGTGGGATAAATCTGTATCAATTATGCTGGAACAACCTGTGTTGATAATTTTGATTTGGGATTCATCATCTATGGATGTAGTTATAATTCCCTCTGCCATTACAGGCCTGCTCAGGAAAAGAGATGCGGCAATCAACCCGCCTGCAGCAATCTTCTTTAGAGCGTTCTTTGGTTTTAGATTGTTGAGTTTATTTTTTACAAAGTCTTTTATCTTACCAATTTTTCCTTTTTCGTTTTCAACTTTTTTTATTTCATACATATTTTACCACCTTTTCATAATCTTGTACCAACAGACCCAAAATCTACAGGTACATCAAATTCTACTGATTTTTTTGAGTATTTTATTGAATGATTGCCAGATAGTGGGTTTATTATAAGTATATTTTCATACTCTCTGCTTCCCTCTAAAATCAGTTCTATGTTTCCATTGTTGAATAATATTATAGAATACCTAAGATTTTTGATATACTTTTGCCATAACAAACTAGCACTGTTATTGACATTATTGATTTTGTATGCGTATAATTTGTAGCCAGTAGCATTACCCTCTTTATCTTCAAATTTTCTAAGTGCAAAAATATAGTTTTTTGAATTTATTTTAGCACAGTAGATATCCGTAATATATATAGAGTCATAGTTTAAGGATAGTGAGTTGCATTTTTCATTGATTAAACTATTAAGCAGTGTGTTTTCAAATCCAGCGTATATTTCTTTGTTGTTTTTTGTGAGATACAGGTACAAATTAATTAGGTCTGCTTTATTGCATATTTTTAATGTTGTTTTGTTTTCGTTTTCATTTTCGTTTTCATTGTTCATCATAAAAACTACATTTTCAAAATTGTTTTTGTCTTCCTCTTGATCATTATTGATTTTTTTGCATATGTATTCAGTGTTTTGGTATGGGATTTCAATACGGTTATTGTTTGCATCTTTGAAAACAATCACTTTGATAGGAACATTACTTTTTTCATTCGTATCTTTTTTTTCTTCGAAGCTTACTTTAACTTCGTTGCGAGGTTCTTCAGCCATCACCGGTTGTTTGAGGAATAGCGATGCAGCCATCATGCCATAAAACCCATATGTTGCAGTTTTTTTCAATTTCTCCTTAATGTTTGCAAACCGTCCGGTGTTTTTTTCTTTTACTACTTTTGCGCCAAGCTTTCCTTTGAAGAACTCTTTTGCTCCCGCAAAGAGATTTTTTTCCTTTTTAATTCCGATCTTTTTGAATTCATTCATATGCTTCACCTATACCAATTTTTTTAGTGTTAATCGAACTTACTTCTTTTTTATTTGTACGATTTACTGCGCTTACATTCGTTTTATCACTATTCAAACACTTACTAATATTGAATGTATGAAAATCCTTTCCTACGGAATACTGCAGATTTCCACCATCATAAAGTAGTGGGTCTTCACCATATATGGTTTTATTGCATAGATTTTTGATGTCGTTCTCGGTTTTGTAAACATGCAGGATATATTTCAAAATACTATTTCTGTCTTTTTCTAGTGCCAAAAAATACTTATCCGGTCCTTTTACAAAACATGCTTTATCTACGATGTTGTTGTTTTCTACACTTTGGCATTCTTCTTTAATCAGCATATCAAATTGGTCCTCGTCATACCTTGTATACATGCTATATCTGAATTGAGATGCTTTGTAGCTATTTGGGGAAGGCGCATATTTCCCAAGGATTTTCAGCAAGGTCCCAGTATTACATATAAAAGAGGTCACTTCCTGGTTTTGGGATTTTTTCAAAAATATGAGCTGCTCGTTAAAGGGAACTCCTTTATAATCATAGCATTTTACCATCTCTATATCTTCTGGTATTTTGATTTTCAATAGATACTCTTCTTTATTATTCCCCCTGAAAAAAATCAACTCGTTATCATTCTTAGGGTTTTCTCTCACCTGCTCTATATTTAAGTTTTTGTAATTTTCTTCTGCCATTACCGGCGGTTTCATAAAAATAGACACAGCCATCAAGCCGTAGAGCCCATACTTCGCGGCCTTTTTTGTTGCTGATTTTATTTTTTCGAAAAGGCTTTTTCTTGGCCTATCAATATCAATACTCTCCGGGTTTTTGTGTTTGATGTTTTTCATGATTTGTTATTAGCATGTTAAATTTTATAAACTTTTTTGTTTTTTTTGTGTAAAACCACAAAAAATAAATATTATATTGTAAAAAATAACAAAATCATGTCTAGGTTCAATACATAAAAACGTCGTATTATCTGTCTAAGCATTGCACATTTTACTTGCTTATAAAATAGCACCTATATAATTAGTCATGGCAAAGGTGTATTCTGTTCTGTATGAGGGCAGGTTTGAGGATGGCCAGGTTTTTGATGCGTCAGAAGAAGGCGCACCGCTTGTTTTTATTGGCGGTGCGGGGATGGTTATAGAAGGTTTTGAAAAAGGCATAGAAGGTATGGAGCCTGGCCAAGAAAAGGAAATAATAATCCCTCCTGAGGAGGGATATGGCTACGCACATAAGGAGCTAATCATCAAGATGCCGAAAAGTGTCCTCGAAGGCATGCCTGATGTGCGTCCCGGCATGGAGATTGTGGCAACATTGGAAAACGGTGAGCAGGTACCTGTGAAGGTCTTATCGCTAGATGAGAGCACAGTAACGTTTGATTTCAATCATCCGCTTGCAGGCAAGACGCTCATTTTTAGGATTAAGCTTCTTGACAAGCACGAGGCAACGGATGAGGAGCTCGAGCAATTTTTTGGGGAGAGGAATACACAATAAGTAGGATGCTTTATAATTTTACTAACTTATTTTATTTGATGTCTATTGAAGACATAGCTGCAAAGGTTAAAGTATGTACAAAGTGCTCTTTGTGCAAGACGAGGATAAAAGCCGTACCCGGCGAAGGTAATTCAAACGCTAAAATAATGCTAATCGGTGAGGCGCCTGGTGCAAGTGAGGATGAGCAGGGTAAGCCATTTGTTGGTGCTGCTGGCAAACTGCTTAACCAAATGCTTGAAAATGCAGGGCTTAAGCGGGAGGATGTATTTATAACAAACATAGTAAAGTGTAGACCGCCCGGGAACCGGGACCCGTTGCCAGAGGAAAAGACTGCCTGTTCACCTTATCTTGATGCACAAATTGAGGCAATACAACCAGCTGTGATAGTTTGCCTTGGCAGGCACTCTGCTGAATATATGTTCAGTAAGTTTGGGATCGAGTTCCCAGGTATTACTAAAGCACGCGGCCAGCCTCGCAAGGTGGATTCACTTTTTGGCCATTTTATACTGTTCCCAACCTATCACCCCGCTGCAACGATTTATAACCAGCAGCTTAGACCGGTTTTGGAGAGTGATTTTAAGGTGCTTGCAGGGTTAGTGAAAGCATATTGAGCAAAATATTTTAACTTCTGATACTCTGATGTAAAATTAATTGAAGCATATATAAGCTTTTTCTATTTTAACTATACCACACGGGCCAGTAGCTCAGCCTGGTCAGAGCGGCGGTCTTATATGGCTCCGTCTGATAAAGTATGTAAGACTCAGGCTAAGAGAGCCGTAGGTCGGGAGTTCAAAGCACTGATGGAAGGGGGCACATCCCCCTCGCACATTCGCACTTGCGAATGGCGCATCGTTTGGCTTTGCCAAACGATTGTCCCTCGTGTGGTCTACACCTAACCCCCTGAGATATGGAGGAGGTGTAGCACTGATGGAAGGGGCACATCCCCCTTCTCAACCCACCTATCCCCTATGAGGGTTTGGGTGTGCGAAAGAAGTGGATTTGGGTTCCTCTCCACACTTTAGTTTGAAAATCTCCCCTGGCCCACTTAGAAAAATGACAAGAAGAAGGCTAAGCGCGAAGAAGAAAGGCGTCGCATCAGACATCGCTCGCGAGAGGGTTATTACCCTCCTGCAACTTGCCAAGAAGATGCTGGGGCAAGGGAGGGATGATGTCGCGAAACGCTACTGCTCTCTTGCGCGAAAAATCCAGCTCAGGTACAGGGTCAGGCTGCCCCGCAAGGGTCGGCTTGAATACTGTAAGAAATGCTTTATTCCCTGGGTTCCTGGAAAGAGCGTACGCGTCAGGCTCGATAGCAATCGGCGTTGCGTTGAGTATGCATGTGTATGCGGCCATAAGAAAAGGATAGTTTATTAGAGGTGTAATGATGGTAGGAGTATATGAAGTTGATGCAAACCGGCTTATAGCCGTTTTGGCAAAGAAACTTGAATCTGATGGAGTCGTTGCGCCGCCGGCCTACATAAAGTACGTGAAGACAGGGTCTCACGTTGAGTTTGGTCCTGAAGATAAGAAGTTCTGGTATAAGAGGTGTGCCTCCATATTAAGGCAGGCATATGTTTATGGTACTATAAGTGTGGGAGGGTTGCGCAGGCATTATGGTGGTAGGAAAAGGCACGTTGTAAGGCGTTCTCATCATCGTGATGCTGGCGGGGCGATAATCCGTCGGGCGATGCAACAGCTTGAGAAAGCAGGGCTCTTGAAGAAAGAGGCCAAGGGCAGGTCGCTTACCCCGGCAGGTAGGAAGATGGTTGATGCCGCATGCAAGGAGGCAGGAAAAAGTGAGTGAAATGGATGACGATGAGCTGGAAGAGCTCCGGAAGAGAAAATTGCAGGAACAATATCAGGCCGCGTACCTTGAGCAGAAGTTGAAGGAGGTTATGCAGACCTTCTTGGAAGGCGCGGCGTACGAGCGCGCAATGAATATCAGGAGTGTCAACCCAACGCTTTACAGGCAGCTTGCAATGGTGATTGCCCAACTTGCTGATAGCGGTCGACTGAGCAGGAAGCTCACCGAGAAAGAGCTCTTAGTTATTCTGTCGCGGTTAAGTGGCAGTAGGCGCGATCCTACGATTGAGATAAGGAGGAAGTGATTATATGAAGAATGTAGATTATAGGCGTAAGAAAAAGGTTATGCTTGCAAAAAAGAGGAAGCAGAACAGGCGCGTGCCAATGTTTGTGATTGCCAGGACAAAAAGGAAGGTATCTGACAATCCGAAGAGAAGGCACTGGAGGTCAAGAAAGCTCGGCCTCAGCAAAGAGAAATTAAGAAAGATGTAGGTGTGTGTATATGGATGAAAGGCTTTACACAATAAGTTTTAGCAAGATATACTCGCTTGGCAGGCACAGGGAGCGTGCGCGGAAGGCAATAAAATACTTACGTGCATTCTCTGCGAGGCATATGAAGACAACGGAAGATAAGGTTGTCATAGGTACAGATGTGAACGAGTACGTGTGGAGGAATGGTATCCAAAGGCCTCCAAGAAAAATCCGTGTGAAGATGATGAAGGATAAGGATGGGACAGTGATGGTGTCCTTGGAGCAGCCTGCTGCTAAGGCAGAAGAAAAACAGCCTCAAGTTAAGAAAGAGAAAGCGGTCAAGCAGCCAACAAAAATAAAGGCAGAGCAGAAAAAGCCTGCTGCCAAGCCTGAGAATAAGAAAACAGAACCAAAACAGAAAGAGCCTCCACTGAAATCTGGTGTTGTGAAGGCTGAAAGTGAGAAGGCAGCTCAGGCATCAGGTGCCGGGCAGTAGTGCAGGAAGTTGTTGGAAGATGATAAAGCTAAACTTCTATGGCAATCCATACATAGGTGTCTATGCAAAAGCAAGCGACCGTGTTGCGCTTATACCTCAAGATGCCCTTGATAAGTTTGAGGATTCTATCAGGCAACGCCTCAAAGTTGAAGTTTATAGGGCAACCATCGCATCTTCTGGCATACTTGGTATTTACACGGCGATGAATTCAAACGGTATTGTTGTTCCGAACCTGGCGTATAAGGATGAAGTGCATGCGCTCAGGAAGGAGACAGGAATGAATGTTTGCCAGCTGGATACCAAGTCAAACGCGATAGGCAATGTTATATGCTGTAACGATAAAGGAGCGATTGTATCAGATCTCCTTGAGAAATCAAATATAAAGAAGATTGAGGACTGCCTTGGTGTCGAGGCGGTCCAGCTTAGGATTGCCGGGTTTGCAACGGTTGGTGTTGCGTGCATAGCAACAAACAAAGGGCTTGTGGCACATAACAATATCTCCGATGATGAGCTGAAACAAATAGAGGAGGTACTGGGTGTTGATGGGATAAATTCAAGTGTCAATATGGGGTTCCCGTTTCCTGCGTATGGCATTGTTGCGAACTCAAACGGGTATGTGGTTGGCGAGAAGACCTCAGGTATTGAGCTGATGCGCATTGAGCGTGGGTTAGGGTTTACAAAGAAGTGATAGTATGGTGCAGCCTGTTGTTTCATATGAAGATTTTCAGAAATTAGATATCAGGGTAGTGCGCATAACCTCTGTTGAAAAAGTTGACAAGAGCGAGAAATTGCTTAAGCTTATTGTTAATACTGGGGAAGATGAGAGGGTGGTACTTGCAGGCATAGCACGCGATTATGACCCAGATGAGCTTATAGGGCGCAAGGTGGTTGCAGTTTTAAACATGGAGCCTAGGCGCATTCTTGGTATTGAGTCAAAAGGTATGTTACTGGCAGCTGAAGAGGATGCCTTGCTATCTCTTCTCGTGCCAGATAAAGATGTTTCTGAAGGAAGCAGGATAGGGTGATTGTATGAAATATGAGGTTTTGGGAAATATAAACATTAAGGGTGAGCTGAGGAAGTTCTGCATCGATATTGATGCTGCTAGTGAGAAGCATGCAAGGGACAAGGTAGCAGCATTTTTTGGCAGCAAGTACGGCGTGAAAAGGAACGCAGTAAAAATCACAGAAGTTAAGAAGGGTGCATAAAATGGAGATTAATCGTGAGGAGATACAAAAGATTGCAATGGAGGCAGAGAATCTCCAAAGGATGCAGAAGGCCATAAAAGACCAGATAGTTGCTCTTAGCATGGCTTCACTTGAAGCGAGCGTGACAATGAACTCGCTTGAGAGCCTTAAAGGTGGTGAGAACTCTTTGGTTTCGCTTGGGTCAGGTGTGTTCTCGCACGGCACGGTTGGCAATGTAGATTTGGTCCTTGTTGATATTGGAGGTGGGGTCTACGGTGAATTCCCCAAGGCAAAGGCGATCGAGCTGTTAAAGAAGAGAATTGAGGATACGAAGACCGTAACAGCAAAGCTAGAAGCAGACCTGCACAAAATCGAATCATCGCTTGTTGAGCTTGAGAACCGTGCACGTAAGTTTATTCAATAATCGGCGGCTGATGTCGTATGTGGGACCTTCTCAAATCCAAGATTTCTAATTTTATATCAAAGATTACTGGTGAGGAGGAAGGGAAGAAGAAAGAGGAGGCGGCCTTACGGGGGCAGGAACCAGGGAAAGACACACAACCCTCAAAGGAAGAACTGGTTGAGAGGGAAGAATTGAAAACGGACATAGCTCAAGCGATTGCGCCTGCGGAAAAACCTGAAATAAAGAAAGAAGATGACATCGAGGTGGAACACTTACAGGAACAAATCTCTCATGTTGAAGAGAAGAAGGAGATTCCAAAACCACACATACCATTATCACCAGATGAGCAGAGGGGCGAGGTAACATCTTCTGTGCCCACTGCTCCTGTAAACAAGGATATTACAATTGGACGGCTTGAAGGGCAAAAAACCCCTGCTACGCCAGATGTGGAGAGTAAGACATCTGTTTCTGCCACGCCATCCAGCCAGAGTGCAGGGATAGAGATTAAGGTGGGCCTTGCAGATAAGCTTAAGAAAGCAGTTCTTGGAAAGATTAAGCTTAGCAGGGAAAAGATTGAAGAGATAACAGATGAATTAGAGTTTTCATTGATTCAGGCAGATGTGCATCCGGATGTTGCCGTAGAGGTATGCAGCAAAATCAAGGAAAGGATGGCTGATAAAGAGTTTTCGCGCGGTGATTTAGAGAACGAGATACGTGAAATACTGAGAGAGGTTTTTGAGAAGGAGGCATTTGGCGATAACAAGGTTTTTGACCTGATTGAGAAGGTCAGGCAAGGAAAAAAGCCTTACAAAATCTTGTTTGTTGGGCCCAACGGTGCAGGCAAGACAACTACCATAGCAAAGGTTGCGAGGATGCTTCTGGATGCCGGGTTTACAGTGGTAATTTCAGCTTCTGATACATTCAGGGCGGCCGCGATAGAGCAGACCGAAGAGCACGGCAAGCGCCTGGGAGTGCGCGTAATAAGGCAGAATTATGGTGCAGATGCTGCCGCAGTGGCGTTTGATGCAATAAAGCATGCTGAGGCAAACAATATTGATGTGGTTTTGATTGACAGTGCAGGAAGGCAGGATACTAATTTCAACCTGTTAAAAGAGCTGCAGAAGATTAACCGGATATCCACTCCAGATTTGAGGATTTTCGTAGGAGAATCAATTGCAGGCAATTCTTTATACCAGCAGGTAGGTAAATTCAAGGAAATGATTGGGCTTGATGGTGTTATTCTCACAAAAGCTGATTGCGATGCCAAAGGTGGCACGGCAATTTCAATTCTGAGGGAGACGGGTGTCCCAATAATTTATTTGGGTATGGGGCAGTCATATACAGATTTAAAGAAGTTTGACCCTAGCTACATAATAAACAACATAGTGTAAATCCAATAAAATTAAATTAAAAAGAATTAGTTCTTTCTTATGCTTCAGAATAGCAGTAACTGGTAAGTAACTCCACCATATCCATTTTATTCATAAGTTTCGCGCGGTCAATAGCACTCCTGCCAGACGCATCTGTCAGTTTTGGCTCTGCACCTGCATTTATCAGTACCTGTGCCGTCTTCTTATTTCCATGTATGGACATCATAAGTGCATCGCAGCCGTGCATATCAACCGCTTTAACGTTTGCCCCATTCTCGATTAAGAATTTAACAAGCTCAGTGTTCCCGCTCATCGAAGCCCACATAAGTGGCGTCTGCCCAAACTCATCTGCGGCATTTACGCTTGCACCAAGCTTAACCAGGAACATTGCAAGCTCAGTTTGGTCAGTTATCACTGCGAGCATCAATGCAGTTCTCGAGAAAGCATCCCGCGCATTCACATCCGCGCCATTTTTGATTGCATTAACCGCCCCACAGACATTCTTATGCTTAATACAATCGATTAATTCCGCGCTCATTCTTTTTCTCAGTTCGTCCTTTTGCAAAACAGATAAGAACGGCCTTGCATTAGGGTTGATTGGTGCCCCCGCGTTCGATAGCTCCTTGCGTTTCTCCTCTAAACTAACCACAGATATTGCCATAGCAATCCACTCCTTTTTGCAAGATGCACAGCTAATTACAGCTAGCACCCATGCACTGCCGGCCGAAAAGTTGCTCCACCTTGGCCGCACCAACCCGTGTACACACACAAAAATGAGGTTGGTCTTACAGCAGGTAGTATTATGTGCCATAACTTTTTAAATATAATTGGATAAAAATTTACTTCTGAAATTTTGGTAAAGAATTAAGAAAGTGCTTTTTTAACAGCGTTCTCGTCTGCTAGTTCGACAACGTTGTCGAGCAATTCAAGATGCTTTATGTTAACTTTTCTTGTTCCTTTCTTTCGTGTTGCAGTCATCACTTCGACGAAAGACCCATCAAGCACCTTCGTGATAATACACTTCGTACCTGCATCACGGCCCTTGAGCTTCACACACACCCTACCAGGTTCTATCCCTTTCATAAAATATCACCTTACCACTTTCGCTGCTTCAATTATTATTTTTGCGGCTTTTTCAGGTTCGATATGCTCTGTGTTTATGCATATGTGGAACCTATTAATATCGTCAATATTTATCCTGTATAGCTTTATATATCTCTCTCTGTTTTGCTGGTCTTTCTTATGTACGATCTTACGCGCGCTATATATAGATATATTGTCTCTCTTTGCGACCCTCTCGGCACGTATCTTTTCATTTGCATAAAGCCATACATTCAGGTCAGCGTTTGCAAACCATGGCGCCAGCCAGGTGCTCGTTACGAAAGATTTATGCTTTTTCATCTCAGCGATTTGTTTTCTGTCAAGCTCAATATCAAACCGCTTATCTTTAGCAGCCATCTCCTGGAATTTAAGCAGGGAGATACCGCGCGCTTTTGCCTCATCCTTCATGGAAAAAGCTATGTTTGGCACCTTCAATTTTTTGGATATTATGCCTGCAATTGTTGTTTTACCGGCACCAGTTAGGCCAGAGATAGCAATTTTCATTTAGAGGTACCTCTGGAAAACAAGCGGCACATCGGCTGCTTTCATATCATTTTCTTTAACTCTTGCCCTGTACATAATTACGCGCTCACTGCACTTGTGGCATAGGTAACCTCCAAACGGCCTTTCAGGCCTCTTCTCGGTCTTTCTCAGCGAACGCGCATATGCAGTACCTTTAAGTGGTGCTTTGCATATCCCGCAACGCGGCTTATGCTTTTTTGCGTTCTTGATTAGCTTTTTGAGCACACCTCCAGGTGTTCTCCTGTAAACTTTCTTCTTAACCCTCTCTTTTGGTTTTACCATTCGTCTTACCTCCTAACTTAACCTGAGCCACCAGGCTCACGAGCATAAATGATATCCAGAACCACGCTACCGGCCCGAAAGATGTCCTCCAATTTATGAGTTCCCCGTGATTGAATGGGATTGGCAATGCAATCGGTGTGTGTATAATATAATCAAAGAAGTGCACATAGAGCTGGCTCGCAATCAAGGATGTCACGAGCAGTAGGGGAAGTGTGAACAGCATCGGTTTTAGCTGCATCTTGAGCATATCCATAGCCATCTGGTTCATCTTACTCTCATACTCTTTGAGCTCTTTATCCCTGTGCGCCTTTGCAGCATCAAAGTATTTTTTTTGTATTGCTCTCATTTCTTCTTGCATTTCTTTGTTTTTTTCCATAACCAATTTCATACCGCCAATCTCATACACAATATACCTAAACACAAGTGCATATGCACCAGCCAGGATACATATGATGATTGTTACCATTTGTGGATCGAACATACTCACACCACTTATCCTCTAGGTTTTACGCTTTCCTCAAACTCCTTTATTGCATCTTCTAATTTGCCGTCTTCATTAATTATAAACTTTACTGGCGCATTCGCCTGAGATGCATAGGTACATACAAGCGACAGGTTTATTTCCTCATGAAACTTTATCTGCTCAAGCGTCTCAATATCTCTTTTCCGTGACTTGTCACGCATTCTTCTTGACAAGATCGTCTCCATCGACGCGTGTATATACACAAATGCATCCACTTTGATTTTAGAGAGTATGTAGTATGGAAATCCTGGATAATATCCATCTACAGTCTTGACGGATGCATGTGTATCAACTATTGTATCCCGGTCGTACTTAAGAAGTGCGTTTGCCGCTTTGCTCTGCAGCTCACGGAACTTATCGCGCGTGAGGTTTCGCATCTCATCACGGTTTTTCAGGCCGTATTCCTTTTGTGCAATCTCATACATCAGTGTTCCAAAGTTGATAACCTTTGCATCAGGATGCCTGCGGACAAACTCATCGATTATAGAGCTTTTGCCTGCCCCAGGCGTTCCCATAACTATTATCATCAGCTATTCCTCTCCCATCATCTTCCTAAGTGCAGGGTACATCTCAAACATCTGTCTTGACTGCATCTCCTCATACGTTCTGTGCAGTATTCCTGCCGTAAGCAGGATACCGGTACCAGTTCCGAGTGCACCAGTCAGGTCCGCCATCCCAGCAAGTAACCCGACAAAGCCGCTACCAAGGATTGTAATTACAGGTATATACTTTGAGAGTATTCCCTCTATCATCCTTGGGTCTCTTCTAAACCCTGGTACTGACAGCCCAACATTCTTGAGCTGGCCGGCAACATCACGCGCTGTCATCCCGGATGTTTCAGTCCAGAGATACCCAAATATAATTGACATGATAACAAGCGCCACAACATACATAAGTGCATGTATGTACTCAGGAACAATGACTGCACCTATGAATGGCACCATCCACGTGTTACTGCTTGTAAGCATCAGGTTTATGTAAACCGGGATACCTCCTGCAAGCGCAATCGGGTTTGGGAATGAAGGGCTGATAAGGTAAAACAACCCGCCCACAAGCCGGCCTGTGGGGTCATATACTGCAATGAAATCCGAGAAAGGCACACCGCCAATCTCAAACGTCAATCCTGCAAGCATGCGCCCAAGCAACTGTATCGCCGAGATGAACGCAAAAGCCAGGATGACTGGCATGTTTGAAGTATAGAGGAACTTGATAGGGAACCTGCCTCCATACCCACGTGCCCTCTCGAACGCGAGCGGCACCTCAACCTTAATGTTTTCAGCATATACTGAAACTGCAAGCACGAGCAGTGTTGCTATTATTGGCACGAGTGTCAATATTGCGGATGGGATGGCGTTTGCGCCACCTTCTGCAAGGTGATATATCACCGTATTTGATGCAGGGATGCCTCCATACCCAGTTAGTATTCCTATAAGCCCAGAGACTACTGAAAGTGATACTCCAGCAGCAATGAACAGCCCAATACCGCTTCCGATACCGTATTTAGATACTACTTCATCAAAATACAATAGCAGTATCGAGCCAAGCGCCACTTGCAAAGCTACGATTATGCGCGTCCCCGTATCACCAAATATAGGGTCAATTGTCATAAGGTTTGTATATATGTATGCCTCAAAGAGCGCAAGTATGATTGCCAGGAGCTTTTGAGTACCTTGAAACAGCGCCTTGTTTTTTGGTACGGATAGGTCAAGATTGATTATCTTTGCGCCTACGAATAGCTGCAGGAATATTGATGCAAGCACGATAGGCCCAATACCTGTTGTTAAGAGCGAACCCATCTTTGATGCCAGCACCATCTGCAGGAACTCTGTCTGCGTATCCTTGCTTGCCACAACACCTACCGGGTAAATGTGGTACATAACAAAGAAAAGCACAAGCACAGCTGCCGTAAAAAACAGCCTTTCATTAAGCGTTGGCTGGATTAGCGGTGCCTTAACCTCCGGCAGGCGCTCAATTATAGGGCGTAGCTGTTCAAGACCCATTCTTTTCTACCTCAAACTGTTTTGTCTCGCCACCCGCCTGCTCTATCTTGTCAACAGCGGATTTTGAGAAAGCTCTCGCCTCAACGACAGCGGGGTACAAAAGCCGGCCTGCACCCAGAACTTTGCCGTCGAATTTGAAATAGTACACATTATCTTTCTTGCCAACTTTGCCTCCCTCAATAAGCCGTGATATCTCAGTTAGGTTAATTACATCTAATCTGGCCCTGGCCTTGTTCACAAAACCAGACCTTCCTATCGAATCCCTTTCAAACTTGAGTGTGTATGTCTTCTTATGCTTCCAGGCACCACCGCGGCCAACACCTCCGCGAGTTCCTGAACCCCTGCCTTTTTTCTTGTTGCCTCTTCCGTTGTGCCTACTCGCAAGGAATTTTGTCTTTTTCATCTTCTTATGAGTCCTTACCATTACATCATCCTCCTCAGCAAGTCATTTATTTTCTCACCGCGGTAGCCAAGCGCACCTCGCGGGTATGGGAGCTTTGTAATCTTATATCCTCCACGTGGCGGGCTAAGGCGCAGCACCTTTTTAAGACCGGCATCTTTTAGCTTTACCTTCCCGGAAAGTATCGCTTCGGCAAGCTTATCAAACCCATCATACCCTTTTGACTTGAGGTATTCAAGGGTTAGCCTCTTGTTGCCAGGGAGCCGCCCGCGTTTCTCAAGCATCTTTGCAAGCACATCGCTTGACAGCTCGCCCCACGTCACGTAATCCTTACACACATTAAGCGTACCGCGAATTTGCGGCGTTTCATTAAGTATCACACAATGGTTTATGCGTGTCAGCGAGAGCACTTCCAACGCACCCTTAATTTCAGGGCGTATGCCTGTCCTTCCGCGGACACGAACTACTGCTAAGTATGGCATCTAAATCACTCCTCCGACCAGTCCCTACCGGACTGCATATTATAAAGTTCCCTAAGCGCATTGTATACTGCAACAGCAGTGTTATATTTTGTAGATGTATGCCCTTTTGCGGTTGACCATACATCACTTAGGCCCGCTTTTGCAAGCACTTTCCTGACTATTGAGTTCCCAACTATACCAACACCGCGCGGTGCCGGCCTTAGTGTTACTCGTACACTGCCGCACTTTCCAGTAACCTCCACAGGTATGCTGTGTTTTGTACCGCAGCCACATTCCCATGACCCACAGCCAAACGGAATGCTTATAATATTCCTTTTAGCCGTCTTAACCGCATTTTCAATTGCAGGCCGTGCCTCATCAGATTTCCCGGAGCCAATACCCACGTGCCCGTGGCCATCACCTACAACAACAACAGCACGGAACTTCATCTTTCTGCCAGAATCTGTAGTTCTTTGTGTAGTACCAAGTTTGATAAGCTCATCGTGCAGCTCTGGAAGCAGCTTATCCACAATCTCAGGCTCAAGGATTTTCTCACCGTTAAGCAGGATTTCATCAATGTTTGTTATCTGGCCGTTTGCAACCTTCCTGCCAAGCTCTGTTTTTGGTGCCCAAACGGACAACATATCCCGTGCACTTGGCTCGTCCCTATTCTTGGACTTCCCATCCCTACCGCTTCCTTGGCGCTTAAACCTTCTCTGGTTTCTTGGATTTCCAGTATTAGTGTTTTCGGACATAATACCACCTACAATTTGCTTTTCAGCGAATCAATAAGCTTTGGTAGCTCCTCTGGCGCAACACCTTTCTTCAGGTATTGTGAGAACCTTTTCTTGTATTCTTCAGGTGAAGACCCTTTCAGCAAACGTGCATATTCCGCAATATGCTTGCCCATAAACCTATCATTATCAAATACAGACTCATCATGCGGTACATCCAGCCCAGCATCTAGTGCGCCTTTTAGCACAGCAAACGCAAAAGAGGCCTTTGCAGGGGTTTTTCTGCCCATATCAAGTACGGCCTTTTTAACGCCTTTTTTCAATGCATCCTTAGCTGCCTTATAGCCGATGAGGTATGCCGCGGGCAAGCTTTTTGCAAGAGGCATCCCTACCTTCTGCAAATCGCTTGAGGTTGCCATTGAGACTATTTTATCGCCATTTGCACCAAACGAAACGACTTGTGCAATTATGCGTTTTGAAGTCTTGCGTGCAACCAGCCTGTCACCAAACTTCAGAAGTGCAAGACGCTTCTTGTAATCAGTCTTACCAATGCGTCTCCTTCTAAAAGGTACTTTATAAGTGCTTCTTGTTGCCTTTGCCATATGATCACTTCATAAGGTTGTTGTCTTTTATATAGTGCGAGAGCTGTGCCCTCGACTTGAACATGCCACCCTTAATTTTAAGGTATATGCTGCGATACGCGCCGGGTTTGAGTGCGGGCTTGAGCTGCCTTAACATTTCCCTTTGAGCGCGCGTATGCAGTGTCCATATTTTCTTTTGCAGGGATTTCTTATGCCCTTTCCTGCTACCCTCCTTTTTTCTTCCTTTCCTGCGCAGCTCATCATTCATCCTGCCGCGAGCTCTTGATGTTCCCCTGGCGGGTCTAGCACTTATTACGCCCTGCATTATGAGCGCACGCACATCATCCCTTGTAAGTGCAGAAGCTGCATCGGATATCCTTTCGGGGTTAATCCAGATTGCTGATTCACCTCGCTTTAATATTCCAGCAGCCATTCTCCTAACAGTTCTTATGCTCATACAAACACCATTTTCTAATTAAGCACTTTAAGCTTGAGCTCTTCAGCTTTCTTTGTGATTATCTCACGCTTTTTCTTGCCAACACACGCAGAAATGCGGATTGCAACACTGTCATTTTGGCTTATCTTGCTAAGGTCCGCCGGTGAGCGTACGAGAATTTCCCTATACCCTGATGGGTGCACACCCCTTATTTTACGTGTGTTCTTGAAACCTACGTTTGGTAATGCACCAGCAGGCATGCGGTGTGACCTCTGCTTATTATCAATACCGCGTGGCTTTCTCCACTTATCTTCAAGCCTGCTCCTCTTGGTCCTGCCAACATTAGGCCTCTTGAAGCGTGGGTGCCATTTTTTCATTGAACGCAGCTTTTTTGGCTTGATTATCATTTCCTCACCTTGTAAATCCCATCCTGGAATATCCTGTCATCCCAAGTCTTAACCTTAGTTGCCTGGCGCAGGTTTGCAGCGGTCTGGCCAACAGCATAAATATCTGGGCCTTCAATCTCAATATCCTGGCCCTTCACAGTAACCTTTGTTTTCCCTTCAATCTTTGCAAGGCGGTCCGTCTTCTCACCAAGGAAGTTCTTTATGTGAACCATATCACCCTTTACCTCAATCTTCATCGGGAAGTGCGCAAAAACCGCTCTCATAACCTGCTTATGGCCAGTAGTGACACCTACAAACGCATTACGGATGTGGGCACTATATGTGTTGGCAAGCACGTTAGCGCCGGTCACAGTAATCTTCTCACCATCAATCTTTACACTAATTTTCTTTGAAGGGAAGCTTACAGCCACTTCTCCCTTTGGGCCTTTTACTATGATATGACCTGCATCGGCAGACGCAGAAACCCCTTTTGGTATTTCTATGACTTCATCCATCAGCATCACCCTTAGTATACGAACGCTATAAGCCTGCCACCCAGGTTTTTTGCCCGTGCCTCCCTGTTTGTCATTAGCCCCTGTGAGGTTGATACAACCAATATACCAAAGTCTTTGGATAACACATATCTTTCTTCCCACTTCACCCATTCATCTGCCTGAACTGCAAACCTTGGCTTTATGACACCACAGTTGTTTATAGGCCCTATCCCATTCACAATTAACTCATTACCGCGGCCGTCTTTTTTCTCTTCGTATGATGCGATATAACCATGACGCTTGAGTATTTCAAGCACACCTATAAGCAGCTTAGAAGAGGGCCTTATTACACAGCTGCGCAGTCCGATATGCTTGTGTGTTTTTATTACGTTGAGACCTTGAGCTAATACATCCATCATAACACCTCAATATTTCCGGAAGCCCATCTGCTCCCCGTAATCGCGCAGGCATCTCCTGCACACATTAAGATTATACTTGCGGATAAGCCCGCGGGCAGTACCGCAGAATCTGCACTTCCTGTTTCCCTTACCCTTAAACTTCGACAAATATCTCTTTTCTTCCTTATCATTCATCCAATCACCATCACTCTGTTTCAGCACCGGAGAGTACTTTCACACCGAATGCCTTTGAGACAAACTCCTGCGCTTCTGAATCTTGGATAATATGCTTCTTACCGATTGCAGCAGCACTTATCTTTCTATTGGCTACGCGGTAGCCGGGCCTTTTAAGTGATACACATACATCAAACCCCAGCATCCCGATTTTTGGGTCATATTTTACACCTGGGAAATCGATATACTCTTTGACACCGAATGCAAAATTGCCCCTGCCGTCAAAAGATGAAGCGCGTATTTTCCTGCCAACCGCTTCAAACGCCTTTTTCAGGAATGTTTCAGCATCAGTGCCGCGTAGCGTAACTTTCGTTCCGATAGGCAGGCCTTTCCTCAGCCCCCACGTGGGATTTCTTGTACGCGAGGTAGTGCGCACGGCTTTTCTTCCCGTGAGCCTCTCTATCAGTGCAACTGCATTGTCAAGAGGCTCCCCTGCCTTGCCTACACCGATATTCACAACAATTTTATCTATACGGATATCCTTCATTGAAGCCATAATCATAACCCCCTTATCCAATCGCGTACAGGTAGTGCAGTACTGTCATTATATCCTCCCCACTATCTGTTTTCACAAATGCCTTTGCACGTGCCTCAACGGAACCAGGTGTAATACTCTGCAATGTGCAGTGTACACCAGCGTTTTTTCCTGCAAGTATTATGCACTTGCTTCCTTCCTTAAGAGGTATGTGCCCAAGTATTTTATTGTCTGGGATTGACACCTTGAGCGAGTCGCCCACATTGTACTTATTGTCACTTATGATTGTCCGCCCATCACTCAATGCAAGCTGTGTTCTACCGCCTTTAATTGTGCGCTTGCCAGTTATCTTTAGCAGCTTATAATTGCGGTCTTCCCTCTTAGGTACAAGCCTACCGTGTGAATCAAGGTCCATATAATAAGTGGTGTTGTTGTCAGAGAGCTGGATTACATCCATAAATCCTATCGGGAATTTTGGGTTCTTGACAACACGCCCGTCAACCTTTATCCTACCCTCTTTGCACAGTTTGATTGCTTCTTTTGCGCGTGTTGCAATGCCCAATACCTCGCGCAACAGCACTGCAAGCGCAATACTATCACTAGCTTTGTGGGGCCCAACACCGGGCTTGATAAGCCAGACATTCTTTTTCTTGGCGATAGCTATACGCGCAGTTGCATTCAAACGCTTAAGGCTTTTAGTGTTTCCATGTTTTGCCATCGTTTACACCTTTATTTTGTTGATGCTTTAGGTGCTTCCACCTCAAGCTTTGTTATCATAAGGTTTGAAGGGTCAACTAAAAGCGGCTTTTCCTTCCCATCCATTTTTTTTGCCATCAACCCTTCAATGGCGACTTTCCTATTTTTCAGATAAACCGAAGTCACCTTGCCTTCCCTGCCTTTCATCTCACCACGCATCACTTTCACCACGTATCCTTTCTTGACACGGAGCGAGCGCTTCCCAACAGTCTTGCGCAGCTCTTTTGATACATGTGCAGAGACCATATCCTGCTTTTTATGCAGTGGTGAAACAACCAAGTATTTTCTCTGTTTTTTGCACTTGCTTGCACGAATAACCATCTAAATCACCGCTGCAGCAATCGCCGCCACCTTCGGGTACCTTTCAGCAACCTCTCTTGCAATCGCACCTTTAATTTCGCTACCTTTTGGAAGGCCACCTTCATCAATCAGGACAGCAGCATTATCCTCAAATGCGATGTGCACGCCGTTTGCGCGCCGGAACTCCTTCTTCTGTCGTATTATGGTGGCGCGCTCAATTTTCTTTCTCATCTTAGGATTGCCTTTCTTAACGGATACAATTACCACATCACATATCCCAGCAGCAGGGTATGTCGACTTGGAAGCCCTGTATCTAATAACACCAATTATCTGCAGGATTTTTGCACCGCTGTTATCATCACATACCAATTGTGCGCCAAGCGGTAGCGCCCTTGTGATCGAGCTTGTTAATCCTCTCATCAAAACCAACCTCCATCTTTATTCATACACCTACTGGCCAACCTTTTCTATAACCACCCAGTGCTTTGTCTTGCTTAACCGCCTGCATTGTTTTAGCCGCACAATATCACCAGGTTCAACATTCATACACTCAGGCAGGTGTGCGTGCAGCTTTGAGCGCTTTTTTGCATACCTTTCATACTTAGGAATGAAAGTTGTATACTCTCTCTCAACAACGACAGTTCTCCTAGCCTTATTGCTCACCACGGTACCTGTAATTTCAAGACCGTATGTGCTGAGACTGCCGTGAACAGGACATCTTTCATCGTTGCATTCAGCCATTATTATACACCTTCTTTTTAACATAACCACAAATAGAGAGGGTCATTATAGCCATCCTCAGCAAGCCCTTGATATTAAACTCAAGCAGCGCCCGAATAGCTTCTATTGGGTTAACCCATCTCAGGTATCTATTTTAAAAAGGTTAGTTTTTTAAAGGTTTATTTATAGTATGCGACGAGGGGGCCTAAATGCAGGAGATGCACATCTTTTTTGATATTGACAATACGCTTTTTCCAACAAGCCATTTCCTTAGGATGGCAGACCAGAACGCAGTGAATGCCATGATATCAAAGGGCCTGGATTGCAGTTTTGCCAAGGGGATACGCGAGCTGCGCCAAATAATAATGGAGAAAGGGTCAAATTACCCAAATCATTTTGATTTGCTTGTTGAGCGCGTCAACGGAAAAAAGGAAATTAAGATTGTTGCAGCAGGTGTTATGGCGTACCATAATACAAAGAATGCAATGTCCCCTTATCCAGAAGTCCCACGGGTGCTTATGGCACTGCACGATGCAGGCCACCACCTGCATATAGCATCAGAAGGTATCGAGATAAAGCAGTGGGATAAGCTGCTTCGCCTTGGCATAGATATTTACTTTGAGGATGTTTACGTAACAAATGCAAAAGATGTGCAGTTCTACAAGCGCATAATCAGGCAGTGCAATCTTGACCCTTCACATTGTGTTATGATAGGGGACAGGCCAAGCAAGGATACGGAGCCTGCAATGTGCGCAGGCATGTATGGGATTCGTATCAAACGAGGTAAATATTCCAATGAGGCCGGCAAGTGCCACAAGGAAATAAGAACGCTAACTCCGCTGCCAAAAATCATAAGTGGGCTCTTGAACCAATAGTTACCGGTTTTGTATTTGCAATTACTTCTGCCCCTTTTTGCCAGTTAGCATGTAATAAATAGGTGAAGTTGATGGTATTGAGATTGATTTTAAAGCCTGGTTTTTTGTAGTTGCGTTCCAGTCAAGAATCACGCCGGAGGCGTTTTCAAGCACGAATTCATATCTGAAAACCGACACTGCAGCTTTTGATGAGCACGGTGTTGGGCCAGCAGTGTATACCCATACATGTAATATATCCCCACCCGGCAGGTATGAGTTTGCACCTACGCGGTGCTTGTATTCGTAACCGCACGCATCTTCAGAGATAAGCTTGCACATCGCAATGTAATCGTAGTTATCGAGCTTATACCCGTACCCGGCAAGTGCATACTTCCCATCACTCGTCTCAATATAACTGGCATTCCGTTCATGAGTGGGCAGTTTCTCACATCCGAACACGCTTAGCTCAGTATAGGTCTTTTCCTCAGCCAAGCATACGCGTGAGTTACGCGATTTTGTGTTGTAATCAAGACACGAGAATGCATAACTCTTGTTAAGTATGGGGAGTATTAGATGATTTGCCTCTGTGCGGTGTACGGAGTATAGATACGCCTCATACTCTTCAGCGGGCACACTCCCACTGAATTTTGGTATCGGGTCATCAAAATAGATGTATACCCCACTTTCGTTTACGATCTCGTGTACGCTAAAGTTTTTTCCAGTGTATTCGTTCCGGATTGTAATCCTGCTGCTTACATTTAGCTTTTCGGTTTCAGTGGGCGCCTCTTTATTCTTTTGTAAAGTAGTATCAACAAATTGCCCACCATCAGTTAGCAAGCCCCCTGTAGTATTATAAGTGGTGTTTTGAGCGTTATTGATCGGCAATTCTTGTACGCATCCTATAAGGGAGATGCACACAATCAGCGCAATAAAAATAAGGCAAAAGTACCTTCTCATTGTTTATGACCTTGCAAGCTTTACATCATCTTCAACAACAGTTTTCCTGCCAGCGTGCCGCGCTAGCTTGATTGCCTTTGTTGCAATCTTGATTGCTTCCTCCTCAAGCACATCTATCATTGCATCAATAGCACCATCGCTTACCCGCTCTGCACCTGCACGTTTCATAAGCCTCTCAATGGGGGCTCTTGGAATATCCGCCATCCAACCACCTTTAAGGTTTAATAATGTGATAAAACCTTATATAGGTTGATGGCACTCAGGGAAGGTGTAGAGCCTCGCAAATACCAAAAAGAGATAGCAGAGAGCGCCTTACGCCACGGTAACACGCTGGTTGTGCTTCCAACAGGTATGGGCAAGACGCTAATAGCTGTTTTGGTTATTGAAAGGAAGGTGCAGGAAGGTGCTGTGTTGTTTCTTGCACCTACCAAGCCGCTCGTAAGCCAGCACCTGAAAACAATAAGAGACCTGCTCCCCGGCGTTGATGCAATTGCAATCACCGGTGAGATGGGAAAAAATGCACGGAAGGAGCTCTGGAAATCGCATGATATAATAGTTGCAACACCACAGACTGTTGAGAGCGACCTGGATATAATTGATAAGGGCAGGTTTTCCCTTCTTGTAATAGATGAGGTTCACAAGGCGATTGGGAAGTACGCATATACAGAGGTTGCGCAGGAGTTCAGGCCATATGCAATGATTCTTGGGCTGACAGCATCACCCGGCGGTAAAAAGGCAAAGATAGAGGAGATAACAAGCACACTTGGGATAGTCAATGTTGAAAGCAGGGACCATCTTGATGAGGATGTGCGGCCTTACGTTAAAGAGATGGATATTGACTGGATAGAAGTTGATGAGCTTCCTGAATATGTTGAGGCAAAGAAACAGCTGCGTGCACTCCTTGACTGGTACATAGGCATGGTAAGGCATTATGGGTTTTCAGTGTATGCAAAAAGCAGGAAATCTATGATACTTGCACAACAGTCAATCATGAAGAGCAGGCTGAAGAGCAAGTATCATGCGCTGAAGTATTTGAGCGCAGCAATAAACCTTGATTATGCGATTGAGATGCTTGAGACGCAGAGTATGGATGCATTTTTAACGTATACAGCCAGCCTGGAAAGCAGGGAGACGAAGGGCGCACAGCTGCTTTCCAGGGATGGGCGCTTGCATGATATAATAGCATATGTGCGGCAGCACAAGGTTATCCACCCAAAGATGCAAAAACTTGTTGAGCTGATTGAGGCCGACAAGAGCGCAAAATACATTGTGTTTTCACAGTATACCGCACAGATAGAGTACTTGGAGAGGGCGCTTGCACTGTTTGGGTTCAGGTGCAGGAAGTTTATGGGGCAGCGCCGTGGGTTTACAAGAAAACAGCAGCTTGAGGCAATTGAGCAGTTCAGGAATGGTGAGTTTGACGTGCTCATTGCAAGCTCAATAGGCGAGGAAGGGCTGGATATCCCTTCAGTGGATTATGTAATATTCTACGAGCCAATCCCAAGCGAGATAAGAAGCATACAGCGTAGGGGTCGTGCAGGCAGGGCAAAGAAAGGGTTTGTGCGCGTATTAATTACAAGGGGCACGCGTGATGAGGCGGCGTATTATGTCTCACAGCGCAAAGAAAAGCGCATGAAGCACATAATCAACAGGATGAAGGCCGGCAATTCAGGTATCCTGCGCGGGCGCAAGCTGACCGGCACGCTTATGGATTATATGCATTAGTCAATCATTCAGGACCAAAACTCTGACACACTATCGCAACTTACAGCAGGAAATCCTTTGATGCCTTTCCCTTTGGAAAGACAGGGATGCCCTTTGCCCTCACAGGCAATCCGGTTTCTTCGGCAACCGCAGACAATTCGTTTATTGGTATAAGCATATCACAATCAAGCAGCTTGTAAGGCCCGGCAGCGGACGGCTCTGCAACCATCCTGAAGACAACACGCTGGTATATCCCGCCCGCCCTTTTCACGCGCAGTATCACCGACCCGCCCGCCTTGAAATCAATATGCTTTTGAGATGCCACACAATCACCATTTTTAACCAATACTCTTACCTTCTTTATATCCTGTAAGATAACTAACTTTGCAGAATTCATTCCTTTTCCTGTGCACAGCAATCTTATCTTTTGTGAGTTTTCTTATGTTTATCTTCTCGGATGTTTCATAGCTCGCCAGCCATTTTTCATACTCGCTTTTTGCAATTATGCTCGCTGCTGCAACAGACTCAAACCTTTCTGCCCGTGTTGTGGTAATTATGTTTATGTTTAAATGGGCCTGCTTAAGCGCCTCCTCAAGTTTTAAATCGTTACGTTTGCTTCCAAACTTATCAATTATCACGGTGCATTTTTCATTTGTATCTATTTTTTCGAGAAGCTTGCTTATTGCCGAAGCGTGCATTTCAGTGAGCAGGTCGTTGAGGTTGCCGCTGCGGAATTTTTCATTAAAGTCGCGTGGTGATAGCACACGCACAGCATACGGATAAGTGCGTGCAATTCTTGATACTTCAGCGAGCTGGCCGCGCGATAACTCCTTGCTATCCATAACTCCGCAGAACCTTGCAAGTGCACGGTCTTCAGGTGTCCTGAGCAGCACAGCAGCTACAACCATTGGTCCCAGCAGCTCTCCCTTCCCAGCCTCATCAGAGCCTATAACCGGCCCGTCAAACCCGTCGCGTGAGGTAATGAACTCAATTATCTTATTACGCATTTCCCCCTCTGGCTTTTCAGAGAACACAACTTTGCCACTGTTGTATATCACAACCAGCGCACGCCCAATCTTATACCTGCCAAATTCATACTCGCTTGCAGTTTTGAGGCGATGGATTTCAGGAAATAATTGTGTAAACTCAGGCAACTGCTCTGGTGAGAGTTGTATTGTATGCATTGGTGATACTTCTGCACAAATGATTTAAAGTTATGGCACAAAGAAAAAACGATGGTCCAGTACCCAATCCCATTTGTTGCCGGGATAATAGAGAAGAAGATTAATGGCAGGACGCACATCTTGCTGCAGACACGCTGGAAATTCAGTGTTAGCCCAAAATATTCTGGGCTGTATGAGCTGCCAGGCGGTGCGGTTGAAGCCGGGGAGAACGTGTATGATGCACTTAAGCGTGAGATTAAGGAAGAGACAAACCTTGATGTGAAGCGGTTTATAAACCTCAATGTCACTGATGACATAAGCAATATAGATGGTGATTCCGCGTTTGGCTTTATGCCGTTCTGCTGTACCCAGATGACAAAGCCAATTTATTTTGTTGGGTTATTTTTTGTGTGCGAGGCTGAGGAAGGCCAGTTGGTTGCAGGCAAGGATGAGGCAAAGGACCCTCACTGGGTCAGTTTGGACGATCTTGCTGTAATGCTCAGGAAAGAGCGTAGGAAATTCTTTACGCCGCACCTTCCAGCGCTTGATATGTACATGCAGTTGCGTGGTGGCAGCATGCAATAAACATTACCTTGCGGGAAGTTAGCGGCTATTTTTGCAGGATACCGCTTGTGGAGATTTCTAGTATGAGGTATATTATGTAGAACAGCAGGAGGTATAACCCTTCCTGGCGTGTAAGTATCCTTCCGGAGCGCAGGAAGTAAATGAGCAGTGCACCCGCAAAGAACATCATCCCGCCAGTAACGTATATGTAGGTGGGATTAAAATTAATTGGGTGTATCAGTGCAACTATACCTAACAGTATCGTTGCGTCTATTATTACGTTGCCCAGTATATCCCCGAGTGCAAGCTCACTATGGTTTGATGTTACTGCTTTGATTGAGAACACGAGTTCAGGCATGCATGTACCAATTGCAACAAGCGTGAGTGCTATCAGGAAAGGTGGCACACCTATCTCGGTTGCAAAGCTAACACTGAACTTGACAGTGTAGTATGCTCCACCAATCAGTGCGATAATGGTTACCACCAACAGCACCAGATTGGCAATCCAGCTAAGGTTTTCAGCATGGTTAAATTTCCTGCTGAATCTTTTCCTTTGCATCAGGAGTGTTGTAAAGAACAGCAAACCGCTTATGATTAGTATAAGGCCGTCAAAGCGCGTTATGTTTCCATCAAAGCCCAAGAGCAAAGGAACAAGGAGCAGTATGAGATAGAAGAAGTTGCTTTTCAGAATTTCACTTTTTACAGTTATCCCATTTTTTGAGAATAATGCAACTACCCCAAACACCATTGCCAGGTCTGCAACGTTTGAGCCAAGAAGTGTGCCGAGCCCAAATTCGGGTGTGCCTTCAAGCGCGGAAACTATAGATACCATAGCTTCAGGAAAGCAGGACATTACAGCAATAAAGAAAAAGCTTACTATGAACTCTGAGATATGGAATATCCGTGCAAGGCGGGATGCATAGGTTATTGCATACTCTGCGCTTTTAATTAATACAAGTATTGATACGAGAAGCAGAGTAAGGCTTACCAGCACCATATGCCATTATTACAGATAATCATTTATAAAATGTGCCTCTTTGATGAGATATATTTCTGTTAGTATTACAGGAATGCCTCCACATCCTCTTTTCTCTGGGATTGCCTTTTCTCATACTCTCGTGCCAGCGATTCAAGGTCGATGCCATTTGCCTGGAACTCATACTTTCTTTTTCGTACTCTCACAAATATAGGTTGTACAACCGCTTCACCAACGACGAGCGCCTCACCGGTTTTCAGTGTTGTGATGCTACTGAGCATATAATTATCAATGCCCTCACAGCTTTCACCTATATGCTTGATATCGTAGGGGTTGGTCACACGAAGTATGATGTGTGTGTTGCACTGTGACAGTGCAGTTGTGCTAAGCCTTACAGGGCGCTGTGTTATCAGGCAGAGCGATGCGCCGAACTTCCTGCCTTCGCGTGCAATCCGTTCTATCTCATGTTTTGATAACATTTCCTCGCGTTTTACGCCTTCAGCTGCAAAGTTGTGCGCCTCTTCCACAACAAGCAAAAAAGGAGGTATCTTCCCTTTTTTGATAGCATTGAATAATCTGCGTGCAAAGTATGCCACAATTAGCTGTTTTTTCTTTTCACTATCTATTTCCTTGAAAGAGATTATGCTTATGTGCCCGGGCTTTACAAGAGTGGTCACCGTTGGGTCATCAACCTTTCCGAAAAGCTTCATCTTATGCAGGGAATCAAGATGGTCAAGAAGCGCGTCTCGTGTAGATATAGCTTTCTTATCATCAATCCCGGAGATGTCTATCATCAAGTCCTTGATTGTGAAGAACTTATGCTCAAGCATGGCTTTGCGCTTATGCTCATAAAATGTTGTGTTGAGCATTCTCTTTTGCGGCCCGCTCAGCTGGTGGAAGAAGGGAAACATCTCAGGCTGAGCATTTTTCGTGCTTATCCGTATTTTTGATGCATCGTAGATAGTGATACGGTCAGAAAACGCTGCACCCTTCATATTAGCATACTCACCGTGCATATCAAGAACTACAACACCTATCCGCCCATCCTCCGGCTTTCGCTCGAGCAGCTCCTCAAGCAGGACACTCATAAGGTATGATTTACCCGCACCAGACATTGCCAGGATTGCTACATGTTTCTGGAACAGCTTTGATAAGCCGAGCCGTACATCAACATCGTGATTGAGCAGTTTCCCTATGTTAAGCCCATTTTGCTTAAACCCGAGGTATTTCTCAAGCATGTGCTCATCAACAGTGAGCACTTCCGAGCCGGGTGCTGGCGGGAATGAGCACCTGTGCAGCAAGTTCCCATCAAAAATCCCAATGATTCTGCACTCCGCAATCGTATAACTCCATTCGCTTACAGGAAAATGTGATGACATCATCCCAGCACGCTCATACTCAGCAACGCTTTCAGCACGCTCAAAGTACCTATTTGAGCGGAATATGTCATTTACAACAGCTACAAGCGTTCCAGCCTCGTGGTGCATCTCAACAAATTGGCCTTTCCTGACGAGCCCAATCGCATCGTCGCTAATCACAAACGCAAATTTTGCAGTGTTCGGCGAGTCTATTAATGAGATTACTGTCCCGAGCTTTACCATACTACTAAATATGCCTATGATGTATTAAAAGCAAACGCCAGCAGTTTTCCTGTTATTTTTTGGAGAACAAGAAACACGGGCCCGATGGGAAATTCAGCATTACAGAATTTTTTCTGTTTCGGTAGTGCATTTGAACCCATACTCCAGGGTAACCTCTGTTCTCCACGTTTGGAGCGGGCATTCGAAGCCCTGTAGGCTATCCAGGCTACCTCACGGGCCCGAGCATCTTATCCCAAGGCAATAATATAAATTAAATGCTTTACGGGATAGCTTGCTTTTTTGCAGCTGCATACGCCTGGAAGTAGTTTGATGCTTTTCCACGTGCATAAACCAATATAAAGTTATCCGGGCTGAATATCTGTGGATGTGGGCGTGCATCTCTTTAGAGAGGTGCCTGCTTTATTAAGCAGATGCCTGAACTTAAGGTGATATAATGGGTTACTACAAATACCTAACGGAGACTTTTGTAAAGGAATGGAAAGAGAAATCCCCTGAGTACAGGGAACGGCTCGTTGCATGGAGAAAAGAGCCGCCGATTGTGCGTGTTGAGCGGCCGCTGAACATTTCACGTGCGCGTATTCTTGGCTATAAGGCAAAGAAGGGGTTTGTTGTTGTCCGTGTCAGGATTGCAAAGGGCAACAGGAAGATTTCACGGCCGGTGAGGGGCAGGAAACCATCCCGTTCCGGGAGGTTCTTCTCTGCACAATTATCTGACCAGGCAATAGCCGAGCAGAGGGCAAACCGCAAGTACAGGAACCTTGAAGTGCTTAATTCATACTGGGTTGGTGATGATGGCACAAGCAAGTATTATGAAGTAATTCTTGTCGACCCGGCAAGGAAAGAGGTTGAGGTGCTTGCCAAGAACCGTAATGGGCGCGCGTTCAGGGGCTTAACAAGCGCAGGCAGAAAAGCGCGCGGGCTCAGGTTCAAGGGAAAAAGAAGGCCTAAACAATGAGCCGGTACTTTGACCTTCACGTGCGGTTTGACTGGAAGAATTTTTCATCTGAGGGCTACTGTAAGGTATTTTGCCCAAACATAATTGCTGGCGGCAACAGGTACGACCCTGCGCGCATCAACATTGCAGTTGTTTCAGACTCTGGCAGGCCACTTCCGCCCAAATATGACCTTGTGAGTTTCAAGGGGTTTGCAGTAAACGTTGACCATCTTGCATTAGTGCGTGAGAAAAAGCGGGCCGTGGAAGTTTGCATTGCAGAGGTTAAGCAGGCACTTCTTAGTGGCCGCATACACCAGGCAAGGTTTTTCTGTGATGCGCTGCGCTCGTACAAGGTCCCGTTTGTGTTCACATCAGGTGCATCAACCGTTTATGAAGCCAAATCACCAAAAGAGATGGCTTTTATAGGTGAGTTGCTTGGTTTTACTCAACGTGAGGTGCTTCTTTCAATCAGCGATACCGCAGTGGAGATTTTGAATGAGAAGGGATATGACTATGCATAGCTTGCGCAGGCCCAGAGGTGTTATGCGATGGGTGTAAAAAAGAGCTTGAGGACAGCGTTCCGTTATATCCGGTTCGTGTTTGTTTCTGCAACACCTGTTGCTGCAAAAGATATGGAGGAGCATTTAAGGCAACACCTGCATAAAATGCTAGGCCTGCTCAACTCGCCAAAGATAAAGCTGTTTTCAACAGGCAAGGAAAACGAGTATGTGCTGCGCTGCGATTCTGCATCCTTTGCTAAGGTCCGGCAGGCACTTTTGTTTTTTTATGGCAAGGATTACAGGATAAAACTTCTCAAAAGCTCCGGCACAATAAAATCTCTTGGCGCTGGGTAATGCCAAAACCTATTTTTGCTTTTTGAGTGCGCGGTCTATTTTTTCAAATATTTCTTCGGCACCAATGCCGCGGAGCACTGCTTCCTGGACACCTATCCTTATACCACTCGGGGCAATGACGCTCGTATCCCATGGCAGTGAGTTTTTGTTCACTATAATGTTATTTTTCTCTAGCTTGTCAGCAACGGCGGCACCGCCCCCAATCGCTGATACGTCCACGACGACTTGGTGTGTATAAGTGTATTCCTTACCGTCATAACCGCACACGTTATAGCCCGATTCGGCCATCATTTTTGCGAGCTTTTGTGCGGTCCCGATTACCCTCTTCCCGTAATCCCTATGTGCAGTATCATACGCAATTGCAGTGGCAAGCAGCGCAGGTATCCTGTGCAGGTGGTGGTTACTCAGTATGCCTGGGAACAATGCCGTATCTATCCCCTTTTCAAACTGCATCTCCTCTTTTATCAGGATTATGCCGCCCTGCGGTCCAGGAAATGTTTTGTGTGTTGATGCAGTTATTATATCCGCACCATCACTGAAAGGCGCCTGGAATTCCCCTCCATAAATCAGCCCGAACACGTGTGCAGCATCGTATACGATCACAAGCTCTGGGAACTCGTTACGTATTTCACGCACCGGTTCCGGGTGCAGGAACATGCTCTTTCCAAGGACAATAAAATCCGGGTTTGTGTCGCGTATTATTCGTATTGACCTGTCCACATCCGTTTTGAATGGGTTATCCTCATCAACCACAAAATTGTGCACTTCCTTCTTGCAGATTTTGCTTATTGTTCCCATCCTGTTGTGTGTGATATGCCCACCTGATGGGAGCGAGTTGCTCACTATTTTACCTGTAATGTGCGGGAGCCCGCTGAACACTGCCAGGTTTGCGATCGCACCACTTATCGGCCGCACGTCCGCATAATGGCATTTAAAATGCTCCCTAAAATGCTGCTCGCACGCAGATTCAAGCTCGTCAATGAACTTCGTCCCATTGTAATATCTTTGGTATGGCTTGCCCTCAGCATACCTATGCATGAAATCATTACAGTAAAATTCACGTGGCACTTCAGGAAACATAATATTCTCGGAAGCAATCAAGTTTAGTGTTGAATTCCGCCACGTTTCATTCTCATCCACAACCCTGCGGATATCCTCAATGCTCTTCATACTCGTGCACCCGTATAATTTTTGGCAGCACTTAGCCACGCCTCCACAGGCTTACGCCACCAACATCCTCCACAATTATTTTTGCGTCTGCAAGCGCGCTGCGTATCTTATCAGCATCAGCATATCTTTTTTCTTTTCTTAAAGACTCCCTAATTGCAAGCAGTTTTTCAACAGCTACAAACAGCCCATCCCCCATCGGGATTCCGTGTTCCATGCAGATACGTTCAAGCCGCATTTCGTATTCCTTGTCACCTTTTAGTGCAACCGGAATGCCAAGTATATCAAGAAGCCCGATCAGCTCATCAACAGCTTTCCTGAGGCTCTCAGGGTAAACATCTTTGTTGCTTATGCTCTTATTGATTATTTTTATTATCTCATTGATTGCGACAAGCGCATTTGCGGTATTGAAATCCTGCCCCATTGCAGCATGGAATACTCTTTTTTGTGTTTCAACCTCATCTTCAATTGACCTGTCAATCCCACTTGACCTTTCAATCGCAACACGCGCAAACTCAATAGCATTCATCATTTTCTCGATATGCCTTTTTGTCTCTTCAAGCCCTTCAAACGAAAAATCAATCGGGCTCCTGTAATGCCGTGTAAGCAAGTACCACCTGATTACTTCAGGCCGATATTTTGCAAGGACTTCCTCAGCGGTAATGAAATTGTTAAGGCTCTTGCTCATCTTTTCCCCGTTTATTGTGAGGAATCCTGTATGCATCCAATAGTTTACGAATTTTTGGCCGGTGGCAGCCTCGCTCTGCGCAATCTCATTTTCGTGATGCGGGAAGATAAGGTCCCTCCCGCCCCCATGTATATCAATAGTCCCTCCAATGTATTTTGATGATATTGCGGAGCACTCAATATGCCAGCCAGGCCTTCCACGCCCCCACGGCGAATCGAACACTACTTCATTCTCCTTGCTTGATTTCCACAGCGCAAAATCCAGGGGGTTGCGCTTTTTCTCACCCGGCTCGACGCGCGCACCGCACATAAGCTCATCAATCTTTTGCTTTGATAACTTCCCATAATCCTTGAACTTGAGCACTGAGAAGTAAACATCCCCTGATGACTCGTATGCATACCCATTTGCAATTATCTTCTCTATTAAGGATATAATTGCAGGGATATTCTCAGATACTTTCTCAAGCAACGTTGGCCTCTTTATGTTGAGCGCATCCATAATTTCAAGAGCCTGTTTCATGTTCTCCTCAGTCAGCTTTAATGGGTGTACACCTTTCTCAGCGGCACGCTGAAATACCTTGTCCTCAACATCAGTGATGTTTTGGACGTACAGCACCTCAAACCCCAGGCTCTCAAAATACCTTCTCACAACATCAAAAAAGATATATGTCCTGAGATGGCCTACGTGCATCTTATCGTAAGGTGTCAGGCCACACACGTACATGCGTACCTGCCCCTCTTTTACAGGGACAAATTCGCGCTCGCAAGCCTCAAAAGAATCATAGATAATCATTGCTTCCTTCCCTCTCTTGCTTAGATGCCTTAATTTGGGAAGGATTCTTTATAATCGTATTTAGCAACGAGAGTATTGATGATATGGTGTACCCAAAAGAAAGCAGTACTGCAACAACACCGCACAGGAGCGCATACATGCGCGCGCCCATCTTCTTTGCAATCTCACGCATCTTGCGCATCATAGATTTTCTCTGTTGCAGTGTGCCATCTCTCATATTCATTACTTCCTCAACAGTTATGCTCTCACCCAACTGGTTCAGCGCCTCAATGATTGAATAAAGGACACCAAGGTCTTTCTCCTCAAGCAGCATCCTCTTCAGCTTTTCCCTGCCGAGCATTAATTTCCTTGAGCCAATAGTGCTTGCTATCCTGGACCTCACCGCAGGGTCCTTGCTGTCAAGCAAGTGCACGATTGTGCTTTCATACTTTGCAGGAGATTTGATTACAGCCTCAAGTGCAGCCATTCTTTTCTCCATTGCAATATGCTTATCATCAACCGCCTGGACAAGCTCGCCCATTACAAGTTCTTTCCTTTCAAGAAACGCAAACACGCCAACAAGCTGTGAGCGTGTCCAAGAATCGCTTTTTCTGAACGCCTCTTTCATTATATGTATACCCTCATCACCTATCAGCGGCATTACCATAAGTGCCTCCATTTTGAGTGGCTGGTCACTCTTCGAGATGAGAAGCGTCTTAAAAACTTCCTTCCCCTGCCCTTTGCGGAGCAGGTCCATCCACATCTCTCCCCTTAAATCACTTGGTGCATTCCTTAGCTCGTTAAGGATATCCCTAACATCAGCTTTCCTTGAGTGCGCCTCCGCACCAAAATCCTTGAGAGTACTTTGTGCTGTCCTCGAATAACTGGAATTATAGCTGATCCTCTCCTGCATCCTTTGCTCCACTCCACCGGTATATAGCGTTTTTTAAGAAAATTTAAAAACATTTAAATATGCCAACTTCCAATATTGCAACCGGGTGCTCAAGCCCAAACCTCTCCAGTATCTCAGGGTGTACTTCTCCAATAATCGCACCGTCGTTTTTAACCTTAACCTTTGCACACCTGCCCTCAATCATGAAAGGCATGCTTATAGGCTCTGCTTCATATCCCATCCCAAACCTGTCAAGCAGGAGCTTGAACATCCCGCTTATTGATTCCAGCCCAGCCTCCTCCCCATATATTGCTGCACACAGATGCCAGTCTGTTTTCCCATCAGCGTGTACAACTTCGCCAATCTCAAACAGCTTAAGAGGGAGTTTGTATTTTTTATTCTGGGCAATGGTCCTGAGCATGCTTGGCATTAGCGATGTCCTTAACATTGTATTATCAGCAGTAAGAGGGTTTGCAATTTTGACGCACGGCGTATCCAAATCAAGATTTAACTTGCCGTATTCCTCTCGCTCGTTGCTGAGCACAAACGTGTTGATTTCAGAGTATCCCATACTGAGCATCAACTCTCTGAGCGGCTTGCGCACGCCCTGTGCATCCTTTCCTACAGTGAACAGCTCCGGCTTCTCCGGCTCAAAATTATTATAGCCGTATGCAATTGCAACATCCTCTGCAATATCACTGTTCCCGAATATATCAACCCTCCACGGCGGGTAGTATGCAACAGTGCGGCCGCGCTCATCAACAACATCAATGCCTGTCTTGTGCAGCAGTGCAGCAATCTCACTTTTGCTGAACTTTGACCCTAGGAGGTTATTTACGAAATCACATGAGAATTCAATGGTTTTTCTTTGCAAGTTTGGGGTGCGCACAGATTCTTTTTCATATCTGATCTCAACATCCTCAATTTTTCCGCCGCGCATGCATAGCGCCATTGCAATTATGCACGCAGTGTTCTCAACACTCTTCTTATCAGTCCCAGTAATATCAACAAAGATATTGCGCGTCTCACTGCGCACCTTTGTGCGCTCAGAATTCAATATGGGCGGGAATGACATCACGCCTTTATCATCCGCAACAATTGGGTATTCGCGCTGTATGATGTGCGCAAACTCCCTTCCTTTCTCAGTCCTGAGCAGCACCTCTTTAGCGCTCATCTCCTCAGACTCAAACAACGGTATAAACTTCTCATTACCAGTGCCAGCATAGTATCTTATCTTTGTGCCAGCAACTGTATCAAGGTCGTGCATCCCGATTGCAATTTTCTTCCGCTTTCTTCCGAACGTATCATGAATTTTCTCCTGGAACTGCATAATCCCCTCAACGGCGGCATCACTCATCTGGACATCTTTAGCAACAATGGCCGCAATGTACGGCCTGCTCGCAACCTTCCCCACCTCAACCACAAATTTTGAGTGAGGTATTTTTTCAGGGATTTTAGGGCGCTTGCCAGTAAAACACAGCAGTGAGTATGCAATCCCCTCAACAGCCAGGTAATCAGGCCTGTTTGGTGTCACTTCAATCAGCAGTGTGTCCCCCTCCCTGCCGTCAAGAGGCGCACCAATGCTGTCCAGCAGCGATGGGATTTCCTCCTCGCTGATTTCTTTATTGCACAATTCCATAAGGTCATTAACATTTGCCCTGAGCACTGCCATAACATCACCTACTCAAACAGCCACCTGAGTTTCCCTTCCTTGTACTTCTCAAGCTCGCGCAAGTCGTTCCTGTAGAACGCTCTGATATCCTCAATACCAAGCATTATCATGAGCGGCCTCTCAAGGCTGAGCCCCCACGCAAGTACGGGGTAATGGCCGAACAATGGATAGCACACCTCCTCTCTGAATATTCCGGCACCACCGAGCTCAACCCATATCTTCTTCTCTTTGAAATATGCGTGTATTTCAAGGCTCGGCTCGGTGTATGGGAAATAACTGGGCTTGAATATGACCTTCTCAAATCCAAGCTTTCGGTAGAACTCCCCAAGAACCCATAGGAGGTTCCTGAAATTTGCCTTATCCCACGCAATTATACCCTCAACTTGGTGAAACTCTGCAAGGTGCTTGTAATCTATCGCTTCATTCCTGAATATCCTGCCGATTGCAAAGAATTTCCCCTGTGGTATTTCAAGCTCGCTGAGCTTCCTCGATGAAACCGCAGTTGTGTGTGTTCTTAAGATTGCTTTCTCTGCCTCATCAAGGCTCCAGTGGCCACCCCATTTTTCAAGATGCACCTGCTTCACTTTGTTTATTGGCGCATTTTTCTCCAGCTTGATTTTGGCAGGGCCTTTCAAGTAGAACGTATCCGCAAGCTCGCGTGCAGGATGGTCCTGTGGCTGGAATAATGCATCAAAGTTCCAGAACGCACTCTCCACAAGGCCGCCTTCCATCTCCTCAAACCCCATCTCAGTAAAAATCTCACTCACGCGTTTCCTGAACTTGCGCAGGATATTCTCCCGGCCGTAACCTGGCATTTCACCAGGTGCTGCAACGTTATACGTTTTGAATGCCTTCCCTTTCCACCTGCCACTAATAATATCTTCGTGTGTCAGCTTATCTATCATGTCCACCTGCTTGGTTTCCTTCTCGGCATCGAGCAGTTTCCTGCCTGTGTGTGTAATCCTCACAATAACATCCTTAACTCGCTTTTGTACCAGCAAGCCCCTTCTGATAAGCTCTTCATCACTCTCTTTTCCCTTAAGCTTGCTGCGCAGCGGATATCCCTTTTCAAGCATCTCACTGCCTTTATCAGTAATCTTCGCTTTCCCTTCGCTTATGCTCACAAAGCCTTTCTTAATCGCCCAGCTGAGCCCTATCCGTCTTTCCATATCTGTGAGTGTATCGAGGCTGCATCCGCCTTTCTGTGCAGCTTTCCTGGCAACATTTTCCTCTGGCAATCCATTTTCAGCACAGGCCTTTCCCTCCTCGCTCAGCTCATACTCAACTGACTCTATAGTTTTTGATTCTATTGCACCAATCTCTTTAAGCGATTCTATTGCACTGAATATTCCTGAGATGTCAAGCCCCTTCTTTTGTGCAATCTCTGACGCTGCTGCATCTTTTGCAGCTGCCGCCTCTAAAACAGCCCTTTCATAATTATTCATTGCCCCCCACCTTCGCCTTCAAGATGAAATATGTAGCTACAATGAGCAATACCATTATCATAGTGTATATGCCCTCTTGTGACGCAATAAACCCATAGAACGTATCCTTGATTGTTGCAAAGTATTTTTCAACTTCATCACGCAATGATTCCTCATATACATACACAAACCTGAAGTCCTGCAGTATCGTCTTTCCTTTCCAGAAGAATTCTTTATCATTCTTGTTCAGGACGTTAATGTTTTGGGCCAGTGGATCAACTGCCTTTACCTGGACGTTTTCAGGCAGTATTATGTACAGGTAATCAGTCTCTTCAAGCACGATATCCCCTCGGCTGTTCGTGCTAAATGATAACCCATCTTTTATGATTGAGAGCTCGTATGTGCGCGCCTTCACTTGCTTTTTCTCAAACAGCCCTTTTGTGTCATACTCAATCTGAAGCACACCTTCATAGCTTGGATTAATAAGGCTGAGCTTTTGAAGAGGCTGTGGGATTACCCTAAGATTGCTGATTGGAGCCTTATTGGGATTAATGTGATACCTTATCTTATCTATGCCTGTCCTAGTCTTCCAGCTAGTGATATCGTTTGTGATTGCTATGTTGCTGTTATATATTTCAGCTGAGGATTCACCATCAATCTTTATTGATATCTTTTCAATAATGTGCGCATTTCCTTCCTGGTCAGCGTAAATCCGCACGTTAGTGTTATCATAAGTGAATACTGCACCGACGATTCCACCGAATACAGCCACTAAGCATAGTAATAAAAACAATTTACGCATAATATAGTTAAACAACAATACATTTAAAAGTGGTAATTATGAACCTATTATTCCTTGGAGAAGCCGGTGTTGTGGCGTCTTTCCCTAACGGGAAGGTTGCAATAGACCCAGTGTCAGCACAGGTACCGCGCGACCGCATAATTGAGGAGTGCAGGGACCTCAAGCTTATACTGATTACGCATGAGCACAAAGAGCATTTTGATAGGGAGCTTGTTGAGGCACTTTTTGAAAAGTACAGGCCGTATGTTATAGGCCCGAGGCACGTGCTTGATAACCTCAGCGTGCATTCAACATATAAGAGCGATGTGGTGGTTGGGGATACGTTTGAGCTTAATGGGTTTGAGGTTAGGGTGATGCAAGTGTTCCACCCGCAGGCAAAGTATGCGGTCTCATATTTTGTCAAGTCTGGTGGTGCAACCCTTTACCATGCTGGCGATACGTACGAGACAGACCAGCTTTACAAGATTAAGGCAGATGTGGGCATTCTGCCAATCAAAGGTATGGAAACGATGGATGCCGCGCGTGTGGCGCGCATGTCCCAGCGCCTGCAATTCGGCAAGATATTCCCGGTTTACTGGGGTGACAGCAAGAACCTCGTTGAGTTCCTTATGGTTGCAAAAGAGAAAGGCCTCAGGCCACGGCTCGGCGATTGGGTCTCTGTGTAAAGGCGGTCTTATGGCCAGTAATAAATTACCGCTTGCCTTTTTGTTTTTGTTAATTTATGTCTCTTTCATTTTTGCGTCTTCTTCAGTCGAGGTTGTTATGTATCCTGACTCAAACTCATACGTACTGCGTACATATTCATTCTCCGTGCCCGGGCCGTTTACGCTAAACCCAGAGGAGATAAAAGGCATATCCCCCCAGGCAATCTCAGTGTTCGGTGATGGTGCAGATGCCTATTTCATCTCACAATACTTAGTGAACAGCACACGGCAGGAGCGCAAGTCTCTTGCAGAGATTATTAATGAGAGTATAGGCAGGCAGGTTGCAATAAAAACAAAGTCGGGTGCATCTTACAACTCAACCCTGCTCTGGTATGACAGCAGTTATATAGGTGTTTCCGGGAAGGACAGCTTGCAGGTAATATCTCTTGATGATGTTGCAGAGATATCCCTCCCGGCAACAAGCACTACTAAAAGCGTGAATTACAGCGAGAGCAAGTTATCAGTATTTGGTGCGGCCATAAAGCCCAACAGTGCGCTCACGTTCGGGTACGTAAAGCGCGACCTGTCTTGGGGCATTGATTATGACCTGGTAGTATCAGGTGACAGGGGCAAGCTTGTGCAGTATGCAACAATAACAAACAGCGGTGATGAGGCATATTCTGATGCTGCATTAACGCTTTCAATGCTGGACGTGAATTTTGTAGGTGTGAGGCCGTCGTATTACTATAACTATTACGCAGCCAAATCGAATATAATGTATGAGGCAGCGCCTGGGTACGGCCAGCCCGCATCGTCTAAACCAGAGTTTGAATCTTCACTGAAAGGTGGTATGTGGTCGTATACACCATCCACACCCATAACTTTGTGTGCGCACAGTTCTCACAAGATGGTTATTTTTAAAGATGATGCAGTTTACACGAAGAAACAGGTATGGGATATAAGGCGCGGCAGTACGGTTTACCGCGTTTATGAGCTTAACAACTCGCGCAAGGAGGTCCTGCCATCCGGCACCGTGCACGTGTTTGATGGCGGCACGTTCGTTGGTGAGGATACAATTGAAATGCTCGGCAGCGGGAGCTCGAAAGAGCTTTACGTCTCCAATGTCCCGCACATTGAAGTTGAGCGTACAATCATTTCTGATTCCGTAACCGGCAACTCGATAACGAGCTTCACGCATACAGTTAAGGTGCGGCTTAAACTGAAAAACCGCAGCGATTCAACAGAATCTGTTGAGGTGCGTGAGGACTTGTCAGGGTATAGCAATTTCAGGTATGTTTCATATTCGGTGCAGCCGTTCAAGGTCGATGGTGGGAAGGCGTACTGGAACGTGCCGGTGGGTGCGGGTGCAGAGCAGGTTGTTGAGTATGTTTACACATACTCAAGCACTTACTGATAATGCTAAATAAAAGGTGGATAAATGGGCGACTCTGAGATGATTTACCTGGAAAAGAAGGTTGTGTGCAAGAAGTGTGGGCATATGCACGAGTTTAATATACGCACAAACCTCTCAGTAACCAACTTCACGTTTAATGCAACGTGTGTTGAATGCGGCGGTCGTATCGTGATTGACCTTGATTCAATATTCAAGGGTGGGAAAGCGCCTGAGCAGATAAGCTCAATACACGACCCATACCTTAATGTGGACGCTTCGGCAACTTCCAGTAGCACGACATCCAACCTGCCGCTTGACCTTGATGCCGTTGATGGCATTGATGAAAGCACATCATCTGAATCTTCAGGCACGTCTTCCTCGCAGGAAGGGCAGGGAGACGGGTCTATCTTTGATAGCAATACTGAGCCGATGCCGGATGTGTCATCTTTCTTTGATGACATTGAGGAAAACAAGTAATTTGGCTGCGCATGAAAACGAAAAGAAACCTATGTTTTTCCTTGCTTTTTGTTATATAATATAAAAACAGAAAAATAGATATTATGAATAAAAAAATTTTAGATGAGGCCGAGTGATGCGGCCATCAAGGCACCCGCAAACACCAGTGATACTGTGTTGAGCACCTTGATTAAGGCGTTCAGTGCGGGCCCTGCAGTATCCTTTAACGGGTCACCTACAGTGTCACCGACAACAGCCGCTTTGTGCGTGTCGCTTCCTTTACCGCCAAGGTTACCTGCTTCAATATACTTCTTTGCGTTGTCCCACGCCGCTCCGGATGTGCACATAAACAGCGCCATCAGGAAACCGCTGGCGATTGCGCCCGCAAGCAGCCCGGCAAGTGCGGCAGTCCCAAACAGGTACCCAACCACTATTGGTGCGAACACAGCAATTATGCCAGGGAGCGCAAGCTCCTTAAGTGCGGTTGCCGTACTTATATCCACACACTTTGCGTAGTCGGCTTTTGCCTTACCGGTCATCAGGCCCTTTATCTCCCTGAACTGCCTTCTCACTTCCTCAACTATCTCAAACGCCGCCCTGCCCACAGCGAGCATTAGCAGGCTTGAGAATATGAAAGGAAGCAGTGCACCTATAAATAACCCAACCACAACAGGTGTTGAAAGCAGGTCCACGGATGCAAGCTTGCTTTCAGCTGCAAAGGCCGCAAACAGTGCAAGCGCGCCAAGCGCTGCACCGCCGATTGCAAACCCTTTGGTTGTTGCCTTGGTGGTATTGCCCACCGCATCAAGCTCATCGGTCACTTTTCTGACCTTTTCAGGCAGGCCTGACATCTCCGCAATCCCGCCTGCATTATCAGTTATCGGGCCGTACGAGTCAACCGCAATCACTATTCCGCTCAATGAGAGCATTGCCGCTGCTGCAAGCGCAACACCGTAAATGCCGCCAAGCTTGAACGAGACGATAATTGCAGCAACTACAAGCACTGCGGGCAAGAGTGTTGATTCCATCCCGACCGCAAGCCCGGTAATCAGGTTTGTCCCGGCACCTGTCTTAGCCGCCTCTGCAATCTTCCTGACAGGCCTGAACTGTGTCCCTGTGTAATATTCGGTTATCAGGAACAGCAGGAATGTCACGATTGCACCAATAGCCACAACATAGAAGTAGTTGGTAATGCCACCAAAGTATAGCAGTGTGCCGATGAGCATTACCGCAGATGCCACGAACAACCCTGTATAGAAAGAGAACATAATGTTTCTTGTCCAGAGCCTCACAAACAGTGACCCGATAATGCTTGCCAGCACACCAAGTGCGGCAATGCCGAGCGGCATTACAACCTCGTTTGCAAGGTGGCCAAGAAGCATTGCAGCAATTACGGTTACCACGAATGACTCAAACACATCAGCCGCCATACCCGCGCAGTCGCCAACATTATCACCGACGTTATCTGCAATCACTGCAGGGTTTCTTGGGTCATCCTCAGGGATTCCTTTCTCCACTTTTCCTACAAGGTCTGCACCCACATCGGCAGCTTTTGTATATATACCGCCACCGACCCTTGCGAACAGTGATATCAAAGATGCACCAAACCCGAACCCTACAAGCGGTGCAAGCTCGCCGTTAAAGTATATGTAAAGCGCGCTTATCCCGATAAGGCCGAGCCCTACAAGTGCCATCCCTGTGACGGCACCGCCTCTGAACGCCATCGAGAGTGCGGCTTTCAATCCATTGCTGGCTGCTTGGGCAACCCTGACGTTACCCCTCACAGCGGTCTGCATGCCGATATAACCGGCAAGTGCAGATGATATTACACCAACAATGAACGCAATCGCAGTTGGCATGCCGACAAATGCATATATGGCCGCCGCAAGCAGTATCACGATGGGAAGCAGTGTCTTATACTGCCTCATCAGGTACGCATTTGCACCTTCCTCAATCGCCTTCGCAATACTCTGCATTTTCTCGTTGCCCTTGGGAGACCTCAATATACTAAATACAAGGGCGCCCGAGTAAATGATGGCCAATATGCCTACTGCCAGCGCAAAATAAACCTCGCTAACTCCAAATATCATAGGCATTTACACCCCACTATGTGAACTTTAAAAACAGCGATATTTTTAAGCTTATATGGAGTTTTTCGTCTGATATGTTGCTATCCAAACAGGAATATGGGCCCAAGATATATCAGGAGTGCTACTGCAAATGCCACTGCCCATATTATCCAGTTCCACCATAGTACTTTACTACCATCAAGCGGAAATATAGGTATCAGGTTGAACAATGCAAGTATACCGTTGATGCTATAGCCGATAAGTGCAATCTCGCTCAGGATTGATTTAGGGCCAAACGTTGCCACAAGGATTGGGAGCATTGCAATGAATGCAAGCGCAAGCACCATATTAGTAACCGGTCCTGCAAGTGATATCAGGCCGTTCTGTTTTCGTGTAATGTGCGGTGCGTATATGTACACAGCACCGGGTGCCGCCAGCACAAACCCGAACACAGAAAACACAAGCGCCATCAGTAGCCCAAGCGGCCAAATCCTGAACGCCGCATAAGCACCGTAATGCTGTGCAACAATCTTGTGCGCCATCTCGTGCAGTATGAACGCTGACCCCACAGTTATTATCATTATGCCCATCTGTTTTGCAAGGCCTACAACCGAGAACTTTGCAAGATTGGAAATACCGGTGAATGCAATCACAAGCGCTATTGATATTGCTATTGTTGCAATTGCAATATCATTGATTTCAACCCAATCAATTGAAAACTTCTTCATTGTTACACACTTCAAGTTATTTTAGCGTATTTCAATTACCTGCTCTTCATCGTTTACCTTAACCTTGGCACGTGAGAACGTCCCAGCATATGATGCAATCTTACACTTGATTTCCCTGTTGTTTTCAGCGAGCACCCTGATTTCCTGGCCGAGCCGCCCGTCCTCAAGCGCCTCACCGCGCAGCCAACCACTCATCGTATCGCTTACTATTGTGACCGCATCGCCTTTCTTTACACCACGCGCGTGCGGGTACCAAAACGGTGATAGCAAAGTTATCCCGAGTGCAAGCGCGAGCATCTTCAGCAAAAGCATCAGGTCCGCCTCAGGCCACAGCGCAAACACTACCAGCGCAACCGAAAAAGAAACAAGAAATGTCCCAATGATCACCCTAATGTTAAAGTTCATCTCTTTATCACCATGCATCCAATCCGTATGCCATTATCTGTATATCACATTCTCCATCTCTTTGAACTTCTGTATCCTGCCCAGGTCGGTCTTTGTGGTTGATGGCTTGACATTCTGCAGTGCTTTCTGGAAATCCTCCATCTTAATCTTATCATCAACCCTGCCTTCCCTAATGAGAATCATCCCAGCTTCCCTACATACACCTTCAATGTCCGCACCCGAGTACCCATCAGTCATCGCAGCGAGCTCTTTAAGATTGACGTTCTTGGCAAGCGGCATGTTGCGTGTGTGCACCTTAAATATAGCTTCCCTGGTATTTTCATCTGGCATGTCTATATTCACAACATAATCAAACCTGCCTGCACGGACAAGTGCCGGGTCTAGGATATCTGGCCTGTTAGTGGCCGCTAAAACCACCAGGCCTTTGGTATTGGTTATACCGTCCATCTCAGTAAGCAGCGTGTTTACTATCCTTTCAGTGACTTTTGTCCCTTCATCCTGGCCTCCTCGTACTGGGGCAATCGCATCTATCTCATCAATGAACACTATGCACGGCGATGCGAGCTTTGCCTTCCTGAATATCTCACGCACAATCTTCTCACTCTCACCAACCCATTTGCTAAGCACTTCCGGGCCCTTGATTGAGATAAAGTTTGCCTTGCTCTCTGTAGCAACAGCTTTTGCGAGCAGTGTCTTACCGGTCCCGGGTGGGCCTACTAGCAGTATGCCTTTTGTTGGGCGTATGCCAATCTTCTCGAAGTATTCAGGGTGGTTGAGAGGCAGCTCAACACCTTCTTTGAGTATTTTCTTGGCGTTCTCAAGCCCACCAATATCCTCCCATCGCACATTTGGCACTTCGGTGAACACTTCCCTCAGTGCAGACGGCTGGATCTCCTTCATCGCCTCCAGAAAGTCATCTTGTGTGACCTCTATCTTATCAAGCACATCTGAAGGTATCGTACCCTCTAAATCAAGCTCTGGCAGTATCCTCCTGAGCGCGCGCATCGCAGCCTCCTTGCTCAGTGATGCGATATCGGCACCCGTATACCCGTATGTGATATCTGCAAGTTTTTTCAGGTCCACGTTTTTTGCGAGTGGCATATGCCTGGCGTGAATCTCAAGTATCTCTTCACGCGCGTTCCTGTCAGGGACACCAATCTCAATCTCCCTGTCAAACCTGCCAGGCCGTCTCAACGCCTGGTCTATTGAGTTAGGCCTATTGGTTGCACCTATCACAATAACCTGGCCCCTGCTTGCGAGCCCGTCCATTAATGTCAGCAGCTGGCTTACCATTCTCCTCTCAACCTCGCCAGTTGCCTCCTCCCGCTTGGGCGCGATTGCATCCAGCTCATCCATAAATATAATGCTCGGCGCATTCTCTTCTGCTTCCTTGAACAGTTTTCTCAATCTTTCTTCACTCTCACCCACATATTTACTGACCAGCTCAGGACCGCCAACGTAGTAGAAGTTGGCCTCGCTCTCTGACGCGACCGCTTTTGCGAGCAGTGTCTTACCGGTCCCTGGCGGGCCGTACATAAGCACACCTTTCGGCGGGTCAATCCCAAGCCGCTGGAACAGCTCAGGATGCCTGAGCGGAAGCTCAACCATCTCCCTGATTTTCTGGATTTCTTCTTTCAGCCCGCCAATATCTTCATAAGATATTGTGGGTATCCTGCCCATATCCTTTGTTGGCTCATTCTTAAGCGACAGGTCTGTATCATTCCCAATCAACACAATCCCTGTCGGGAAAGTCTGAGTAACCACAAGCGGGTATGGTGTGCCGAACACTGCAATGTATATCACATCACCGCGTGTAAGCGCCCTGCCGACCAGCCGCCTTTGCAGTATCTTGTCAAACCCGGTTGGGAATTGCATCGGCTGTTTAGGGGTCAGCGTAATCTTCTTCGCCTCTTTCACATCCGCTTTTTTCACAACTATCTTATCGCCTATGGCAACACCAGCGTTCTGCCTGAGGTACCCATCCATCCTTATTACACCGTACCCCTCATCACGTGGGTGCGCCTGCCATACAATTGCTGCAGTGCTGCGTTTTCCCTTTAGTTCAACAACATCACCGGTTGTAACATCCAGCTCCTTCCTTGCAGCACTATCAATCCTCACAATGCCCCTGCCCACATCGTGTTGTAAAGCTTCTGCAACCTTGAGTTCCAGTTCTTTCACAGTCACAAAATACACCTTCCACAATAAGCGCTTTTGCCGCGTTAGGATATAAAGCAAATAATAATTATAAAATATGCCTTTATGAATTTCCGTTAGTGCCAAATCGCAAGGTTTTTTAATGTAAGTATTGCCCTAATAGGTAGGTGTTTGCATGCCAAAAGGAAAATGTGATGATATAGCTGTTTATGAAGAGCTTCGTGCCTCAATGGCACCGGAAGACCTCGTGCTTTATGATACGGTTGCATTGGGCGTGTTTACAGAGGCATACCGCGCACTCAAGAAAGCACTTCACGAAGAAAGCATGAATGTTACAGCAGAGAATGCGGAAGAGTTTGCTGAGAAAGCACTGTATATACAGGAAGCACTCAAAGAGTATGAGCGCCTGCTGTTTTCGCTTGATTCAAGCATCAAGCCGAATGTATCAAAGTTTGTTGAGCTTGAAAACGACGATGTGCTGGATAATGCGTTCTCAAATTTCCTGAAGATGCATCTCACGTTTACGCATAAGGAGCTGATGGATTACTTTGAGGAGAGGTATTCAGAGAAGACGCTGCTTAAGTACGTTGGCAATGTCCCAATATACAAGAAGAGGATGCTCTTTGAGAAGAAGGATATTGAATCCAGGCTTGAAGGGCTCATAAGCGACGGCATAATCCTTGAGAGCCATGGCAGGGATGCAAAAGCAAAGAAAGGCACAAAGGACAAATTTATCTCAATGCCCGCTGTGTATGCAATATTCACTGGCCCGTGGAACCCTCTCATTGTTTATCCAGAGGTAGAGTATGTCGCAACCGAATCCGCACGTGTGCTCCGCGAGCTCATGATAATGGAAGAGGCCGAGACGAGCCAGGCAGGGAAGATGCTCAAGCTGCTGTTCAAGAACGGTTCGGCTGAAGGGTTTATACAGAACCTTGCAGGGCTTCTCGTAATGTATTACGAGCAGATGAATGAGCCAAAGCCAGAGTTCATATTTGAGACCGCGGACGGCCCGACGATTGCAATCTCTTTCCAAGAGGGCGCGTTTTACGAAGCTGTGACAGTATAAGTGTTTCATTATTTTTTGCTTAAATTTTTTGCTGCCTAATTATACATCATGCCAAAGCCAGTTGATTATGAATCTGCAATAAATAGGTGCCTTGACGAGTTTAATGCCAATGCAGATGGTGTGGCAGTAAGACTCATCTCAGTTAATAATAGTGATTTTGATGTTGAAGTTATAAGCCAGGATTTAGATGCAGTTGTTTTCAGCTCTGCGGATGACCTCGCAGCCAAATTCAGGAAGATAGGCCTGCGCGGTGATATGACCTGGTTTACAAAAACCGACCTTGATAAGATGCTTATCAGGTTTAAGCTGTGATTGCTCTACACTAAACAACCTAACATATCAGATAAGCTCTGCCCTTTTCTTTCCTATAACATACATATTTTCATATCGTATTCCTTTCTTGCCGTACTGCCCTGGCTCAATAGTAATCACAGCATTCTCTTTTAATGTGTCTTTTGATTTTGCGTGGAAGTATGGGAACTCGTGCACTTCAAGCCCAATCCCGTGGCCGATACCGTGCGGAAATTCGTTAAGACCGTTCCTCTTAATTATTACGTTCACTTCATCCACAAAATCGCATATTTTTTTGCCAGCGTATGCAATATCAGCAACTTCGAGGGAGGTGTGCTTTAATTTCTCATATACCCCCCTCATATCACCCAACTCGCCAATGCATCGTGTAACATCTGAGTTGTAATTTTTGTACTGCACTCCCATATCCACCAATACGTAATCCTCAATCCTCTCATCCCCGGCAGCAGTGTAATGCGGGTACCGTGCATTTTTCGAATTTGCAACTATTGTATCAAACGCTTCCCTACATCCCTGTTTTGCAATCTCTACAAGAATATCTCTCTTTAGCTCACTTTCACTTTTTTCCGTTATGTTCTTCATCGCTCTCATCCTGTTTATTATCCCAATTGCTTTTTTGTTTGCAATTCTCATTAGCTCAATCTCGTTTTTCTCCTTAACTTCCCGTACGTAAAGAAGCTCTTTTGAAACCGGCTTCATCTCTCTTGAGTGGATTTTTCTGTAAACCGCGTAGGGTATTGCGCTCACATCAAGAGCACATTTTGCCTTGCCACAAGCCTTATGTAATGCCTCTTTTGCAGTATTGTTTTTATCGCAAATAACAACATCCGCAACATTCCCGTAGCAATCCTTTACAAGTGACTCGTTTAACCTGTTTGAGATTAGTGTAATTCTGCCATCCTTGTGAAGCACCAGTATCGAATGGTCCAAATCCATCCCGGCAAAATAATAGAAGTTCGGTGAGTATGCACCCCACCGCGGTATCACAACAGTTGAACCCAGCGCGTCCACAGCCCGTGCTACTCTTTTTTTAATACGCTTAAAATCAATCGATTTCATTTCTCAATTACCTTTGTTTCTTCTGTTGCCATCATCGGCTTGTTGAGCTGTAAGCTTACAACTTGCGATACGCCATGCACTTTGCTGACGCCCATCACGGCGTCCGCAGCGGATAAAGTTACATCGTTGTGAGACACCACAATAAACTGCGTCTTTTGTGAAAGCTTTTTCACAAGGTCAGATACAAGCTTGCTCCTTATCTTGTCAAGTGCAGACTCAATCTCATCCAGGATGTAAAATGCGGATGGATGGTACATATGTATGGCAAACACAAGAAGTATGGCTATTACCGACTTTTCACCGCCAGACAGGCCCTCAAGCCGTTCCTGCCGCCCATCCTCGCGTATAATCTTTACATCAAGCCCGCCTTCAAACGGGTCTTTCTGGTCCTGCAATGCAAGAGATGCCTTGCCGGAAGCAAACGTCTGCGAGAATAACATCTGGAAGTTTTGGTTAACCCTCTCAAACGCTTCCATAAACACAGTTATCTTGCGCTTGTCAACCTCATTAATCATCTGTATTACTGCATCCCTCTCCTTCTCTAACAAAGTTAGCTTTTCATTCATCTCATCGGCTTCTTTCTTGCGCTCATCATACATTGCAGGCGCGTTGAGGTTCACATTTACAATAGCAGCAAGCGCCGCCTCCTTCTCTTTAAGCTCACCCTTCATCCTGTTCAGGTTGCCTTCTATGAGCTCAAACTCCTCATTGGTGGCCTCCGCTTTCAGGTCTACGAGCCGCTGCTCAAGCACGGCTTTTCGCATCTCCGTCTTTGCAATCTCCTGCAGCATTTTCTCCTTTTCACTGAAAATGCCACCCTTCTCCTCTGCAAGCAAATCTGCCTCCTTTTGGATAGCATCGCGCTTCTGTACCAGCTCCTTTATATCCTCGCTTGCCTTCTCCATCTGCCGTTTTTTCTTTTCCATTTCCTTTTCAATATTGGCAATCTTTTCCTCAAGTGCTGTTATATCGGAATCGTTGCCCGTTATTAGCTCTTCAACTTCACCGGCCTGTGCGTTTATATCTTCAATGTTCTTCTTCAGCATTGCAACTTCGGTGGAGCTGCCTTTGAACTCTGCTTCGAGCATTGCAATCTCATCCTGCAGGACGCTTATCTTCTCTTCGTTACCCTCCTCTTTTTTGTAAAGCACCGAATCAATCTCGCTTTTCCTCTGGCGCATCGCAGCCAGCCGCTCCTTTGCGCGCGCGACCTGCCCCATCATTTTTTCAATCTCAGCAGCGTTCTCCCTCTTTGCACGCTCAAGCTGGGCAATCTCTTCCTTTAACAGCTTAATCTTTGCCCTGCATTCCTCTGCCTCACTGGCATTCTTAGTAAGTGCCTGCGCATCCACCTGTAATGATTTGATAAGGACCTCAATCTCAGCCCTCTCCCTCCTAATACGTGATGACTCATCCCTTAGTTGGAATAATGAGCTCACAAGCCCTTCCTTCTCCTCCTGCAGCTTTGCAATCCTCTCTTCAAGCTCGGCCGCTTTCTTTCTCTCTGCAAGCTTCATCCCTGAAACGAAATAACCACCTGTGACTGCGCTTGATTTCTCAATCACGTCACCAGCAAGTGTCACGAGCCTGGCCTTTCCAATCAGCCCGACATCCTTAGCGCTCTCTATATCACTAACTAGCACTGTATCCCCAAATACGTATGTCATTGGCCCTGCAAACTTTGGGTCATACTCAATGAAATCAATGAGCCTCCCAAGAACACCAGGATAATTAAGCTGGGACTTTTGCAATTCAACATTCATCTTAAGCGGGAGGAACGTTGCCCGCCCCGTCTTGCGCGCGCGCAGGTGCTCAATGACTTCTTTGCTCGTCTCAACATCCTCAACCACGATATAATTCAGCCTGCCGCCAGCGGATGCCTCAATCGCAACAGCGTATTTTGAGTCAAAGTTGCAGAGCTCCTGCACTGTCCCATAAATCCCTTTCACAGCACCTTTTTCCTGAAGGTCCTTGATGAAGCTGATGACATTTTCGGTATGTGACATCCCGCTTATTGCCCTGTACCGCGAGTATTCCTCCTTGAGCTTGAGCAGTGTCTTGTCAGCCTCAGCACTCTGCTCGTTTATCTTGCGCTCCTTTACAAAAAGGTCTTCAACCTCCTTTTTCTTTTTCTCAAGCTCCTTCTCGGCTTCGCGTATCCTACGCTCGATCTCTCGCAGCTCCGCAGAGACCCCCTTCTCAGCAATCTGGGTAAGCTTTTCAATCTCTTCACTTTTCGATGCAAGCTTAATCTCAGCCTGTAAAGCAGCCCCTTCGTATCCCCTGAGCATTTCCTCTTTTGAATATATGTCATCCTCAAGCGCCTTTATCTCCTCACCGAGTTTCTGTGATTCATTAACAAGCGTTGAATCGCGCTTCTTCGCCATATCCGCCTTCCTTTTCAGCTCAGCAAGCTCGTTTTTAGCAATTAGGAGGCGCTGCTCCTTCTCGGAGAGTGCCGTGCCGAAGGATGCAATTCGTGATTCAAGCTCGGATTTCTTCCTGTGCAGCTCTTCAAGCCTTTTGGCAAGCTCACTCTTCTTTGCGAGCAAGTTTTCCTTCTTTTCTGTGGAAACCGCAAGCTCAGTCCTGAGCGCCTCATACTCCCGGAATGCCTTGTTATCAGTGCTGCACCTGTTAATCTCCTCTGACAGTTCCTTGATTGCCTGTGATTTCTCGCGGATTTTTTCATCTATGAGAGCAATCCTACTGTCAATCTCACCTGCTTTTGCCTTCTTGATTGCATATTCCTTTGTAACTTCCTCATATTCCTCTTCAATCCTTCGAATCTCCCAGTAGATAACGCTATTCTTCAGATTTGTTACCTCTCTCTTCAGTGCAATATACTTTAATGCAACCTCCCTGTCTTTCTCAAGCTCTTTCAAATACCCTTCTTTTTCCTTTAGAACAAGCCGTGTCTCATTAATCCTCTGCTGGACAGTTTCCAGCTCTTTCATCGCCTCGTTTTTCTTTGCATCAAACTCTGCAACACCTGCTATGTCATCTATTATCTTCCTCTTCTCGATTGCATTCATTTCAATTAGTTTCTGGACCTCCCCCTGGCCGATTACGTTATGTGCACCATTTTCTATGTTGTATTTCTTTAACAGCTCAACCACAGCACCCCTCGTTGCATTTTTTCCGTTTAGCTTGTACCCGCTCTTACCGTCCCGTGTAATTCTTCTTGCAACTGTAATCTCACCATCTGGTGTGGTAATCTCAAGGCTTACCTCTGCGTGCTCTGCGTTATGGTTTATAAGGTCCTTGATGCTTTTAGCGCGCAGTGCAGAGAATTTCATCTCACCTATGGCAAACCTGATTGCATCGCACACGTTGCTTTTTCCGCTTCCGTTAGGGCCCATAAACGCCTGAAACCCATTAATCAGGTTAATATCAACCTTCTTGAAGGATTTGAAATTCCTACATCTCAGCTTGCTTATAAAAGCCCCGCTCACGTTAGAGTTTAAGGTAATAATAGTTATAAATATCGCATCTAAATGCAAATGCCTTATACCTCAAATACCTCATCAGCTTCAACTCTGAGCCATTGCCCCCCTATATTTATGTAGAGCGCATCTGTTGGTGAATCGTACACCACCATATCCGGCCTAGCATCCTCCAATGGGAGGTCAATGGCAATCCTGATACGCGCGGCCATCCATGAGAACCTGTCCCTGAACGGGTTAAGCTCAATGATGGGTGAAGTCTTTTTCTCGCTTTTTTCCTTTTTGCACCACTCTATAACCTCTCGTATCTCTGCACGCGGTGCCATACCATCACCTATAACAAATGCCATTTCAGCATCCCATAAACAGCACGCTGCATTTCAATAGGGCTGTTAAACCCAAGTTCTTTGCACGATTGGAGCATAAGAGGATGTGGTGCAAAATGCGAAACGGTTATTGAATAATTTTCGAACCTGGATAGCACCTGCGTGCTGCCCGCAGTACGCATTTTCCCACCATAGATGGCACTTGCACCAACTGACACTGTAGGTACGATTGCATTATCATTATGATGGTGCTGGAATGAGAATTCTATATCGTGCCCTTCAATCTTCCTGTCTTTTATGTTCATCCCATCAACGTGCCCTTTAAATGATATCGTAAATATAGAATTCGCCTCAGAAACCTTGAGTTCTCCTTTACCGAGTTTTATGAGAAAGTAGTGGTCAAGCTTTTCTGGTTCTGATGGCTTCTTGGTTGCGGCTTTGCAAAGCAGTATAACTGTGCTGTTTTTCAGCCCGAGTGCGCGCGTTGACCCTGCAGACCAGTCAAGCCGCATCTCCTGCGAATCAATCCGTATCCCTTGGTAGTACCTTGTAGGCTTTGGCAGTGCAACACGCGGCTCCAGGTAGATGAGCGGCTCAATGAATGGGAAATCAACCTGTGAAAAAAGAAGGCGCGGCTCTGTCTCACCGTTACTAATGTTCATAAGGCGTTGGACATCCTCAAGCATATATTTGCCTATTGCGCTTGAATATCCAGGACTGCTAATCTTATTGCAGACATCGCACATAACAGGACCAATGCATAAATAAGGGGTTTAAAGCTTAAAAAGTAGGGAGCGGCACGCCCGCGTGTGTGTGGGGGTGTTGTGTGGGCATGCCGTGTAGCCTCCGAGTTTCACGCCACCGTGGAGGTGTTGTGAATATGATATGTGCACTCCTTCTTATTTCACGAAGTAGTACACCTTCCTGCCCGCCTGTCTTTTATCCAGGTATCCGAGCGAGAACAGCCTGTGCAGGCGTGAGCTTGCACCGTTTGTCCCTTTGTAATTGAAGTGCTTTTGCACTTCTTCAGCAGTAACCATTCTCATTTTCTTTACATATGCAAGCAATTCTGAATCAACTTCCCCTAGCAGGCATTTCTCCTTTTTCCTGCTTTTTTCAAGCTCTTTCTCAAGGCTCTCAACCTGCATCTCAAGCTTCTCTATCTTGCTTATTGCGGTTGCGATGAGGCTGTTAGTCCTCTCGCGCTCCTCCTTTAGTGAATATACGAGCTGTGCAAGAAACACCGGGTCGGAGATCTTGCTTGAAGCCATCATTTCCTCAGGGCTTGCGTTCGCTACCGCGGCTTCAAACTTATAATCTTTTGTTGCTAATTCTTTCTGTTCAGTCATTGCCCCCGACCCACTCAGGACACCATCATGAATCTGTCATGATGATGTCATGATGGTATCATTACAACGCAAATGCTTATAAATCTATTGTGATATCATGGCAGAACAAAATCCGCGCCTGAAGGATGACCTCCGTAAGATGTATCTCCACGTCAAGACGAGAAACATACGCGGGCTCCGCGATGTGTCAAATGTATTCACACAGGACCTTCTTATCTTCCAGGACCCTTTTTATCTTGACCTGGCCCTCTGCTCAATGGTTCTTGCAAAGATGATTGAGAAGCCAAGGTTTTGGAGATATGAGCAGTGGAAAAATATCCTGTTTTCAATTGAAGATACTCTGAGGCAGGCAGTCTCGCTTGCAGAGCGAAATGATTCCAAAGGCATTAGCAGGCTTATCAGGCAAGTGCTTCAGAAACTAGGCAATGTGGAGAAGAAAGACAGGAGGTATGTTGACACAACTATAATGTCTGCACGCGTGAAAATAGGCTCTACGCTTTACGGACAGGGCCTATCCCTTGGTAAGGCGTCATCATTATGCGGTGCACCCCGTGATGATATTCTCCGTTATTCTGGAAAAACGCTCATCTCAGACAGGTTTGGTAAAACATTTTCAATAAAGGAGAGGTTGGCAAATGTCGCAGGAATATTCAGAGATTAATAGGAATTCAGTTGTATGCGATTCAAGCTCGCTAATCTCGCTTGCAGAGAGCTGCCAGCTTGATGTGCTATCTTTCCTTAAGCAGCATATGTATGGGGATTTCATATACCCGCGCACGGTACGGATTGAATCTATGGAGCGGCCGCTCGGGATGCGTGAGCATGCGCTCCGTGCCTTTCGGCTTATGGATTACGAAAAGAGCGGTGCAATAAAATTTGTTGATTATGACGTCAGCAGGAAGATGCGCGAGATTATGGACATAGCAAATTCAATTTTCTCAGTTGCAGGCAGGCCTATCCAGCTTGTTGATGACGGTGAGGCCGCCCAGGTTGCGCTTGCAATTGAATTTGGGATAAATACAATACTTATAGATGAGCGGACTACTCGCACTTTGATTGAGGCACCGTTCAGGCACAAGGAGCATCTTGAGCGCGAGTTCCGAAAGCCGGTTAGGATGAACGATGCGTTAATGGACGAGTTCAACAGCCTTACCCGCGGTCTTAAAATCATTAGGAGTTCGGAGATAATACTGCTTGCATATAAGTACGGCTATTTTGACCATTATGGCGAGCTTAAATCGAAAGCGCTTGAGGGCGCGCTTTACGGTGTAAAGCTATGCGGGTGCAGCATCAGTTTTGAGGAGATAGATGAGATTATGCGTGAGTTGAATGCAAGACAGCTCTTCTGATACCGCACACACAGAATCGCAGGCAACGCTTGCTGAATCTGCATTTCCTGATACGCCTATAGTATATGCGGATACGCGCGAGGACAGGGCAGTCATAGAATCCCTTGAAGGGCGCGGCTGCAGGGTTATTGTGAAGCAGCTGGAGATAGGGGATTACATCGTCTCAGACCGCACCGTTATTGAGCGTAAGACACGTGATGATTTTGAAAGCTCTATTGTGGATGGGCGGCTTTTTGAGCAGGCATCGCGCATCACGCAGGCGTATGAGAAAGTTGTATATGTAATTGAGGGCCAGGCGTTTAATGAGCGTGTAAACCGCAAGGCACTTATGGCAGCAATCTCTTCATTGATACTCAACAACAACATCTCAATTTTCTTCACACGCGACCCCGGCGCCACAGCTGAGCTAATCTGTGCGCTGGCATCAAAAGAGCAGCTTGAGTCAAGGCGCGTTATACTTCTCAAAAAGCCTAAGAAACACAATGACCTGAATCTATCCGTGTTATATATAGCGTCAGCAATCCCGATGATAGGCGAGAAGACAGCAGAAAACCTGCTTATACACTTCGGCTCGCTGCAAAACCTTTTCAACGCGACCGAGCAGCAGCTCGCTGAAGTGAAAGGTATTGGAAAAAAGCGCGCACGCGAGATTGCAAAAATAATGCGGGCAAAATATATCCCCCGCTCATAAATATCTTTTTAGCAACTATCCAAGGCGGTCAACTGCAACCACATCTATGCTGCTTACATTTGGGAATCCCTGCAGCTTCTCTTCTAGAGGTGTGCTCCCGTCTTTCTCCTCTGCATAAAATAGTGCTTTTATTGCAAGCGCGCCAAACGCCAGCTCTTCCTTGCCAATCTGTACTGGCCTAAGCTCCTGCTTTATCTTTGCAATCAGCTCATCGACTTTTTCCTGCTCATCAGGGAAAATTCTTATCAACACTGCAACTTGTGCCATTCATTTCACCTTTCCATATTTTTCATAGGTCATTATTTATAAAACTCAAACTCCTCCTCATCTTCCTCAGGCTGCCATCTTGTCCGTAAAACAGACCCCTTCTCAAACATCTTGGCGTATGCCCACCCAAACACGAGCCCGCCCAGATGTGCTGCGCTCGCAACCCCTGAGTATGGGTTGAATGTCCCGAGAAACTCAAGGATTACCCATACAATTGCAGCACTGCTCATCCGCATCGGGATAAACCAAAGATATACTACAAGGTCAGGGGTGAGCACCGCGAGCGCCCCGAGTATTGCGTATATTGCACCGCTCGCTCCAAGTGCCGGTATTGGGGGTGCAATCCCAATAGCGATTGTGATGTAATACAACAGCGACCCAATTATTCCGCCTGCAAAGAAAACCATTATGAATTTGTCTGTTCCAATCCGGCTTTCAAGAATTGGGCCGAACATAAACAGCGCGAGCATATTAAAGAAGATGTGAGTCAGGTCAGCATGCAGGAATATAGAAGTGAAGAATCTCCACGGCTGTGTGAGAGCAACCGCAGGGTCAAATATGAACATTTCTGTAAACCCAGGTATCACTTCGAGGAAAAACGCAAGAAACATCAACCCTATAAGGTAGAATGAAATCATCAGTAGTATTCAGCAGCATAAAACTTAAATTAAGTAGCAGCATTAATCCTATAGGTCTTGTAAACTTCGGTTTATACAGACCTACAAGCCAGAAGGCTTGCACGGGCCCGTAGCTCAGCCTGGATAGAGCGGCAGCCTTCTAGTCCTTTTTCTTTCTTGCAGGCAAGAAAGAAAACCGGCACTAAAAGAAAGAAATGGAGGCGTGTCCAGTAATGCGCTTCAGGATAAGTAAGCTGAGGGTCGTGGGTTCAAATCCCATCGGGCCCGCTTTAATTTTTCAAACGGCTATTCTATCTTGGGTTTGGTTACAATTTCCATATTTCCTTCATAGGTGATAATGCAGTCTTTTTCCAGTCTCATTTTGAAAAGTACTTTTCCATTATCTCCCTTAAGGTATCTTAGGTTAGGATCTGTTTCATCGTGTACAATTTTTACATCGTTGTTCTGTGTTGAATATGGATGTATCCGCTGGTAACTTCTCTTATCATTATCATACCTGCGTATAATTACGGCTATCGGCGTTGTTATGATTATCCATCCATTATGAATTTCATAATTGGTTTTTTTGACGTACTCCTCATCGAGTAGGTTGGAATAAAATAAAGTCCCTGAGGTTGGTATTGCAGTATCATTTTTAATTATGCTGTTAATTGAAAGGAACCCAACAACACCTTTTTCTGTAATAAATAGTATCCCATTAAACAGATTATCTCTATAATCAATAGTTGCCGCAACTATCTTATCTTGGAGGGTATCATACTTATCACCAAGGTTTGTGATTCTGCTAAAACTGATTGTGCTAGAATCAACATCTAGGTAGTTACCCATAAGTGCTATCTTGTTATATCCAGGCAACGGGATAACATCCCCGTTTTCTGTAACGGCAATTGATATATCATTATGGCAGGATAATCCAACGGCTTTTTTAATATTTAGGTATGGTTGAAATGATTCTTTGCTGAGTAATTCCTTAGTTTCACCACTCTCCAATTTTTCAAAAAACGAGTAAATTATAGAACTACTTTTAAAATCATATCCGCAACGTGCACTATACGTCCCGTAATCAATCTCAGAAACTAAAGGTTCCTTTTGCTTAAATCCATTTGAAGACCCAGACATTAAGAGCGCGGCAGCAACCGCGCCACAGACCCATTTCTTAATATTACTAATTTTTTTACTTGGCATAAGGAAACACAAATATTTGAACCAAATACCCCTTTATAAACGTTTTTAAAAAATTTAAAAAAAGGACCAAACTACTCTCTATAAATGATTCTTATTTTGACTTCTCATCTTTTTTGTAAATGATTTTTATTTTGTTTTCTTTCACGCACTTCTCAATACCACCATAATCTTCTATTGCATTGGCGATCTCCCGCGTTTTAATCTCTAATTCATCATTTCTATATGATGTGTCTAGTTTGTATGATTTATCTTTTTTGTTATATTCATATACATTAACACTTGTATAGATAGCATCCTCCCAATTTTTCGATTTAGGGTCAGTTAAAGTTTTGTAAACATCTTCCTTCTTCAAATCTGAATTAAATGACACTTTAAATACAATAACCTTATCCCCTAATTTTAGTACTCCAGTTGCATTAGTTTTGCCTTTTAATCCGGATGCTTTCTCAATCTCCTCTACTGCCTTTTCAGCTGCCATCTCCAATCTTTTTTCAGCAGTTTTTTTATCATTTTTCTCTAAATCTTCTTTGATTTTTTTCAAATCTTCAACCTGCGCCAATACCTCTTCATCAGAGCGGATGGGTTTACCTATAACAAGTTCAGGCTGGAATGAGATTTCGCGTTTTGTCTTACCTTTTTCTTTTTTGTCAGTTTTTTTCATTTCGGTGGGAGGCGTGAACACCAATTCGGTACGCTCAGCAATCTTCGCCTTGCCGGACTCGATCAGCCTGTAATTTTGAATATCTTCCTTGGCAAGGAAAAGCCGGCCTTCCTTATTCATGTTTTGCTCGTTAGTCAGGCAGCTGTACAGCCATCTCAATTTTTCGTTTGATTTTATTTGCTTATCATCTTGTAAGCTAATGCTCTTAACAAGCAGCTTAATCTCTTCATTGGTCAAGTTTTTGAGTATCCACTCACGCGTGTTTTTTGTGAGCTGCTCATCCATCCATTTCTTTTCCTTTTCAAGCTCATCCTTTTTCTTTACAGCAACATTATTTGCCATTTTTATCCCCATATACCAATCTGCCGCAACGTATTAATACCTTTCTGTGTGTGTCGTGCAAGCTGTCAGCTATTTTTATTTATAAATGGTGATATACACATATGGCAAAGATAGACGCAATCCTGTTTGACATGGATAATACATTGCTTGATTTTATGTATTACAAGCGCGAGACTGCAAAAGCTGTTGCAAAAGCAATGATTAAGCACGGTCTGCCGGCCACCGAGAAAGAGGTTATCGACAGGATATTCCAGATATACAAAGAAAAAGGCATAGAGTACCAGAAGACGTGCTATGATATTGTTTTTCCGTATAATCTTGAGATTAATCTGGCAGAGAAGATACAGCACGCAGGCATAGTTGCATACCAGAAGAGAAAGTTTGAGGCCCTGTACCCATACCCAGGTGTCAAGGAAACGCTTTCAAAACTTAAAAGGAAAGGTCTTAAGCTTGGCTTGGTATCAGATGCGCCACGAAACAAGGTATGGGACAGGCTTATCATAGCAGGGCTTGAGGATTTCTTTGATGTTGTCGTTTCACATTCTGATACGTTACAGTTCAAGCCGCACCCGTCTTCGTTCCAGCTTGCTCTGAAAAAGCTTGGCCTGCCTCCAGTGCACGTGCTTTTTGTGGGCGATGACCCGTCACGTGACATAAAAGGTGCAATGTCGCTCGGTATGAAAACTGCACTTGCAAAGTACGGTGAGACGTGGAAACAGCACCAGCGCCAAGATATAATCCCCGATTATACTTTAGACAAGTTCGAAGACCTGCTTGATATTTTACGTTAAGTAAACTACAATTTCATATTTTAGAGCATTGTGGATATCCTCTTTTGATATTTACGTTAAAGTGTGCTCGTTTAAATCCTAAAGTTTAGAATTATCTTTTAATAGATATATAGAATACCCATATACCGGTTATAACAAATATCAGGCCATGCATAAGCAGTACTTGTAAGTAGATTGGAGCAGGTGAGTTATAAATAATTGCAGATTGCATTGCCGTCATGGCCTGCGTTAGCGGTGATGCCAGGCCGATAGCCGCAACCTGTGATGGCATAAACTCAAACGGGAATAGCAAGCCGCTCAGGAATAGCAGAGGGAGACCTACCACAAGTGATGCGAGGAACGCTGTGGCCTCAGAATCCGAATAAAGCGCAATGATAATCCCGATAGCGTTGAATATGAATACAGTAAGTGCCAGCACCTCCAGCAGGAACACGCTGACCTGGATATCAGAGAGCGGGAATGCACCGAACACAACGGATGCAAGCAGGAGCAGCACGATTGCACTCGGCAGCATCACGACAGTATAGCTGGCTACCTTGTACAGGATAAACTCAATAGGGTGCACCTGTGCAAGGCGTATTCTTGCAAACGTCCCGTAATATTTCTCTTTTACGAGCGATGTCGATGATAGGAACAGCGCAATGAACATCAGCACCAGCGGCAGCATGCTCGGGAGCAGGAAATCAAAGAAAGGCCTCTCACCCAGAAGATGATGTGATGAAAGCACTATTGGGGAGATAACCGTGGACGGTTCACGGGATGTTATCTTATATATTTGTATGCGGCTCTTTCCAATAATCTCCTCAAATTCATACGTCTTGTTTATTATCAGGTCAAGCGAGTAATCAATTTCCTGGATGGTTTCCAGCGCAGATGCGCGGTTTTCCTCAAGCTCCGCCACAAACCGCGACATTGCACCAAGCTTTGCGTAAGCGTCCGCGGAGCTGTTTTTTGCAGATGCAATATTAGTTTTGAATTCCTGTATTGTGAGGTTTGCGGTGCGGAGGCCTGCACGCGCTTCGCGTATCTTCATTAGCCGTGATTCAACCGCCACGTGCGCCGGTGATACGGTCGAATTGAGCGAATCAAGCGTTACACACAACGGTGCTGACATTGGGTTTGAGCAGTCTATACTACCCCTGGCCGCGCTGATTGCATCAGTTATGTTTGACAGTGAGCCGTTTACGGCCACAAGGTCAGATTCGGTCTGGGCTAGTGCCTCTTCGTACGATGCAAAATCAGATTCGATTTTTGTGAGGTTTTCTTCCGCATAGCTCAATTTATTATATGTGGTATTCAGAGTAGCATTGGCAAGCAAAAGATTACCCTTTACTAAATTAATATCAAGCGAATTCAATGAATCCGCAGTGGATTTGAGTTGTCCTTTCATTTGTATTGCGCGCGTGCGCGTGGTGCGCGTCTCTTCCAGCAGTTGCACAAGCTTGGCATCAGCATCATTAAGCTGTGACCATACCTCTAATATGAACTGCCTCCCAACCTCCTGGCCGGTCTGCTGCACAGCAGCTGCCATAAGAGACTGCAATGAGGGTGACACCTGGAACCTTGAATTATCAAGGAATATCTTTACAACCTGTGCCTGCCCGTTCACGATACCGTTCTCAAACCCTTTTGGGAGCACAAACGCTGCAGCGAGCCTGCCCGCTTTAACCTCATTGTATAGTGTTTCGCTGCACCGCGCACCTTTGTATTCAACGAGCTCAGTCGCATTAGCCAGCCCGGATACGAACAGCCTCGAAAAATTGCTTCCATCTTCATCACAGTAGCCCATCCGTGTCTTTTTAAGCTCAACAGATGTGCCGCTGAAAACAAAGCTTAGTATGATGATTACAAGTGCTGGCACTGCAAGCATAAGCAGCAGTGTGCGGCCGTCACGTGTAAACTGCCGCCAGTCCTTTGCAATCTCACTTTGGAGTTTCATTAGCTGCACCCTCACGAAGTTTTGCACCCGTCAGTTTCAGGAACACATCCTCAAGCGACGGCCGTGATATTGAAAATTCAACAATCTTCTCTTCGTGCTTTGCAAATATTTTGGTTATATCCTGCACCAGTGCTGAAATATCATCAGATTCAACAATAACTCCGTGCTCAGTAGGCGTGATTAGCGAGATGCCTTTAACCTTACGCAGTTTTTCAAGTATTGCATCATACCTCCCAGGGATTGATTTTATCCTTGCGATCTCCCTGCCAGCCATTTTCTTGAGCGTTGCAGGCGTCCCGTCAGCAACCACCTTCCCGGAATTCATAAGCACAATGCGCGTGCACAACGCCTCCGCTTCCTCAAGGTAATGCGTTGTTAAAAGCACGGTTGCATTGGTATCACGCGCCACTTCACGGACGGCTTGCCACATGCTATTCCTGACTGCTGGGTCCAGCCCAGTGGTCGGCTCATCTAAAATGATAATCTTTGGGTTATGCATAAGCGCACACGCCAGGTTTAGCCTGCGTTTCATGCCTCCTGAGAGGCTTGCTGCAGGCACATCTTTCTTATCAGCAAGGTTCAGCTTGCGCAACAATTTATCCGCGCGCGTATCTGCCTCTCTACCCGAGATGCCATAAAGTGAGCCAAAGTAAAGCAGGTTTTCTTTACACGTGAGTAACGGGTAGATTGCATTATCCTGGGGTGCTACACCAATCAGCTTACGGTTTGATTTTGAGATGTTTTCCTCAAATATTGTTAATTCACCGGCGGTTGGCTCCTCAACACCTGCAATTATATTGATGAACGTGCTCTTGCCGGCACCGTTCGGCCCTAGCAGGCCTATTATCTCGCCTTCATAAATATCAAGTGAGAACTCCTCAAGCGCAGTTTTATCAGGGTATTTCTTAGTGAGATTTTTCGCGCTTATCACGGTCGCCATACATCTAAACATCCCAACAATCTTTTATAAATTCAACAGTATGGATTACCAATTACCCACTGCATTAATTCATAATGAGTATGAAGTAATTCAGGATACCTGCAAAACTCACCCATAAGAGGTATGGCACCTGTAAGAGAGCGGCTATCCTGTTTATTTGATAGAACCTGAAAATCATATACACTATTGATATCCAGAGCAGCAGTATTACAATTAACCCATATAACGGCGACTGCAACCCAAAGAAAGCAAACGACCATAATACGTTAAGTGCAAGCTGGACCGCAAATACTGCCAGTGCAGGAATTCTCTCCTTATGCCCAGAAGTATAAATAAGATATAGCGAGACACCCATCAATGCATAAAGTGTTATCCAGACAGGTGAGAACAGCCAGTTGGGTGGCCTGAACTCCGGCTTTTCAAGCTGTTCGTACCAGCTTTCGATGTTAGGTATAGTAAACAAGGAACCAATAACACCAGCCAGTTCACAGGTAAGGATGGCAATGATGAGCATTCCTGCTTTTTTAATTATTTGGCTTTCAGGTGTTCTTTTCATGTGTGGAAAACATCAGCACTTAAGCATAAAAATACTACTTCCTAATGTAAATTTGGCATTCTGTAGTATAAATCTAAGTTGTATTAATTTACGATTTTTTCATAAGAAAACATTACACTGATTTTTTGTGAGATGGAAAACATCAGCACTTAAGCATAAAAATACTACTTCCTTTAATGTAATCTGCCATTAATTTTAATGATGGTGGGGTGGCCCATTATGGCAAAAAAATCATCAGATGAAAACGAACGCAAAATCTCCCAAATTGTTGAGTTTATGGATATGCTGATGGGTGATAATACTATCCCCCGAAACATCAAGAAAGCAATAAGCGATGCAAAGGATAAGCTGCTCGCACCCGGGGACCCGGTTTTTCGTGCAAGCTCTGCAGTGTATACGCTTGAGAATGTAAGTGAGGATATAAACCTGCCGATGCACGCACGCACACAAATATGGAACATAGTCAGCACCCTTGAGACGATAAAGGAGAAGTGAGTGTGATGCTCCAGAGGTTTGCCGATGAGGGCTTCCTCGTGGAATCGGGTGTTGACCGCCTGCTTGCAGAATGCGGTCTCCAGGCAGATGCAATAATTGAGTTTGCAAAACAGCGTGATGAGTTTATAATCTCGCATTCCTTGATTGAGGATTATCTCAGGCAGAAGCATGAGCAGGAGAAAGCCTCTTTGCAAGAGCCTATCGAACCTGAAACGCAGGCGTGCATTGAGAAAGTTGTTGAGGTGAAGGTTGAGCGCCCAGTTTTCCGTGCACTGGCATCAGAGTATCCATCACGTATTGAGCACATTGCCAGGTATGATGTGAGCGGCAAGTCCACTTGTGAGGGCACAGTTGATGATTTTGTATCGCTTTTCAAGGATAGGCACAAGAGGATATCTGCACTCTTGCACGCACAGCCGTCACAGTATCCAGTGACCACATTAAACGGTGCAAAGAAGGGTGAGAAGTGCAGGTTTATTGGGATGGTGCGCTCAAAAACGGTAACAAAGAATGGGCACCTGATAATTGAGATTGAGGATGAGCAGGGTGTGATGAAAGGGTTCATAAACAGCTCAAAGAAGGAGCTGATGGCCCTCTCAGGGCAGGTGCTTTTGGATGAGGTGCTCGCATTTGACGGTAATTACAAAGACCCTTTCTTCTTTATTGATGCAATTACGTGGCCGGATATCCCGGTAAGCAAACCAAAACGCCTGATTGAGGAGGACCTTTCAATAGCTTTCTTATCCGATTTGCACGTTGGCAGCAAACTTTTTCTGGAAGACCAGTTTAAGCATATGCTTAACTGGCTGAAGGGCAACTGCGGGGATGCGCGTGAGCGCGAGATTGCTTCCTCTGTAAAATACCTGTTTATAGCAGGTGATATGGTTGACGGTATAGGGATATACCCCAACCAGGAGAAGGAGCTTGCAATACAGGACATTTATGAGCAGTACAATACGTTGTTCAATTATCTTGAGCAGGTCCCGGAATACATTGACATCATAATGATACCAGGTAATCACGATGCGGTCAGGAGAGGTGACCCGCAACCGCGTATCCCGGATGAGTTCATTAGGAACAAGCGCTCAAACTATCATTTTGGCTCATCACCATCCTGGTTTAAGGTTGAAGGGCTAAACTGCCTGCTTTATCACGGCAATTCGCTTGATTCAATGATTGCAAACATAGCGGGGCTTTCATACAACGAGCCAGAGAAGGCGCAGGTTGAATACTTGAAAAGGAGGCACTTGTCACCGATATATGGCTCTAACCACATAATCCCAGAGAAGGAGGATTATATGGTGATTGAGGACGTCCCGGATATTGTACATATGGGGCACGTGCATAAGAACGGTTATGTTGAGTACCGCAACGTGCTGTGTATTAACGCAGGCACGTGGCAGTCGCGTACCGAGTACCAGCGTATGCAGGGGCACATACCTACACCTGCAATTCTTCCGATATATAATATGAAACGCGGCTCGATTCGCCAGGTTGATTTCAATGGTGGTACCGTTGAGTGCTGATAACTCAAGAACACACACAGATAACAACGCACAGCAGCAGGCAACAGCCATTATTCATAATGATATCAAGGCATATTTCAAGCGTATCGAGGAGGGGGCACAGGAAGCGCTCAGGATTGCAAACGAGGCGCGCAGGAAAGGCTACGATTTCGTTGACCATGTTGAGATAACGCTTGCACCTGATGTTGCAGGCCGTGTTGAGGGTATTGTTGGGCCGAAAGGCATTTCTGAGGTTATCAGGGAGCTGGTCGCACAGAAGAAGACGCGCGATGAGGTTGCGTTTGAGATTGCGCGCCGTATCACCACCAATGAATTTGCGACCGGCCTCAACACTGAGCAGCGGCTCGGGCAGGCAGTACGTACCGGCCTTGCGGTGCTTACCGAAGGTGTGCTGGTAGCACCTACTGAAGGTATATCCGCAGTTAAGATTGAGAAGAACCCTGACGGCTCAAACTACTTAGCGATTTATTTCTCCGGCCCGATTAGGTCGGCAGGAGGTACCGCAGCAGCATTGGCTGTCCTGCTGGGTGATTACGTCCGCCGGTTTGCTGATATTGGCGATTTTATACCTACAGAAACAGAACTGCTCCGCTATGTTGAGGAAGTGAATTTATATGATGCAAGGTGTGCCAGGCTGCAGTACAAGCCGCCAGATGAGGATATAAAATGGGTATTCAAGAATTGCAAGGTATGCATTGCAGGTGAGCCTACACACGATATTGAGGTTAGCGTGTACAGGAACCTTGAGCGCATGAAGACCAATAGGGTACGCAGCGGTGTTGCGCTCGTGAGCTGTGAAGGGATTGCACAGAAAGCGCGTAAAGTCCTCAAATACGCAAAGAAGTACGGGCTTGACTGGGGCTGGCTTGAGAAGCTTGTCAAGGAGAAAAAGAAAGAGGATAAGGTTGAAATCAAGCCGAACGATACGTTCTTGGAAGGGCTTGTTGCAGGCAGGCCGGTCTTTTCGTACCCATCAGCAAAAGGCGGGTTTAGGCTAAGGTATGGGCGCACGCGGTTTACAGGTATTGCTGCAAAAGCGATACACCCTGCTACTATGGTGCTGCTTGATTATTTCCCTGCGTTGGGAACACAGCTTAAGATAGAACGCCCAGGTAAAGGCACGGTAATAACACCGTGCGATACAATAATGGGCCCAATCGTTAGGCTCAAGAATGGTGATGTTGTATATGTTTCATCCTCAGATGAGGCAAAACTGCTTTATGAAGATGTTGAAAAAATCCTATTTCTAGGCGACATGCTTATATCCTATAATGATTTTTCAAAAGCGAACCACGTGCTTTTACCATCACCGTTCGTTGAGGAGATATGGGACATGCTCGCTGCAGAAAAGTCAGCAAGCCAGGGTGAGCAAATCGTACGGCCCAGGACGGCGCGTGAGGCGTTTGATTTATCACGGAAGACATCGCTCCCATTATACCCGGCATACCTATACTTTTGGAGTGATATCTCAAAAGAAGAGCTGTTGACACTTGTTAACGCAATCACATCTGCTGGCAAAGTTGAGCTTGATTGGTTTGATGTAAAATCGCTTACAATCAATGATATGAGCGCAAAGCCCGTGCTTGAATCGCTCGGTGTGCCTCACAAGCTTAGGGATGGCGCAATAATAGTTGAAGGTGATCATGCATATTCACTTCTTGCCACACTCGGTATGCTTGGAAGCAGTTCAAACGCTAAAATATCCAGGGAAGTTATCGATTCTGCTGTTTCAAACGCCAATACTGATGACGTGTGCTCCATACTCACAATAGCATCAGGTGTTGAGATACGCAGGAAATCCACATATTATATAGGGTCCAGGATGGGCCGGCCTGAGAAGGCAGATGACCGCTCAATGGCAGGTTCTGTCCACGGCCTGTTCCCGATAGGAACGCTCGGTGGCAAACTCCGTAGTGTCTCAACAGCGATAAAGAGCAATTATGCATCCTCACTTAATGTTGACCTTGTAGAGCTGCACTGCCACAAATGCAACGCAGTATCTTTTTATCCTGTATGCATTTCATGCGGTGCGCGCATCGAGTATGATATCTCAGCAGTTAAGCATAGTGTCAGGCCGATTGATTTCAAGTCGCTTTACGAGCGTGCAGTAAAACGATGCGATTGTTCACCTGAAGGGTTCCGTCTCATCGTGGGGCTTACAAGCAGCACAAAGTTCCCTGAAGCGCTCGAGAAAGGGCTTCTCCGTGCAAAACACGGCGTTTACGTGTTCAAGGATGGCACGTGCAGGTTTGATTCAACTGACCTGCCGGCAACGCATTTCAGGCCGCGTGAGATAGGTACCTCAATTGAAAAGCTGCGCGAGCTTGGCTATCTATATGATGCTTCCGGCGCCCCGCTCGAATCCGAGGACCAGGTTGTTGAGCTGTTACCGCAGGATATAATATTATCAGAGAACTCTGCTGACTTTTTTTTGCGGCTCTCTCATTTCATTGATGACCTGCTCATACACCTATATGGCATGAAGCCTTTTTACAATGCAGACTCAAAGGAGGACCTTATAGGCCATTTGTTTATCACACTCTCACCGCATACATCTGCAGGTGTGGTAAGCCGCCTCATCGGTTTTATTAAGGGCCGTGTCGGCATATCACATCCATATGTGATTTGTGCGCGCAGGAGAAATGCGGATGGTGATGAGGATACCGCGATACTTTTGATGGATGCATTCCTTAATTTCTCAAAGCTATACCTTCCAGAGACACGCGGCTCAACCATGGATGCGCCTATCGTTCTTACAACGGTTGTTGACCCTGCCGAGGTTGATGATGAAGTGCATGCAATGGAGGTTGTCAAATCTTATGGGCTCGAATTTTACAAGGCCGCTGAAGAGTACAAGCCGCCAAGCGCAATCAAGCCAGAGCTTGTTGAGGACAGGCTCGGGAAAGAAAGCGCGTTTTACTCTCTGGGGTATACGCACGAAGTCACGGATATAAATGATTCTCCAGTCCGTTCCGAGTACGTGCTATTAAAATCAATGAAGGATAAGCTTGATAAGCAGTTCTCACTATACAGCAGGCTGCGCGCAGTTGATGCAGTCGATGCGGCCACGCGGTTGCTATCATCGCATTTCATCCCAGACATCTATGGGAACCTACGCTCATTTTCCAGGCAGACGTTCCGCTGTGGCGGCTGCAACAACATTTATAGGAGAGTACCATTATGCGGTAAATGCGAGAAGTGCGGCGGCAAGCTTCTCCTAACAATCAACAAGGGTGGGATTGAGAAATACATCAAGCTCGCCAAGTATCTCATAACCAAGTACGATCTTCCTGAGTATACGATGCAGCGGTTGGAGCGCGTAGAGAAGGAAATCTCATCGATATTTGAGGATGAAAAAAAGAAGCAGTCATCTTTGGCGCAGTTCTTGTGAATGAAGATGAGACTATATTTATGTGGTTTTTATATCTGCTCTCAGAATAGTATTTTATCTATGTATATAGTACGCCTTTTCTAATAAATAAGGTTGAGAAGGAGATACTTGTTTTCTTAATAACTGCTTTTTATAGTATTTTATTGCAACATTATTGTAACAGTTTATGAAAGTAGAAATTAATTAAGGCTGTAGATATTTGTATTTAATATATTTTCCAGTGATTTATTCTTGGTGTGATAATGGATTTTTTTGAAGGAGTTCTTGTTATTATAAGTGCATTAATATTTGCTGCGTTTTCGGCAGCTGTTGGTTATTATTATGGGGTGCAAACAGAACGCAAACGTAAAGAATATGAGTCAAATTCAGCATTAATTCATATCAATCAGCAGTTAGCTGAGATTAAGATTAAGTTTGAAGAGATTGAGAAAGCCCGTAAAGATCGTGAGAAATTAGTGTCTGATATGAATGCAGAACGCATTGAATTTATGGATATCCTTAGAAAGGACGCAAGTAAAAAGGAAGAAGATAGACTTAAACAAGTTCAAGAAATTATAGATAATATGGGTAAAATAGAAAGAATTCTTGTTGGTACTTATTCAAGAGGTAAGTCGGGTGAAGAACTTTTGAAAGAATCACTAAAAGATTTCATAAAAATACGCCTGGTAGAATGTAATGTATCCGTTGGCAATAATCTTACTGTCGAATATGGCTGGAAACTTAATGATGGTAAGTATATCCCTATAGATTCCAAATATCCAGATATATTTGGTCAAATTAGGAAATTAGATGAAACCAACGATGCGAACGCTCGTAAAAAACTTAAGGAAATGATTAAGCGAACTTTAGAAAGAAATATAGATGATATCACAAAATATCAGAATCAAACAAAAACTACAGATTACTGTATTCTTTCAGTTCCAGATTCAATAATTGAGCTTTTACCAGAAATATGTCATTATGGTTTATCAAAAAGAGTTTTTGTCGTAGGATACTCAAATACAGCTATAATTGCGTTCCTTATCGCACAACAGTATAATAAAAGTTTGGAAGAACGTGATGTAAAGGAATTAAGCCAGATTATCGAGAGTCTCTCTATGATATTGGATAAGATTTCTGAGAACGTTAGTACTATCGAACGTGGGATTAAAATGGTCAAAAATGCCAGTGAAGATATTCAAGCTGAGGTGGTAAAGGGCAAACAAAAGATTAAGTTGTATTAATGTTTTGGTTATTGAAAACTCTATACTTAAACTGGCTATTTCGGAAACCGAAAACTTATTATTTAGTTAATCTCTAAGTAAATTCATCTCTAAATGGGAGGATGATTTGTTGGGTCCTGGTGTGAGGTTAAGTATACTTCAAAAGAAGTCCGGAGAATGGTTTGATATGGAATCACATAGTGAAATAAGAGGTAATATTGTTGCAGTAAACGTCAGCGATTCCTGTTCAGGTGATTGGACTTTAAACTTAAAAATTTCTGAAGATTTGAGAAAATGTGAAGTTGCGGCTGTAACTTCTTCAGGAACAACAATTCTTCATGACCAAGTCAAGCATAAAACGATGGTTTTGAAGGCGAAAGATGAGAATGAATTTTATAGCCTATTGGGATTGGCATACATACAAGAAGATCGCCTTAGGATGAAAAGAGTGAGTTCTAGGACTAAAGTTCCGGTAGAAATATCTAATCGATTTGAGCTTGTGACAATGAGTAGCCTGGGCAAATTCGGACCAATGCGCGACAAGATTGCAGCAATAGTAAATAAAGAAGATTATGAGAGAATCGCATTGTTATTTTATTTACAGAAAATTGCCCCAATTTTGGACAAATTTAAAATTTAGAGGAGGTGAAATAATGGCACGAAGAGTATCTTTCACAAGAAGCAATGGGAGCAGAGTTTGCTTCTATTCCACACGTAAGAGGCCTTGAACTGAGAAGAACGTCTTAATAATGGAACCTAGCAATTGTCACATATTATTTCTTTTGGTTTTGGAAAAACATTTTATTAAGAAAAGGTGATAGTAAGACTGGATCAAAAACTCTTTTCATTATGACTCTTGAATCAAGTTTTGTTTTCTTAGATGCAATCTCCATTATTGAAAAAATTTTTAAAAGGGTATCCAACCCCTCTTTTTCACAAAGGCTTTTAGCTTTGTTTAAAATTACAATATGTTGTTCTTTTGGTAAGTCAAACCTTAGTAGGTCAAACATTGAAATCTTAAGTGTTTCAAAATCTTTATTATTGAATTTTTCTCTAAATTTGTAAACTTCGTCATCTTTTAATTTATTTACATAAGTATAAATTTTGTTTGAAAGTTGATTTGATTCGATTTTTCTTATCTTCGATTTCTTTGATAAAATTATTTTAGGTATTTGATTGTTAAGTATAGCGTATTTTAATTGATTTTTTTCATTTGCATTAAGTTTTTTGGAGTTTGGTGCAAGATAAGATAGTACAGGCAGTAATTTTGAAATAGGTAGTCTAATTTTTGAAATATCCTCTTTTGTGAATGCACTTCTTAACCAATAACCTCTAAGAAGTAGCGCTCTACTCACATAAATTTTTTTATTTTGAATATTCCAATACGTTTTTTGTGAAACCATTTTATGCTCAACTAAGAAATCCCCCAGTATCCATAATTTTTGTATTTTTTTATGAGGATCAATCTCTCTTTTGTATTCACTAGTCATTTTTTGAAGGGTAATTAAGATATAATCATTCATCTTCTTCAACCTCTGCAACTTTCTTTTTAATTTCTTCACGTTTGTCCCAGAGCATTTTCTCAACTTTTGCAATTGTTTCAACTATCTTAACGTTTTTGTCCTTGCTATCTACTTCAATACCTTTCCTCTTGTAATATAGGTCAAGAAACCACGGTGTGGTAACGAATGCCAAATATGAGATAAATCTTTTTGTTATTTTCTTTTTCTTAGGAGTATTTAATCTCTCTAAATAAAAAGGATGTATTGAATTAATAACAATTATTTTATCTCCCCACATATCTGAAGGAGGCATTTTTTCACCAAGTGGGTGAAAATCAAATTGTAAGCCTCGTTGCTTTATTTGTTTGTAATTTATTTTGTTACCATCATCAGATGAAGGTACTTCCCCCTTACTTTCTCCGATATTTGATCCTATCTGACCAGAGGTAGCATTTTCATTTATTTCACGTGATAAACCAGTTCTTATTTTACCTGTGCCTTTGTAGTCTTTGTTACCGAGTATAAAACCAGCACCTATGTCAGCGATTCCACTAAGCAAACCTTTGTCTGATTTTATTTCACGTGTCCTTGCAAAGATATCGGTATCCATCTCCTTCGAAACATCACTAAAAATATCTGATAGAAGATCCGACAATGATTTTTCGTGTTCTTTTATTTTATTTTTGTCAATCTCATCAAATTTTTGTTTTACAACAGCAGTGATTTTTGCAAGTTCTGAATAGATGTAATCACGTTCATCGGAGGGAGTAATATCTGACCTTGTAATGTCTATTTCAATTTTTTTCGTAATATCAAACCGTCCAATAATTTCTGGTCTTTCCCATACTGTATTGTCAATGTTATTCTCGTTACAATAATCCTTAAAACTCTCAAGTCTTGGTATCTCCCTTATGGTTGTACCTAATCTGCTGATACGTGGTAAGTATTCTTTAATCACGGGATTTTGATTAAGATATGTCGGTTCAATAATTTTGAAATAATACGTGGCAATACTTTTGTTGTTTTTGTCTTTAATTTCACCAGAAATGACCTCCCCAGGTATAGTGTTATAATCCAAAGGAGATATTTTGATTATTTGTGGTTTGCATACACTGCGCTTTTTGGTCCATCTATAAATATATATCTCAACAAGATTGCTACGTATAAACTCTTCGAAATGAATTGGGATTGTGGTAATTAATTTTTCAGAGATGTAATCAAAAGAACTCCTTCTCTGTTCCTTTTTTGTAATTCCCTCAACAAATACATCTGTCCCATGAGTTCTTGTTATCCTATAATATTGGAATGCTCGTAAATCGAAAATGGAACCGAATACAGGCATCTGAACTTTCTCTTTTTCTTCATTTAGGTTCCCATAAATTTCATTTCTTTCAAAGGATAGTAAATTTGTCTTTGGAGATTCATCTATACTTGTTGAATAAATTTTGATTGTGTCAAACCACCCTCTGAAAGATTGAATACCATATCCAAATTGACCAGGTGTCCAAGCGTAAGCTTTTTTCTTTGAATTGAAAGTTTTTGTAGGTAATTCGCTAAGTTCTTTTCTGGTCATCCCAGCACAATTATCTTGTATGATAAATCTCTTCCTTGTGGTATCAATATGAACAAGAATTTTTCTTGGCAATATTTCTTTACCGTATTTTTTTTCCAGCTCAATCGCACTATCAATGGAGTTCTGTATATATTCATAAAGAACTGCTTCAGGTTGGTGGTACAGTGCAGCGATTCTTTGAATGATCTCCATTATTTGTTCATCTTTTGGATTATCTAGAATTCTTAACTTCATATTTTCGGCCTCATAAATTAAATTGTTCAAGTGTGGATTTTTTGAAAAGTGATTTTACACGTTTTGTTTCCTTTTCAATTGCAGTAAATATTACATTCACTTCTTCATCAGAATACTCATAAGTAGAGATATTTGAACAATTTTCTAATAATTTGAGAGTATATAAAGTTTTCCTAGTTCTAGCCTCAGTGATACGTCTGAATTTCTCATTTTTTGTCTCTCCCGCAACAGATATTTTTACCATATAATCATCTAATACTATTAGTATTGATAAAAGCAAATATAAAAACTTTTTCATTTTATGTTGTATATATTGCGGCTCTTAAATATCCAAGCGTTCCGTTGTATGAGGCATCTAAATTTTCATACCCGCTCTTAAGTTATGATTGGAGGTGGTCAAGGTGATGCAAAAATACATATCTATCTTAAATTTTAGGCTCAGATGATTATCTTTAATCTCTGGACATTCTATTGTAAGTAATAATTTCAATGATAAGATATCTCCGACTATTGAAAAAGAGTGATCTTTACTCAGCTTCATTAAGTTATTTTTATTCTTTATTTATACCTACTACTGGAAGAACCACTGCTTTACTGCTTCTGTTGTGATGCAATAGAAAAACAAAATTTCGAATACGATGGCGATGCCAAGACATATTTTGGTGTATCTTTTCCCTTACGGCAAATGTAAGAAATGCGAGAAGTGCGGCGGCAAGCTTCTCTTAACAATCAACAAGGGCGGGATTGAGAAATACATCAAGCTGGCCAAATACCTGATTACAAAATATGGACTTCCAGAATATACGATGCAAAGGTTAGAGAGAGTTGAGAAGGAAATCTCATCGATATTTGAGGATGAAAAAAAGAAGCAGTCCTCACTGGCACAGTTCCTCTAATACTATTTTAAGCTTAGAGTACCTAATTATAGATGAGCTGATTTTATGGGAAAAAGGAGTGGAAAGAAGGGTAATGAATACTCTGATGCCGTATTCGTGGGTGTCGGAGGCTGCGGGATCAATACGGTCTCAAGGCTGTCAGAGCTGGGAATAACCGGCTCAAAGTTCGTACTTGTGAATAAGAAGGGCGATAACCATCCCTCATCAGTGAAGGGCGCGTCCGAATTGATCGTTGACATGCCGTTATCAACGCGCATGCCGCTCCCAGACAAGGAACTTGGCGCTTTCAAGAGCCAGCTCTCCGAGGAGCTCAAAGGCGCCGGGAAGGCATACATATTCGCAGGGCTTGGCGGCTCAACAGGTACCTCCCTTGCGCCGATTGCCGCGCAAACAGCCAGGGAAATGGGCGTGGAGCCGGTCATAATAGTCACTCTTCCGTTTGAGGTTGAGAGGAATAGGTGTGAGATTGCCAGGAATACGCTCCCCGCGCTCAGGGATATCCCCGGCCAGCTAATAGTCCGCGACAACAACGATTTGGTGAAGGAGTGTCCTAACCTATCGATGAAAGAGGCATTCAAGAAATTCGATGAGAAGCTCATAGGACAGCTCTGATTAATTTCCTTTTATTTTAGGGTTTCTATGATATTTGTTTATGCAGTTATGTGTGGCACAAAAGACAGACAATTAAGTAATCTTAAAATCCAAGGTAAGGCGTTTTGTAATATTTTATATATTTATATCTTCACTAATGATAGGATCATGGATAAAAAAACTGTCTTTGAAATTGTTAAAAAATTACAATTTGACACTAAAAAAATTATTTACAAAAAAGGTAATACCTCTGTATATATTATAAGACCATCTAAATTATCTAAGCGATTTAATGAGTATGATGTGCATAAGAATTTCCAGATATTCCTTAGGATTGGTGAACGTGAATTTAGGCCAAATCATCTTAGGGTGATGATTGATCTTAACCTAAGGATTCGCAGCCGCCCTGAACTGAAGAAAAAGCTACTCCTAGCGTTTGACAATATATTCTATGGAGCAGATCCAGAAAAGGAACTGAAAGCTCTGTCCCGACAGAAGTTTGAGCATTTTCTAAATGATTTGATAGTTATTGGTACACTTGCCCAATTATTTGTGATTGAGCAGGAATATTGTTATCACAGAAAAAGTAATTTTGATCCACCAACTCTCTTTTTTCAGGGCTGGGTTAGGGAATTTCTAGATAATCCTAAGGAAATAGATAATTTGTGCATGAGCGTTTGTAAAGGCCTACCTCCATTACAAAAATATGTATCTCGTGAAAATAAGAAAAGCAAAAACTATTCAAAGAAACTTAAGCCCCTTTGGTATCTTAAATCTTAATTCTCGGACCATGCTTCAACAAGTTGCTTCTGAACTGCACCTAGGCGTTTTTTGGCAATTTCAATGTATTTTTCTTCTTTGTCTATACCTATTGAATTCCTATTAAGCATCTTTGCCGCTACCGATGTTGTTCCTGAGCCAACAAATGGATCTAGGACAGTATCACCTTCATTTGAAGTTGCAAGTATGATCCTCTTCAATAACTCTAGGGGTTTTTGGGTTGGATGAATACCATATTTTTTTTCACTCTTTGGTGTTAAAGGTATTTCCCACACATTACGCATTTGCTTGCCTTTATTTATAGATTTCATCAGTTCATAATTAAATACCCATTTCTTGTTGCTATGATTCTTTGTTGCCCAGATAAGATGTTCTGTGGATTCAGTAAACATGCGACACGTTATGTTTGGCTGGGCATTTGGCTTGAACCATACGATTGAATTGTTAATCTTTGCCTCATATATATGCTGAAGGATAAAACCAATCTGATAAATGTTATGGAACGAGCCACATACCCAAAAGCTCCCACCATGCTTCAAAACTCTCATACATTCCTTTATCCACTTCTGATTGAACTTAAAGAATTCGTCTTTCTCAAATATGTCCCATTCTTCTGTAAGCGTTATGTGTTTGCTATATGCCCATCCCAGACCCTTCTTTTTCGCTAATCCATAAGGCGGGTCAGCAAATATCAGGTCAACTGATTCATCAGGCATTTTCTTTAGCTCCTCAATTGCATCACCAATAATCAGCTGGTGAGTGGTCTTCATAAATTCATTTCACGTAGATTGTTTAAAAACATTATTACAGAGATATTCCAGTTATTTTAAATACTAATAGCTATTCTCAAACTCCTTATAATGCTGGAAGAACCACTGCTTTACTATTTCTGTTGTGATGCAGTACAGGAACACGATCCCGAACACGATTGCAATATCAAGCGCGGATGGAACTGCAAAATTGAAATATTGGCCCACCGCGGGAAGTGAGACCACCGCAACCGCAGCGGCTGTGATAAACAGCGAAGATGTGATTAGCAGCCTGCTTGGTATGCTTGCAAAGAACGGCCCGCGCGTTCTCACTATGAATGTTATGAATATCTCGGATAGCAGCGATTCAAGGAACCAGAGCGTTCGCAGCAGTGCCGCCCCTACGCCTAACACGTAATAGAATACTAATATGGTGAGCAGGTCAAACAGTGAGCTTAACACACCGAAGAATACCATGAAATGCGAGATCATCTTGACATTCCATTTCTTAGGTGTCTTGATAGATTTCTCATCCACGTTATCTGTTGATATTGCGAGCATTGGGAAATCGCTGAGGAAGTTGTTCAATAATATCTGTACCGGAAGAAGCGGTATAAATGGAAGAAACAGCGGTGATATAATTACAGTGCCCATATTACCGTAATTTGCGCTTATTGTGTTGAGTATATATTTTGTAATATTAGCGAACGTTTTCCTGCCCTCACGCACACCATCTGCGATTACCCTGAGGCTCTTATGTGTCAGGACAACATCCGCTGCCTCTTTTGCAACGTCCTGTGCGGTATTTACTGAAATCCCCACATCAGCAAGCCGGAGAGCTGGTGCATCATTAATACCATCACCCATAAACCCGACGATGTGGCCGTTTGCACGGACAGCTTCAAGGATTCTTACTTTTTGTGCAGGTGTAACACGCGCAAACACATTGTATTTCTCAACAACCTCGTGTAATTTTTTATCATCTATATTATCAATCTCCTTGCCGGTGATTACGCGTTTTCCCTTAATCTCGAGCTTTACATCCTTACATAATCTCTTTGTAACATCCGGGTCATCACCGGTTAAAAGCATCAGTGATATGTCCAATTCCTTAAACTGCTTGATTGATTCAATAGCAGTTCTCTTAGGCTCGCTCTTAAAGAGCATAAACCCTTCCAACGTTAGCTCGCGCTCATCTGCAACAGAGTAATCATTCTTTTGTGGGACGGCTCGTGAAGCCACTGCGAGTACAGAGTATCCTTCCTTTGCAAACCCCCGCACAATCTCATTTATCTTTTTCCTAACACTATCAATCTCAGTTTTCTTGCCGTTGATGTTGGCATAAGCACATACAGAGAGCACAGATTCTGCCTCACCTTTTGTTATAAGCACAATCTCCTGTCGTGATTTTCGCTTGCTTGTTTTCTGTGATATTTTAAACACTTCGCTCATCCGTTTCCTTTCATAATCGAACGCAATATCATCAATGTTTGCATACCCATCCGGCTTTTGGATATGATGAAGGTTCGCATATCTGATTATTGCAGTATCATATACATTTCCAGAAATGTGTTTGCCGTGCGTATGCGCATGACTGCACAGCAACCCATATTTCAGGACACCCCAATCATCATTACCTAACGGTGCAACAGTTTTCTCAAGCATAAGTTCCGGCTCGGTAAGCGTACCGGTCTTATCCATTAGCAGCACGTCCATGAGCCCAACATCTTCGATTGTGGCGAGCTTTTTAACCACGACTTTCTTCTCAGCCATCTTAAGTGCACCTGCAGACAACGTGATGGTAGTGATTGCAGGAAGCATCTCAGGTGCAATGCCAACAGCCACTGCAAGTGCAAACAATAAAGATTCAAGGATACCCCTGCCAAGATATGAGTTTACAGCAAACACAAATATTGTCATTATTACAATGACCTGGAGTGTGAACGTACTGAACTTCCTGATATTAACCTGGAAATCAGATTCAGGTATCTTTGCTGAGTATAGTGTAGCGGTCCTGCCAAAATGCGTAGATTGACCCGTGGCAACCACTATACCTTTTGCAGTACCGTAAGTTACAGTGGTCCCCATAAGTGCATAATTCTTAAGCTCATATGCTGCCGGCCGTGCAAGCTTAATAGGCGCCGTACTTTTCTCAACCTCGCGCGACTCACCAGTTATTGCAGATTCATTCGTACGGAAATCTTCACATCTGACCAAACGCATATCCGCAGGCACAACGTTCCCGATCTCAAGCAGGACCACATCACCGGGTACAAGGTCCTCCGCATTGATTTCTTCCTGCCGTCCATCACGTATTACAACAGCCTTATTTGAAAGATACCTCTTGAGCTGGCGTAGCGAGTTTTCTGAACGGTACTCTTGATAGAACCCGAGCAGTGCACTTAACAGCAGTATCGCTATAATCGTGAGCCCCTCTGTTGTATCCCCAATGTATAAAGCTATGACTGAGGCAAAAATTAGTATGAATATGAAAGCGTTATTAAACTGCGAAAGCAGTATCTCAAGCCATGAACGCCTGTCCCTCTCTGGGATTGAGTTCCTTCCGTAAACCATTCTCCTGCGTGCAACTTCATGTGCGCTTAGCCCTTTCTCAGGATCAACCTTAAGTGCAGCTGCAACTTGATAGCTTTCCAATCGCCAATATTCACTATTGTTATTCACAGGACCACATAAATACTTCTGCCAAATACTTAAAAAGGCATTATGTTGTACATGCACGCGCAGGATGAGGGTGCCTGGTAGCACGGTGGTAGCAGAATTTTAAATCCGGCAAGTGCGCAACTGGAAACCTTCATACAGAGCGCTTTTATAACTCAGGTTGTAGAATATCTACCATGGATCAACTTGTTCCCATAAAGATATCCTCGCTCAGGCACGGCCAGCAGGTTTCAGGCATATTTGCAGTAAAGATACGCAAAGCGCTCGGTACGTATACGAAAGGCCACCGGCTTGACCTGATACTTACGGATTCAAGTGGAGGAAGTATCCAATTTACGCTATGGGGCGGCTCTGGCGAAGATGCGCGTGCGCAGCTGCAGGCGCTGCTTGACTCGATACCTGAGGATGCAGTACTGCACATAACCGGCAAGGTTGACGATTATAACGGTGAATTGTACATAGCTGCAAATTCTATTGATTCAGTGCGCGTGCTTAATGAAGGTGAGTTTCCGGCCGATGCGTTCATCCCGCCAGCACGGCGTGACATAAATGAGATGCGCACCGAGCTTGAAACCGCAATAAAATCAATCCGAAACACGCACATCACATCAGTGCTCTTGCACATATTCACTAATGAATTTAAGGAGAAATTCTTGGTGCATCCCGCTGCGGTACAACATCATCATAACCGTACAGGCGGGCTTGCAGAGCATACCCTTGAGGTTGTGCATATATGTGAGGAGCTGTGTAGGATTTATCCATCTCTTGACCGTGATCTTCTCATTGCGGGTGCATTGCTCCATGATATAGGCAAGACTAAGGAGATCACTGTAAGCCGCCGGATAAAGGCAGATTCGCAGAGCCAGCTGGTTGGGCATCTCATGTATACGGCACTTATGCTTTCGCAGGCGTTTGATGCATGTAATACACCAGAGCCGTTACGCTCCAAGCTGCTGCACCTCTCATTAAGCCACCACGGGAAAAATGATTACGGCTCACCTAAAGAGCCGATGTTTCCTGAAGCGGCAGCATTGCATTACGCTGATGAGACCAGCGCAATCGTGGCGGAAATGCTTGATTTTGTCAGTGAGTACCGGGATATCACACTTGATGACACAATGTACTCCCGCACGCTGAGGAGAAACATCTATCTCAGGTAGCCTCAGAGAAGCGTACATATTATGCTTTTATATGTTGGCTGCCTACTATAAAATGGCGATGAAGCTCGCCGGCACAAAAGCGAACCGCCAAAGTTGGCTGATAGCTTCTGGTTTTACACGAAGGTGGTTTTATGGTGTACTTTTGCCCATATTGTAACATGAGTAACGGGCTAACCTCGGTTCTCACTGAGGATGCACAGTCAGGTGAGCTGGTATGCAAGTACGATTCACAGCACAGGTTCACAGTCGGGCGTGACGGGTTCCTAAAAGTGGTTAACAAGTAGTTTGTGTATCCTGTCCAGCACAGTAAAATCAATATACAGTCTGGTGGTGCAGTTTGGTGATGGACGCTGGAAGATTTGAATCACTTGGTAGTGAGATTCTCAGCGTTATCGATACGCTTAAGCAGTATAGCGGGGCACCTGAGAAACGGCTTGGCCAGATTGCCGAAAACATCAGGTGTGGCTCGTTTACACTTGCAGTTGCTGGGCAATTCAAGCGTGGCAAGACGACACTCATAAACGCGCTTTTAGGTATGGGCTTGTTGCCTACGGGAGTGGTGCCGCTTACATCGATAGTGACCTATGTCCGGTATTCCCCGGAAATTAAGGCGCGTGTGAAGTTGGCTGGTGGTGAGGAGAAAGCAATTGCTATCGATGAGATAAGCCAATATGTAACAGAGAAGCATAATCCCAAGAATATCAAAGGCGTTCAGGAAGTTGATGTTTGGGTGCCCTCAGCATTCCTTAGGAATGGTGTGGTGATTGTAGACACACCGGGTATTGGGTCAACGCACGCGCATAACACAGAGGTGACGCGCCGGTTTCTTCCTGAAGCAGATGCGGTTATATTTGTGCTTTCAGGAGACCCGCCAATAACCGAATCCGAGTGCAGGTTTCTTGAGGAGAGTGCAAAGTATGCATCAAAATTCTTTTTTGTGCTGAACAAAATTGATTATTACGAGGAGCACGAGGTTGCAGAACTTGCAGAGTTTAATCGTGGCGTGCTTGCATCCAGGCTTGGTGTGAGGCAGGATGATGTGCGCTTGTACCCACTGTCAGCAAAACGCTCACTTGGCAGGAAGCTAGCTGGTTTAACTCATGAAAATGACGGACTTACAGAGTTTGAGAATGCACTTGCGGAATATATTTCTTCAAACAAGGGCGTGCTCATACTGCAGTCTGCCATGTCAAAGTTGAGATATTTTACGGATGAGCTTATAAACCAGCGCCAGATAGAAAGAAGCAGTCTTTCAGCATCAGCGGCACAGTTAGAGGAGCGTGTTAAAAAATTTGATGCTGAGCTGAAACGTATCCTGTCCAAGAAGGAATACATGGGTGATTTTGTCGCAGTTGAGCAAAAGAAGATAATGTCTATTATTGATGATGATATTAATGAACTGAAACGCGCTGTAACAGCATCACTTGAGCAGCAGATAGTTGAGTTTGCTCAATCCCTCAAGACCACTGACAATTATAAGTATGCAGTTGAAGTTGAGGAATATTCCAACGACCATATCTTGGATGTGCTGGAGCCGTGGCGCACAAAAGAGGAGGAGAAGGTTGCCGGGATTTATGCTGAGAAGATGAATAAATATTCTGGAGAGATAAACGCAATAATTGAGGAAGTTGAGAAGACTGCATCTGGCCTGTTTGATGTTAAGATAGAAAGCAGGAAAACAGAGGAGAAGTTTACGCTCGAAAGTGCGTTTTATTTCAAGCTTGGGAGGATTGAGGAGGGTACCGGGCTGTCAATGCTTGAGATGGTGCTTCCGCACCCATTATTCAGGAAAAAGCTTCTTGCCAACCTGCCTGATTATATACGTGAAGACCTTGACAGAAACTGTGGCAGGGTACGGTATGACTTTTATGAGCGCATACAAAAGAGCTCGCTTGTGTTTATTGAGATGCTTGATGATAAAGTGGATGCGGCAATTAATGGTATACGCAGTGCTAGTGAGAATGCACTCAAGCTGCGCGCGCAGGGAAACGAGAAGGTACGCGAGCGCATAGCCCAGCTTGATACAGAGTTAAGCCACCTGCGCAGGTTGCAGGACCGTCTTGCATCAATCAATCCGCACGTAGTGTGATATGAATGGGTGATGCTTTATTGCCATTATTTCCAATCGCAATAATTTTTCTTGTCCTGCTTGGTGTAATGGTATTTTTGCGCACATATATCCATTTTCCAAGGATGGCGTGGCCAGAAAGAGTTATGCTCGCGTTCAGGAACGCTTTCTATATGGTACTCTTGATAATCATCCTGTGTATCATTTTTCTTATTTTGGTCCCTTACCTGGTTTAGGGCATTTCTTATTATAACCTAGCGCTTCAAGTATAGCATATACGCGCTTGTTCCTTATTTCATAAAATACTCGCCGCCCCATTCTTTTAGATGATATAACACCAAGCCTCTCAAGCTTTTTGAGCTGTAATGAAACAGTAGGTTGGGCCTTTTTAACCTGTGGGAATATCTTACATACGCATAGTTTTCCGTTGAGTAGCAGCTCTACTATTCTGAACCGCGTATCATCGGCAAGTGCCTTAACGAGCTTGATAGCATCTTCTCTTGTGCGCATATGACATATTTATGTTTGTAAATATATAAATGTTTGTGTGCAAATATATACTGTGATATTATGAAAATTCAAGTGCTTGGTGGCGGATGCCCAAAGTGTAAGATGGTTGAGGAAAATGTGCACAAGGCACTCAGCCAGCTAGGTATCGAGGCTGACATAGTTAAGGTTAAGGATATAAACGAGATTGTTGGGTTTGGGGTGATGTCCACACCAGCTCTTGCGATCAACGGGAAGGTTAAGGTGGCAGGCAGGATACCTGATGTTAATGAGATTATGAAATGGATTAAAGAGGCAAACGAATAGCCTACCGGTTTCTGGTGGCCAACCTGGTTTGAGTATAAAGTGGTATTTATGGAGAAAGAAGATTATGTACAGCTTGCAGTAATCGTTGGCGTGTTCCTTCTGTTTTACCTGCTTCCGCCAGATGCGGATTGGCTCAACAAATCAGTTCAGAGCGGTTTGGTGTTGCTTAGTGAATACGCAAAACAGCACGTCCTTACCTGCCTTGTCCCAGCACTTTTTATTGCTGGTGCGATTTCCGTGTTCATAAAAAAAGATAAAATCCTGAAATATCTTGGTGCGGAAGCAAACCTGGCTTTCTCATATCTGATTGCATCTGTTACAGGCGCAATACTTGCAGTATGCTCGTGCACAATATTACCATTGTTTGCCGGGATACGGAAGAGAGGCGCCGGGCTGGGCCCCGCAGTTACGTTCTTGTTTGCTGGTCCGGCAATCAATATTGCAGCCATCTTTCTCACATTTTCAGTGCTCGGGGTATGGATTGGCCTTGGGCGTGCGGTCGCATCAATAGTGCTTTCCATAATCATAGGGCTAACGATGGCGGTTCTGTTTAAAGAGGAAACAGAGAAGGGGAAACTCTTTATTGAGGAGAACGAGGAGGCAAGGGTTTCTGATAAAGTGCTTTTGCTATTCTTTGGTTTTTTGGTAGGTATACTGGTTGTGAACGGATTACAAATGGAGCAACTCACAAAATATCTGATTATTGGCCTGTTCACGCTTGCAGTTGTAGTGCTGGTCTTACTTAAATTCAGGGATAATACTCGTGCCAAATGGCTTAGCGAAACATGGTCATTCTCAAAATCAATACTCCCGATGCTTTTTATAGGGGTATTTATTGCAGGGTTTATAATGCCTTTAATCCCAGAACAGCTGGTAGTGCAGCTTGTTGGCAAGAACTCCATTGAAGGCAACCTGGTCGCATCTGTGTTTGGTGCAGTGATGTATTTCTCAACACTTACAGAAATACCTATATTACAGGTGCTTATTGCAAAAGGTATGAATACCGGGCCGGCACTTGCACTACTGCTTGCAGGCCCTTCTTTGAGCTTGCCAAATATGTTAGTTATAAGGGGAATTCTTGGGACAAGAAAGGCCCTCGCATATATCGTGCTTGTTGTGGTATACTCTACAATTGCAGGGTATATGTTTGGTGCACTGATGGCTTAATCGTAAAGCAGTTGGTATTTTTGTACCAACAGTGGGTATATACAAAAAATGAATCGCTTTTGTATTTTATATGCCGCCAAGGATGTATGCAACTATGCCTAGCATCAGTGAATATAATGAAATCTTCCTACCAATCTCCTGTTTTTCCCTGCTACCGTAAGATAGATATGCTGCATAAAAAAGCCCAATAACAGAGCCGAGTGCCGGGATTACGTATGCATAGTTATTTTTTAATGGTGGAACTGCAAAGAAGAGGTAAAGCGCAATCGCAGATGCTATTATTATAAGAAATACCGATAGGTGCAATGACGCCTGCGTGCCGATGAGCACCGGCAATGTTTTTGAGTGCCTGGCTTTTATGTCACCTTCAATATCCTGCACAGTTTTTTGTAGTTCTCTCCCGAGCCCAGATAGGAATGAAGTTGCACATATCATTAATGTGAGCTGTGAAACAGTACCCGCAAGTGCAACCTCGGTGAAAATGAACACTATTGCCATTGATGATGCGATGATTACGTTTCCCACGAGTGCAGTATCCTTGAGCTTCCAGTCATATAACACCGAAAGTGCCGCAAAGGCCACGGCTATAGCAAACGCAGGGATGCCAAGGGGATAAGCGCACGCAATACCCACCAGCAAAAGCAGTATGGCTATCCTTAACGCATCCCCTTTGCTAATCTCATCCCTTACAATCGGCCTATCTTTCTTGTTTATTTTATCGCTTTCAGCATCAAAGTAATCATTGAGTGCAAACGCACCTGCTGAAATAAGAAACGGGCACAGGAAAAGCAATGCTAACTGGGCGGGTGTGGCGTTAAGATCCAGAAGAAGGATTGCTACAACCACACCGAGCATGAGCATTATTGAGTGCTCAATCCTTACCAGTTCAGTAATTGCTTTCAATCGCATATATAGTAATACCTCATAACAAATAAGTGTATTAACATTTATATGCAGTTTATGATACTTTACAGCTAAAGAGGCGTTATGAAAGCAAATCTTTTTTGTTTATCCTACTCGTTAGTGGTTTGGTATGGAAGTGATTGCAAATCATGTAATATTGCGTGCTGCAGGAGTGCCGGCTGGGAAGTATCATATGAGAATGGATACTCAAAATGCTCCGGATATGGCACTGAGAGCCAGGATAAGTATTATTCCCGTGTAAGCTCAGACTGTTATTACAAGGCATTAAATTGCATTTGGGCCTACACGTGTGCAACAAAGCATATACAATGCATAAGCAAGTGCGATGGGGAGATTGGCAGTGGAGTTGCAAGCTGTTATGATGCATTCGATAGTGATACCGACCAGTGTGTAGCATCATCAAGGTCCAATAGCAACACGCCTTCCGGCAGTGGCGGCTGCTGTGCTGGTTTTATAGGGCTGGTGATGATCCCATTGCGGTTCCTTACCGGAATGAAGCTTTCAAGAAGATAACAAATGCCTTTTCCCTTTTTAATTATATTTATAAAATATCTCCAGTTCAAAATAATCCATTATCAGGTGATGTTTAATGGCAAAGTTTCCGGAAGCTGAAGCTGCACTCTCAAGTGTAAAAGTATGCAAAAAATGTAAAGCGCGCAACCCCAAGTCTGCAATCAAGTGCAGGAAATGCGGGTATAAGGCGCTCAGGCCAAAGAAGAAAGGTAAGGCCGCAAAAGGCGGTGGTGCAGCAAAGTAAAGCACCTGCCAATCTTTTTAATTTATTCATTTTTATCATATGGGTTTTGCGATAGCAAAACTGCCTGGGTTTGTAAAGAGGCGGATGCGCCCTTACACAGGGTGGTGGTCAGATCACGGGGGCACCTGTGTTGTGATAACACACAAAGTTGTAAAGCAATTCAAGCCCCCGCTCGTGTTCCACTCGCAGGGGTGGCGGAGCCCGGCCAAACGCGCAGGACTTAAGGCACTGATGGGGAACCAGCGGTTCCCCTCGTGTGGTCTACACCCCTCCTTTACGGAGGGCGTGTGGCACATAACGTCTTAAGTTATGACCTCTGAAAAGAGGGATGATATAAGAAATCCTGTGGCCTAGCGCCTACGTGAGTTCAAATCTCACCCCCTGCACTAAAACCACATCTCTAAGCACAAGCCTATTCCGCATTATCACGCCGAATTTGGCGCGAACCACAATAAGTAGTTCACAGCATTTTGATTTATGCATCTCTAGTACTATGATTATGGTAGAGTGCGCAAGGAAGCTGAATATCAGGACCCTGTTTCTAGAAAAACCGCCTCTTACCAGCACACCGAAAATGCCGACTGCTGCGGTAATTCATGGGCGATTATTGCGACTATTGTGGCAATGCCCAATGCTGTACTTACAAAAAAGTTGCTGCAAGCACAAGGCCTCTAAGAAAATTATGCAATCCCCACTTACCAGGATCGCGAAGGAGAATGAACATCGCATTTAAATCTATGTCAATGGAAGTAAGATTCAAGAAGATGAAAAGTATGAAATCCGCAAGCGTCAGTGTAAATGCCTGCCCAGCATTGATTTTTTCAAGCGATTCGGGTAACAGATGAAAGAATTCGGCTCCAAGCAGGCTGCCGGCAGCGAACGCCATCAGTACATTTGCGATTTTGTTGAGGTCATGCCGGCTGAGCTACAGCGAGAATATGCCAACGAGGCCGAGCAGGGAATCAGCAATGGCCGAGACGGTTATCTATAAAAATGCATCTGCTGTGCCATCTAATAAAACCAAGTATGTTTAAATCATTTGCCCATGAGCTTTCTCGCATTTTTGTTAAACATTTTCCCGGTTTTTCTTACCATTTCCAGCAATCCGCTATCGCTCGCTCTTTCTCTGCTCTCATACAGCTTGTTCTTTTCCGCATGGACGTATATCATTGTTGTCTGCAGGGTGGTATGGCGTGCAAATTGGGAGCCAGTATGACATTCCAGTCATTTCTGCGGCAGAAGTTGGTAATGGCGTAATGCCTTAGGGAATGCGGCGAAAGCCGGTACAGCGGCTTTGGTTTTCTATCTGCGCCATAGCCGTAAACCTCATTCAGCTTCGCTTTCTTGATATATCCGTGGAAAGGAGAGCTTGCTGTTTCGCTTGTGATATGCGGCTCGGTATCATAACTGAAAACGCAAAGCAATCATCTCAAAAGCTGCGGGGCGAACAGCAGCATCAGGCCAAGCACGACCATAATTATCCCTCCGATAAGCTTGCAGTATTTCGCGTATTTTTCCCCGACACTGCTGCTTATGGCAAGGCCGGCCAAGCCGAATATTATAAGGTCGTCCATCATAAAGAAAATATCATAGAGAAGTATGTATGCGTATCTTTCTACGACGCCGATGGCCTTCAATGCCAAGACCTGCGTAAAGACGGCGGGAATTGCGGACGAGCATACAAATTCGACCGAATTGACGACGAATGCAAGCGCCACTATGGATATGAGTATCCCGATGGACAGCGGCTGTGATATGATATGCTGGATTTTGCTCTCGGTTTTACTGTGGTTTTCCTCGCCCCCGACTTTGCACGCGAGTGCGCCCTTGGTAGTGAGGTACTCCTTCAGGCTCAGCACACCGCCTCCAAGCGCGACAATACCTATCAGGATAGTGACCGGTCGCAGATAGCCGATTATGAGAAATGCGTTAAGCCACGCGGTCATAAAGAGGAAGTAGAGCACCCCTGAAGCAAAGAGAAAGCTCCCGATTATCAGCCAGAACCTCCTCTTGTCGTCCACGTTCAAAAGTAAGCCTATCAGGTAAACGAGAACCCACATAGCGCAGGGATTGAAGCCATCCACAAGGCCGAGCGTGATCGCCAGCACTGGAAGAGAGACGGACATCAGGTCGGTGCGGCCTAAAAACGGCAGGTCAAATTCGGTGACTACAGCGGCACTTTCCCCTGCAGCACAGTTTGGCTGGCAGTACTGAATGGCTGCAATCAGCTCTTCTTTCGAGTGCACCCCGACCAGTGCTTTTTTCCCAACGAATGTTGTCGGAACCCAAAGGCTGGAGGTGTCCAGCCCGGATTCTGCGGCAAGCCGGTAAAACAGCTCGATTCCCTCCGGTGTCGATGCATCATGGAACAGGAATGAAACATTTTCCATTTCTTGCGCAAGCTCGTTTATTATCAGCTTTTGCTCCGCGCAGTGCGGGCAGGTCGGCAGGTAGAATACATGAACCGTGAATTTTTCTTCCTGTAGCGGCTGTTCCCCAGCTCCGCTGAAGAAAACTGCTAGCCCCAGCACGAGCAGCACTGCCACCAAGTATAAGTTGAATTTTTCTTTCAAAAATTCCTGCATTGACTCTATAATATTTACCATTTACATCCCCAGTAATTCCTTTATCTTTTTGATATCGTAGCCTATAACAAAGTTTCCGTTTATTTCCGTCACCGGCACGCTTCTGACTCCTGTTTTTTCAGATACGCGCTTTGCCGCATCAGGATTTTTTGAAATGTCCACTTCTTCGAATTTTATATTGTTCTGCTTAAGGAAATTCTTGACCAGCACGCAATATGGGCAACCGGGTGCAGTGTATAGAATCACTTCCATTCAATAACCCCCTTTCAATCATTCATGAAAATTCACAGCCTCGTCAGGTCATGGCTGGCGTATGCCGGGCACAGTTTCTGAGTTTTCTCCATATCTTCTGGCAAGAAATGATACCCGCACTTCCAGCATTCGTATCCTCCCGACAGCCATTTGGCTACCAGGTGGATAAGATGCGACAGCAAGTACTTTATTAGTGCAAGTTTTCGAACAGAAGTGGGCTGATTTTTTCTTTATTCTGATGTATACGAATTCAGCCCCGAGCCAGTTCCACACTGGCTGCATTTTTTTCTCTTTTTTGTATTTCTTAAAGCAGTTGGTGCATTTTCCCATATTTGGTACGCCCCCAAAAACTATGGATGTGACTATTTCCCTCCGCAACAGCCTGCCGGCTTTTCTGCGGCCCCTTTCAATTTCTTTTCCAGCTCCTCTTTTGCCTGTGCAATAACTTTGTTCTCAACGATTATCTTCTGTAGCTCTGCCTTGTCAGGAAAACTTATCGCGTTGAAAAGACAGGTGTTCGAGCAGGTCACGCAGCCCACAAGGCAGTTGTTCGGTCTTGCAACAACAGGTTTGTTGCTTTTCAGGTCCCAGTCGTACACATTCCTGCCGCATCCTGTTATGCACATCCCGCAGCCAACGCATTTGCTTTTGTCAACCGTGGGATTCCATTTTATCCTATCCCTTGGAATCCCATGCCATTCTGAAAACTTTTTGTCATCTGCCATATTATTACCTCTATTCTGCCATGCAGCATTTACTTTTCAAGCAAGTACCCTTTTTGTGTCCCAATGCCTTGAACACATCGCACACGCGATAGTCTTTTATCTGATAAAATACTTTTTGCCCTTCACGATGCGACTCTAGAATACCGGCAAGCTCTAGTTTGGAGAGCTGGAACGAAACTGAGGATTGAGTTCGTTTTACTTTAGGAAAAATCTCGCATACACATTTTTTTCCATCTAGAAGCAGGGCCAATATGTTAAATCTTGTTTCGTCGGCCATTGCTTTCAGAAATCTTACATCATCCTTATGTTTCATATTAATCTAGATATTAATATATACCAATATTTAAAAACCTAGCAAACCTAGCTGTACTAATTACTACGAGTATTTGTTTGTAATCTTGACTGGTAGTGATATGAAAATAGAGATTCTTGATTCAGCTGCCAACTGTAAAAAACTCAAGGAGAACGCAAGAAGAGCAACTTCTGAGCTTGGCATAAGTGTAGAATTCGAGAAATGACGGATTTCACAAAAAAATTGCTTCTTATTCTTATAGTATTATGTCTACTCCAGCGCTCGTAATTGATGGGGAAGTTAAAAGCATACGGACGGATTCCCTCTGTTGAAGAAGTAAAAATTATGTTAAAGGGATTGGATGGATTCAATTGAGGGTTTGGTGCAGTGGTTTGTTTTCAGTGTCCTTGGGTTAACGCCGGCAGCCAGCTCGGTGAAGCATCTGCATTCTTTTTATTTGACGTTTGTAAGTATCGGCAAATTTATTTATGTTGATATAGATGTCTTTACGTTGATGGAGACCCGAGACCAGGCAGGCGGATATTTCCCCTGCACTCGGGTTTTTAGCAAGGTATTTAAATTTTAAATCATCTATGGTAAAAAATGCGCTTACAACAATATCAAAATCAGAATGATTATAGAAGTCTTAATGGGTTCATAGGAAAAAATATGTTTAACAAGGATTTTGTAATGAGTTTGTCGCATTATATTGCATCAAAATATTTCCCAAAAGATGGTGACTTGTTGTTTTATGATAAGGAAGAGGCATACTCGCTTGCAAAGCGCGTATGCATAAATGCATTACAGCGTGGGATTAGCGTTAATACTCTAAAAGAGTTTGCGGAGAAAGCAACAACCGCAGAAGCATTTAATATGCAAGTGTCCCGATATTTTGGCCTTGCGGTTGAAGAGAACACGCGCAAGCGCGCATACATAAACTTATACAGGAAAGAGAAGGAGGTACTTTTAAAGGTATTTGGTCTCACAGAGAAGGACGTAGAGGACCTCGCGTGGGGTGTGCTATCATTTTCTAAAACAGAACAGCTTTATTCCCAAATAGAAGCGTATGCGCGTTTGCTTGACAGGAGATTAAGCATATATCAAAACTCGCGTGATATTGCGGTTAAATTCTTATCTATCAGGTGGGGCCTTGATGAGGGGTTCCCCAAGCCGATAAAGCAGGTTAGTTGTGAGATGGGGCTTTCAGATACTACCAACCACAAGATAAGGAAACTTATGGATGAGATTTTAGAGGGTTTGATTGAGGCTGCACGAAAAAGAAGAAAAACCCTTTAATCTTTGGTAAGGGTCTCATTTAGTTGTTAGCCATTTGGTAAGGTTTTTTAACCGGAAGTTGCCCAAAATAGGTGAGTGCCTCATGAACAAAACTTATAACAAGCTGGTAAAAAAGACAGAGGGCAAGATTCTTGAAGAAGATATGCGTAGGGATCATTTCAGGCAGGTTGCCAAGAGGTATTTTTCGCTCTGTTATGATGTAGAAGTTAAGAGGAGGATTATTGATGACCTGTCAGAAAAAATTGCTGTTAAATCCAGTTATGGGATTAGTGATGCCGGGCTGGTTTCAGCAAGGAATAATACATATGCGCAGCTTAGGGAATCTTCAAAGAAGAAAAGGCTAACCGAGGTAGTTGTCCAGAACACAGTAAAAACGCCTGAGGATGTTTGCCTGTTTATGGATAAGGCGCGTGAAGTGCATTTTGAAAAAGATAAGAATAATTTCTTTTATGAGCTTAACAACGTATTCTGGCACGGTGCTTTGTTTGGGATTGCGCTGTGGTGTGTTGATGCCTTTATTACGGTGTTTTCAACAGAATTCCGCAATTCGCTCAATATTGGCGCGTTCCTGAAAGATGTTTTTAGCTCGCTGCCTTTTGCAGTATTGATATCAACTGGCATCTCATTCATATATCATATAAACAGGTACTCAAAAGTTGCAAACCTGATGGAGAAGATACATGATGATATATGCGCTTTTGCCAATCTTGTACAGCGCAGGGATTCGCACAAAGATAATGAGTAATTTTTAGTATTTATTTCTTCTTGCTTCAATTTCTACCATGAGAATACTACCTATTGTATTTTTGCTTTTGGTAATGGGTCTTGCAGCAGCAAGCTCTGTGAGCTGCGCAGCGGATGCCTACAGAAAAGCGTGTGCTTCCTGTCCATTTGATAAGAATGGCAAGATAGACCAGTCTTGTATGGGAGGGTATAAAACCGCCGGAATAAGCTGTGTAAGCACCTCTTATCCCATAATGAGCGCGAAGTACTCTGCTGGCAAATGCCCGGAAGTTGATGCGTGTGCAGCTGAATTGCAGTCATGCGTCTCGCAGTATTCCACCGGTAATGACAGGGCAGACTGCCAGGAGGGCTCCGTCTCTGTGTGTTATTCCGCATCAGACCAGTGCATCAGGAGAGCGGCAATCAAGTGCGGTGAGATAGAAAATGAGTGTCCGGGCTCAAGTTCAGGCATTATTATTGCAGTGCTTGGCATACTCGGTATGGCAGCTGTAAAAAGGGATTTAATTAAATAGCTGTCCTTTTTTACCTTTTTAAAAAAAACTATCAATATTAATTTCATATGCCAGAAGCGGTGGCGCAGAAGCGCTTGGAAGAGGAAGAGACTGAAGAGAAACGTGAAAAGAAGAGGCGTGCCCGTGAGAAGGCCTTTGACCAGAAGAGGGACCTGCCTGTACCAGAGCTTAAGATTGAAACACCTAAAGTTGAGCAGTCAAAACCGCAGGAGGAAAAGAAATCCCAGCCGGTTGAGGCCTCCCTGAAGACGACTGTTCAGGAGCGTGATATTGTAATTGATGACAAGGGTACTCTTTCCAAAGATTACGTTGGCAAGGAAACGCTGAATTTCAAAAGAACAGAATCTTATCTTGAAGAGCAAAAACGGGAGGACCGGGAGAAAAAAGCAGCTGCCGTGTCACAGGCGATTAGGGCTAAAGAGGATGAAAATCTTAAAAGAGAAGAGTTGCGGGAGAGATTGCGCAGGGAGGAGCGTTCAGCTGAGGAAATCCGCCAGGCGAAAGAGAAGGAGCGTGTGGAGCAGGACCTAAAAAATATAGAGAAGGCACATAAAGAGAGGCGTGTAGCTGAGAAGGAAGCATTGGGCAGGGAGGAGAGGGAGGCTGTTACACGCAGGGAAAAAGTCGAGGTACAGAGGCGTGAGGTTAATGAGCATATGGAGCGCAGTAGGCGCGAGGCGGAAGAGAGGAAAAAGGATGTTGAGAGACTGAAGGAGAACCTGAACAGGCGCAAAAGAAACATAAGCAGGGAAATCGAAGCTTTGCAGAAGATTCTTTTAGGCGGTCCGTTCAGGAAAAGCCGTAAAGGGATTGCATTGAAATTTGTACGCTCACTGGATGATTTTATAAAATCGCTTTCCTCAAAGAAACGCAAATAATTATTTAATAAATTTTGGCATAATATATTCATGTGAGGAATATGCAAATCCCAACCATGCTTGAAATGCGTAAATGGAGAGAACGCCTTGGAAAAACACAGGTAGAGGTTGCGAAGGCACTTGGAATAACCCAGTCTTATCTTGCGAGGATTGAATCTGGTACGGCGAACCCCGGGTATAATCTTGTGCTAAAGATTGCTAATTTATATTCTCAATGGGAATTTGGACCAGGTGAAACTATTACAAACAAGTATCATAAAGGTGTTGAGTATGTTGGGCCTATGGAAACAGTTGCAAAGGCGGCCTCACATATGAAGTGGAAAGGATACTCGCAGATGCCTGTAATTGAGCAGGGGAAGTGTATCGGGAGTATTAGTGAGAGTCTCATAAATAAGAAAATGCGTGAAATGAATAAAGATGAATTATATAGAATTCCTATTAAGAATATAATGGAAGCACCTTTTATGGAAGTAAACGAAGACTGCCCTCTTGCATTGGCATCAGATATGCTGCGCCACGTTCCACTGCTACTTGTTAAGAATGGTAATAGGTATGTAGGTGTTATTACAAAAAGCGACCTTCTTTAATCTGTCCTTATAAAAATCATTTTTTCCTTGTTATCGAGAATGAAATATCCCATCCTTTCAAGCTGGACAACCTCGCCTTCTGCAATATTTTTTGCAGCCGCAGCTTCACAAACTCCCTCCACTTTCACAAGGCTTTTTTCATTCTTCTCCTCACCGTTGAATGGCTTTTCCAGATACCAGAACGTGCACGGCACAGCTGTGCGCGCATCCACCCATTGCAATTTCTTTGAATCCCTAACAATCTCTTGGCTTATTGAGACGATACACTGTGCTTCTTTTCCTTTTTGTATTTTCGTTACGTTTATGTTTTTTAGGTCTTTAAGGCGGACCAGCTCTAACTCGTGCAACTCATTAAAATCTTCCGCACTTATCAGAACCTCTTCAGAGAAAGGCACTGGGCGCGTGCCCATGTTTGCTGTTGGATGCAATCTCACTGCAAGAACACCGCTGCCTAACCCCTCTATCCTGAGCTTTCTTGGCTCTTTAACAGCATAATAATGCTTTACTATGGGCTCATAGTATTTTCGTGTTTCTGCAAAAAGTTTCTTGAGATCTGTCTCAACCTCAACCTTGCTCAGACCGAATGATGTAACATACTCCTCAATGGCTTTTGGAGGTATTCCTCTTCTCCTGAGCCCTGCAAGCGTAACGAGGCGCGGGTCATCATAACCAGAGAAAAACCCGCTCTCTACATAAGGCTTGATATATCTCTTACTAACAGGATACCCATCTATAGCCAGCCGTGCAAATTCATAATACTGTGGGGACCTCAGCCCGGCAAGCCTTAGTATGGTTGACTGTAGCTCGGCACGCAGTTCAAATTCTTTCGAGCGGAGCACGTGCGTTACACCAAGCAACGCATCACTTACAGATGTTTCGAAATCATATGTTGGATAAACACGATACTTTTTTCCTTGCCTGTAATGGGGCGTTTCAAGAACTCTGAACAGTGCTGGGTCACGCATTGTTGTGTTTAGTGATTTCATATCACCTTTAAGCCGCACAACCGCCTCCCCTTCTTTCATGGTGGTTTTCATCTGTTCCCATAGCGCGAGGTTTTCCTCAATACTTCTTTGCCTGCATTCACACTCCTCCCCTCTCGCGCGCTTTTCTTTTGTTGCCTCTTGGGAGCACATGCAAACATATGCATTGCCTTCGCGTAGGAGCTTTTCCATGGTTTTAATCATATCTTCAAGCATATCAGAGACAAAAAATACACCATCTGGTTTTATTCCAAACCAAGCAATATCATTTAGTATTGAATCCACAAACTCCTGCCTGCATTTTTCAGGGTTTGTATCATCAAACTTGACATAAAATTTCCCCTTATATGCATCACAAATTTTCTTGTTGATTATCATCGCCTTTGTATGGCCGATGTGAAGGAACCCGTTCGGCTCAGGCGCAAACCGCGTGATAACCTGCCCTTCTGATGCCCCTTCAATCTTCCATTCGCGCTTTTCCTCACGTTTTTCTTCTACAATGCCGTAGCTGTTATACTCTTTGTCAATTTGCTCTTCGCTGAGTGTATTCACCTCATTGCAACTTTCATTTATCAATGCCATAAGCAATTTCATGTCTGATTTAGCAGATGGCATTTCTGCAATCACTTTACCAGCAACCGCTTTCGGGTCGGCCTTGCCGTAATCGTGGGCATTTTTAATTGCCAGCTTGCGTATTAACTCTTTAAGTTCCATAAGCATACCTTCCATAATTTTTTTATCTGGCAAGGATGGATTCAAGCACACGCTCAACTGCATTATTTTTCCTAAGCTTATATGTGACCCTCACCAGTGGTGCTTTTATATCCAGAAAATCACTTAAATTTGTGGGTGTTGCAGAAACAACTGCTGACGGCCGCGCTTTCCCAATCAGTACCTTTAGCTCTTCAATCTGCTCTCTCGAATAGCCGACCGCAGGCACGACCTTCTCAATATGCTTGTGCTGTGCGTAAATTTTTTTATACACCCCAACCGCAAACTTTGAGCCGTCAATGATACTGCAACCTTCTTTTTTTGCAACGATATACCCTATCCCGTATGGCATCTCACCATGTGTTATGGTCGGGCCGTCTTCGATCACAAGCACTCTCTTCTTCTCCGCGGCAGAAAGCTTCCGGTCCATCACAGCATCCATAGAAACACGTATTATTTTCGCGTGGGGATTCATCTCCTTTGCACGCCATTCAATCTCACGTGCGCCTTTCTTTGCATTCTCCCACTTATTAATTGCAATCACATCCGCCATCCTGAAATTTACTTCCCCAGGATGATATGCAATCTCATGACCGGCGCGCATCGCATCAGCCACAGTTATCATAATATCAGGCCTGAAGAAAGGATAATCATTATTGCCACCATCCCAGATAATAACATCCGCTTCCTTTTCTGCGTTGCGCAATACCCTCTCATAATCAATGCCTGCATACACTATGAAACCGTTGCGTATGTGCCTTTCATAATCCTCCCTTTCCTCAATAGTACAGCCGTGCGCATCAAGGTCGTTAAGCGATGAGTACCTTTGCACAGCTTTCTTCTCAAGTTCACCATACGGCATAGGATGCCTTACAATTACTGTCCTGAATCCTTTTTTCCTGAGCCATTGGCTTACATATTCGGTCATCGGGCTTTTGCCGGCACCAGTCCGAGTCGCACACACTGCAATAACTTTCTTTTGGCTTTTTAGCATTGTCGCGTTTGGGCCCAATAGTATGAAAGATGCACCAGCTGCAAGCACACGCGATGCAATGTGCATCACAGCGTTATGGCTCAGGTCTGAATAAGAGAGGCACGCAAGGTCAACACTCTTCTCTCTTATTATTTTTTCTAGGTCACTCTCTTTGTATATTGGTATCCCGTGCGGGTACAATTTCCCTGCAAGTGACGAAGGATACATGTCAAGCTGGACTGGGAGCTGATCGGCTAATGTGAACCCAACAACCTCATATCCTATCTTATCCCTGAAATACACATTGAAATTGTGGAAGTCCCTCCCGGCGGCACCTAATATGAGAACACGCCTTCTTTTCAGCACGCGGTTAATGATTTGCATATGTGTCATGCTTTTTAATTTTCCCCTAAAACTTATATTATGTATGACTTAATGCGGCCGATACAGGATAACTTTTACATGTCTGAAGGCATAATCAGGTACTCGCTTATCAGGGGCCACGCAGTCCCTTCAATATCACCTTCAGTACACTATGCAAGTGGGCTTTTTGAGGGGATGAGCATCATCGCACTGCGCAACGGCCCTCGGCTTAAATTAGGCTTATTCCATCCAGCACTTAACTTTGAGCGGCTTAGGCATAACTTGAAAGGGCTTGGTTATGATTGGGAGCTTTACAGTGATGAGCAGATAATAGAGAGCATATTTACAATATGTGCACTGAACAGCTGGAACAATGTGATTGAGCTTGAAGGTGCCAACACTGTTATAAGCAGTGGGGACAAAGAATACCAGCGGATTTATGTACGCCCTCTTGTATACTCAAACTACAATGGGATAGGGATCGTTGAGCCCAGAAATATTGAATTGATGCTTAACCTTGCACCTATGGGTGAGTATATACCTTGCTCAGACCCGGCGGGCACAACTGCCCTGCTATACCCGCAGCCGCGTTATTTGGCATTCCCGCAGTTCAAAGTATCAAGCAACTACCAGCTGTCAATTCATGCAAAAACGATGCTCACTGCATATAATAAAACAAATGACCTCAAATGCGAGGAGGTAGTGTTCCAGAATACAAAAGGCAATCTTACCGAGGGTACAGGTGAAAACTTAGTGCTTCTCAAAGATAATGAGCTCATTACTCCGCCTCCAAGTGAAGGTGCACTACCAGGTATAACTTATCGCATAGTATTCCTAATAGCAAACGAGTTAGGAACAAAGGCGCGGTTTGGAACTTTTAAGTACAGTGATATAGAGTCTGCGGATGCGCTGTTTTTCACAGGCAATGCGGCCGGCATTGTCCCTATAAAGAGGATTGTGCGTGTTGATAGCAAGTACTCAACACTTGATTATATGGATTGCAAGGAGGGCGGGAAAAATAATCTGATGTCCAAGCTTAAATCAGAGTACAACCGCGTTCTTCTTGGTGATACTGCCTATGGGAGCTTTTTCACTTATCTTGATGAGTGGCTTGATGAGAACAGGTTGGCAGAATTAAACGATCTAGGGTTAGAATTCAAGAGGCGGCTCACTGAAGAGAACCGTAGGTATGATGGCACAAACAGCAGCGTGCTTTCTTTTATGGAAATCACACCAAGAATTGCAGTTGAACGGAAATATTTTGATGACAAGAAATGGATGATTGAACGCCTTGGAATACGTAATTTTCTCAAATGATGATTCTTCTTTTTATAGGTAATTATAGAGAAAATTATAGAAAAAATGCGGCCGCCGGGATTTTCACACAGCTTTCTTTGGAATGCCTAAGAAAGCTGGCAAAGAAGACTCAATTGTTTCTTTTTGCCAACTTTAATCATCCAAGGAAATGGCTGCTTTGAACCCGGATCATAAGCTTTCTTTTTTCTGGCGCCGCTCTTTAGGCACCCCGAAAGAGCGGCTTGGAAGGCTCATGTCCTAACCAGGTTAGACTACGGCCGCACGAGGAGTATTTAATTTCCAAAGTATTAAAAAACCAAACTTTATTCGCATGAATTCTGGAAATGAAGAGATTAGAAGGAGAGAGGTGGGCGAAGCCCCCTTCCTCTCCTCTTATGGGGCTGCCCAGATTTCCACGCCTCTTCTCGTGCAGATTTTTTTATCCTGCAAAGAGAGGGCTTTGAACTGGGGTCTCCAACTTATCCGAAGAGATAAATCTCTTCAACCCATCCCAGAGGTTGAGAAGGGAGGGGCTCTGCCTCACCCATGAAGATCCACTTTGTTGTGGATACATCTCAACACCCCGAAGGGGTTGGGTTGAGAAGGGAGGGGCTCTGCCCCACCCTTCTCCCGAAGCTGGAAGCATACCAGGCTAGCCCACAGCCCCATGCTTATTACTAGCTCACCAATTTCCTCGCAACGTTTTAGAGGGATTGATGCGCACCATACATCTCAATATCCTTTTTTATATCCTTAGATTTAGCGATTATACTTTTTAAATAGTTTGACCTTTTTGCAATCTCATCATAGATTTTATTTTCTCCTACACCATTTGCAAACGCAATCTCCTCGATTATGCGCGACTTTGCAGGTGTACGCACAACAGTATCCTTTTTTGGGTCGTACAAGTACAAATGCCGTATCATTATGGAGCCACGGCTCTCAGCCAGCTCGCACACTTCAACGACTTTCCTAACCTCACGCACCTTCCCATCACCATTAAATTTAAGGAACCTTCTTTGAACAATCACTAAGTCAATCGCATTAAAATCAGAGGGCATAACTTCATTGTAACGCAAACGGGATACAAGCTCTTTTGCACTATGCGCGTGCATAGTTGCATAACAGCCGCGGGCCTGGCCAGCATTCATGCTTTCAATCATTGCAAGTATCTCTTCTTTAGAGCGCACTTCACCTATGATCACTCTATCTGGCCGCATACGGAGACTATCCTCTATCAGGTCTTTCATCTCAATCCCGAGCTGTGGGTTGGTCTTCATTTTGACCTGATGTTTATGCGGTATTACTATCTCAGGTGTTTCTTCAAGGAGTATTATACGCTCACTTGGCGGTACAAAGGAGAACAGCGCATTCAACGTGGTAGTTTTACCCGCAGCTGTATTGCCGCAAATTATTACATTTTTATCATTCTGGAAAACTGTCCATAAGAATGCGAGCAGGTCATAATTGTATCCAGTTTTAATCAGCTCACGTATAGTCAGGGGCGTTTTCTTGAACTTCCTGATTGTAAGCTCAAGGTCAGACACAGGCTCTATGGTTGCGTGCAATCTTGAGCCATCCGGCAGCACAGCATTAAGCCGTGGATTCTGCAATGTTATTCGCCTACCAATTGTCCTGGACATTTTATTGATTATATCGATAATTGCTTCCCGCTCGATGAACATTACATTAGTATCAAGCCATCCCTTTTCACGGTGGAATACAAATATTGGATTATCAAGACCTACAACCGCGATCTCCTCAAGCTCTTCATCTTCAAGCAAGTATGTAATCGGTCCGAACGCATACGTTGCAAGGTACGCCGCATCGGTAAGGTATGTTATCTGGTCTTCATCAGCACGAATATTATTTCTCTGCAGGTTTTGAATCAGAAGCTTGTTAACAATCTTTTTAGCTGCGGCACCATTCTCAATAACTTCATCTTTAACGGTATCGCTGAATTCCTTGCATACATTGTTTATTACATCTATCTCTTCAAGGCTTAGCTTCTGGACCGGAATTTTATACTGCCCACCGTCAATTACTTTCCATCCAATCCAAGACATTACGTACACCTATGCTATTTTCCAAATCTTCGTTCCCTTTTTGAATATTCTTTAAGTATCTTCTCAAAATCTTCCTTTGAGAAATCTGGCCAATACTTATCAACAAAGAACAGCTCACTGTAAGCACTCTGTAGAGGAAGCAATCCTGAGAGCCGGTATTCACCGGAAGTACGGATAATCAGGTCAGGAGGCTGCAAATCGCCGGTCCACAGGCGTTTCATAATCTCTTCCTCATTTATCTCAGTGATTATACCTTTTTTGTAGTCCTCTGCAACTTTATGTATACAATCAATAATCTCAGGCTTACCCCCATAATTCAGCAGGAAATTGACACGATACTCCCCATTTTTTGAGGATTCCTTCTCGGCCCTTTTTATATACTCTTGCAGACGCTGTGGCAAATCATCAATCATCCCATAGAACTTTATACTCACTTTTGGGTACTTACTTTCGTTTCCAGCCTCTTTTTCTTTCTGTGCGCGCTGTAGTATCTCCATAAGCTTTGTTTCAAACAGGCGCATCAGGCCCTCGACCTCTTCATTTGTCCTGTTTTTATTTTCAGTTGAGAACCCCCAAAAAGTTGCTGTATGTATGTTATGCTCTTTGCACCATTTAAGCACTTCACCAATTAATTCAATACCTGCCTCATGCCCTTTAATTACATCTAACCCACGTTGTTTAGCCCACCTGCGGTTGCCATCTGGGATGAAAGCAATATGATCCGGTGTTTTTACTTCAGTATTCCCAGTTTTGCCAACTGGTTGTGAGTGTGCAGTGGACGTAATATATATCACCCTCTCTTCTTAAACCAACATTCCAATTATTACCAGCTGTTACTGGAAGATATATGTACTTTATACAGGTGTGCTTTTTTAACTCTTTGATTGCCCGAGATGCGGTATGATTTAAACGCTTGTTGCAATAATATTACCATTTATGAACTGCAACCCTTGTATACCTACCTATTTTTGTGAGATTGGTTCTCCTAATAATATTTCGCATCCTGCAGGCAGTGAGAGCTGTCCTGCACCAACCAGCTTTACATATCCTATAAGCGGTAACGTAAGCCATGAGCGCCCGAGCACCTGCGATGCGCTGGCGATCGAATTTGTCCGCCTTAAGTTCTTATCATAGGCTTGCACATCAAACATCGGGTTATTATCCCCTTTTATTAGATAATAGCTTTCCCCATCTACATTTATTTTTACGATTGCCCTGTGTATTATATCACCAATCTCTGAAAACAGGTCCTCTTTTTTAGGCCTGTATACGATTATATCCCCTGTACGGTCGACTGCACTGAAATAATGCCCTGCAATTGTGACCCCTTCGGTACACACAATCTCCCCTGGTTTCCCACTTACCTTTATGCTGCACAATGAGCATTTATATTGCAATACCTCCCCCTTTGCTTCCAGTCCTGTTTGTGGGTTTATTGTGCACGGCCTTACAGTTATGCCGTCATCTGAGCACTTGCCACATACATAATGCTCCTCACCGTTTTGTAGTATTTTATTGAACTGCTCTTTTGTTAATGATACTTCGTATGCTTTGATGGGTGCGTTCTGGAGCAGCACAACATCACCGCGCTGCAAAGTATTAAGCATACTGCAGGAGACAACGGCGTTAAAAGGTGAGGATGTCCCAAGCAGTATGGATGCTGCAAACAGGACAGAGAGTGCAACCGCGATTGCAATTACAATTTCCCTCAATTCGTGCATTATTCCTTTTTCTCTTGCGCTCTCGATGCTTTCTGCAACTACCCCCAGTATGAAAAATATCGCAGCGGTTATTGCAAAAATATCAATACGCACAATTACAAATATTACTACAAAAGCTATCGCGAGAATATAGAACCATTTGTTCTTATTTATTTTTTTTATGGGTGCTAAGTCTTCTTCCATTAAATAAACACCTATCACCTATTCATATTTGATATTTGTTGCATTTTTGATGCATCTTGCAAATATGTCCGCAACGCGCACCGGCTCATAGCCTATCTTACGCACAAGCCCGACCGCCTCACTATAAGTTATGCCCGAGTAAGAAATATAATACCTACCAATCTTGAAAATCTCCTTAAGAAGAGATAATTTGTGTGGAAATTTCCTGGCAAGCGTACTTTTCAGCGCAGTGCCACGAACTTTCCTGTCTGTGATGCATACAACACCGCAATTCAGCTCTTTACTAATTTTATCAATATCAACTACGTTAAGGCCGGCTAGCGTGATGCTATGCACAAAAACAACTTTGCCCTGGTTTCCATATTTCTTTTTGAGCAGCTTTATAATTTGGTCTGTGGAGTCATCCCCATCAACCGTGACGCGTGTAACCAGTGCATCTTCAACCTTTCCATATCGCATCACAATAGCAACAAGCACAGTTTCTCTGTCACCGCGTCTGAACGGTGCATCATCAATCCCAATTATACGGATTCCCGTTTTCATTTTGAGAATGCACTTTTAATATCCTCCAATGTGCCGATAGCCTCTTTTAATGCTTCCTTTAATAATTTCCGCGCTTCACCCTTTTTGGTTTTTAGCACAAGCAATGGCGGGTCCCTGCTTGGATGGCCTATCACATAAGTCACAAATTCCACATCCTTATTCTCGCTTAGTATATCTTTAAGAATAGCAGGTATGCTATATTCCTCCCCAATGAATTGTACTTCTATATGGTTTTTTTCATCAACAATAAAATTTACTTTCACACCATCACCTCAATATACGAGGACGAAATTTTTCGTGTCTCCGTCCTGTTGCAGTTTGAGCAGAACAATTTATTATCCTTATTAAGCACCAGCGGCCTCCTGCAGTTTGAGCAGAACGCTTTCATCACGCCAAGGTCCTTGCCTTTCATTATAACATCTATACCTCCGCGCTCAACCTTTGATACCTCAACTTTGACAATATCACCTACACGGACGGCCTCAGACATATTTTTTAAGAAGACACCAAAAGACTTGACACCTTCTATACGCATCATTGCAGAATCATTTGCCAGGTTTACCCTCTTGTCGTTACCATCCTTTTCATAGTCAAACAACGTCATCATCGCATGGGTTTCTCCAACACTATCAATTATTGCGTAAATTTTCTGCCCAACCTTGACGTTGACCGCGGTGGCAAAGCTGGGTTTTATACTTATTGTTCTTGTTTTTTCGTCAACCAGTTTATCCCCGCATAGAGATGCGCGCACCAGCTCATTCTCTATATAAGTGCCATCCCCAGCTGCAAACTCAATTTCTTCTCCAAGCACTTTGCCCGGTGTTTCCATAGCTAGTTTAAACGTTATTAGGTTTAAATACTTTCTAAAACAATTTTAGCTGATGCCTCGCAAAACCCTTATATTATGTATTGACAGGGATGCTGACCTTAAAGAGAAAATAGGCGTTGTTGGCCCAGTTGTCGGGCGGGCGCGCAATATTGATGTGGCCAACCGCCTCCTCCTGGCTGACCCCGAGGAAGTTGACGGTAATACAATATTTGAAGCAGTAAAGCTGTTTGATTCAATGAAAGCAAACGGTGAGGATGTAGAAGTGGCAACACTTACAGGTGACCCATCACGGGGTTATGTGGCAGACAGGGAGATTGCAGAACAACTTGATAAGGTGTTAACTGAGTTTCCTGCGGAGGCTTGTATTTTTGTCAGTGATGGCGCAGATGATGAGCAGATACTTCCAATCATAAATTCCAGGATGAAAGTTGACAGTTTACGGCAGGTTTCTATGAAGCAGTCAAAAGAACTTGAGAGGACATATTTTCTTATCTTAGACAAGTTGAAAGAGCCGTACTTTGCAAGAATGTTTATCGGCTTGCCAGCACTTATACTTCTAGCACTTGTTGCAAGCTATTCACTCGGGTTTGAATGGAAGCCTGTTGCCGCACTTGTTGGTATTTACCTGCTTGCGAAGGGGTTTGGCATAGAAGATAGGATAATCTACATGCTTTCCCATTTCAAGGTTAGTGCTGAGGAGGTCAGTACTATTGCCTATGTAATAGCAATGCCTTTGTTTGTGCTTGCACTATGGCTATCCGCGGATGATTACATAAAGACGGCTGCATCTATGGATAATCTCAAGGCGATAGGTCACAGTGTGCGCTCACTTGTCATTTTTATTGTGCCACCAATGGTACTCATATATCTTGGAAAGCTTTATGATAATATCAGGGATGGTAACAGTCTTGGAACTTTACGTATGATGTTTTATGTTATTATGACAGGCATTACGTTGTATCTGGTATGGGTCTTTGCAGGATGGGTGATTGCCGAAGTGTATTTCAGTGAATTTGTTAATGCGCTCATTGCAAGCATCATACTTGGAGCTATTACGATGGAAACAGTACAATATCTAAAGAGAGACACTATAAAGGGTGTTGACCTGCTCGGCAAGGAGGTCTATTCATCATCCGGCAATTATCTTGGCAGGGTTGTATCTGTAAGTGATGAGGATAAGGATTTTGTATATATTAATCCCTGGAAGAAAAAGCAGGTATGTGATTATGATAAGATAAAGGATATTGATACTAGGATTAATCTTATTTGAAAATAGAAGAAGGTGGATATATCAATGATACCTGAATCGCAATATATTGAATCGACGATTGTGGTCCGTGATATGCGTATGCCGCAAGAGGTAACGCTGACCAAAGCGTCTTTGATAAGATGGTTAGCCCTTGCGCTGGGCTTGATTAATCCCAACGAGTCACGCAAATCCTTAATAGATCTTGTTGAGGTTCTTCTCAATCACCAGCTTAGAACAAGGCAAGGTATGTCTGTTGATGATATTATGTCTGCGCTCAAATCTGCAGGGAAGGTGTGCAGTGAGAAAACTGTTAGGTATCACCTGCTGAGGATGGAGAGACGCGGTGTGGTGCGCAGGAAGAATAAGGAATATTCATTTATCATATCAGACCTGGATGATGCAGGCATTGAGTCAATAGCAGATTCTTATGATTTGAGATATAAAAGTGCAATGGATAAGATAAGGATTGCACTTTCCAAGCTTAAAGGGATGTACTGATGACCCGTGTTTTTGTAACTGGTGGTACCGGAAGGCTTGGTGCATATACTGTTCAGCTACTTCTCAGGAATGGGTATGAAGTTGTTGCATTGAGCCGGGATAAGGAAGTTCCAGGATGCATTACAGTGAAAGGAAGCATGTTTGATTTTGATTATTCAAAGATTAAAGGGTGCACTCATGCAATCCATCTTGCAGGCACAACCGATATGTCTTTGCCTCCTCAAACAATCTATTCGCTTAATGTTGAAGGGACAAAAAGCATTGTTGAGCGCTGCTCGCAAGCAGGCATTCCACATTTCATATTTATAAGCTCAATCTCGGTTTATGGAAAGCTGGACAATAAGAATATAACCGAGCGCACGCCACTGCACCCTGATACGCCATATGCAAAGAGCAAGTTCCAAGGTGAGATGGTCGTTCATGGATATTCTGGTGATGTATGCATCTTGCGCCCTTCTATAATATACGGCCGCGGGTTTGATACCGGGTTTAGGACAGCTTATGATATGATAACTTCTGGCAGAATGCTTCTGGTTGGGGATGGTAACAACCACGTTCCTCTGGTTCATGCGAGGGATGTGGCAAATGCAATCCTGCTAGCAGTTGCAAGTGATGCACGTGGGATATACAATGTAAATGATGAGCGTGAGCTGACACAGAAACAGCTTGTTGATTATGTTGCTAAGCTTACTAACTCTTCAAGCGTGCGTACCAGTGTACCTAGGTTTGCGGTGGGACCGCTTCTTGCAATTTATAATGTCTTGCGCTCGCTAAAAGCCAAACCACCAATTCCTTCTGAATTTATTGATATGCTTGCTACGGACAGGGTCATAAAAACAGGGAAAATACAGGAAGAGCTTGGGTTTAATAATTCGTGCACAGTTGAGGAGGGTGTAAGAGAGTTTGTTGAATACCTCTCAACTAAACAATAAAATCATAAGTCCCTAGCTGCTTTTTTGAGTGTTGACCAAAACTCTTTTTCTGCCTCTTTCCATTCATTTTCAATATCTGGGCGGAGTTTTGTGCGTGACAGTATTGTGTTGTGGAACAGTTCAAGCCCGCCAATTCTTCTTTCTAGGCCGAACGTTCCTGAAACCGAAGTTGCACGCGGAATTATATGTATTTTAAACATGTCCTTATCATATTCCGAAATCATCCAGTTTACCCCAATCCCTGAGGTTACCCGGGTATTAAGAAGGAACTCTATGTTGTTTAGATTGTCTGTAGAAATACCATATAACCAGGCAACCCTTTCAAGATTATGATAGCCATACCCATACTGCACAACTTGCTCGTACATTCTGCTTTGCACTAAACGGAAGAAGCCATCAAACAGCTGTGGGATAATGCTTCTAATATAATCGTACAAATCATTCCTGTGAATCTTACGCGTAACCGCAGTATCATACCCGTTGCAGAGTGTCAAATGCCCGCTTTCAACAAGAATAGGCACCGATAACGGGTCAGCTATCAGGTTTTCAGCAGATTTAAGCTCAAGATATTTTGACTCTTCCACCTTTGAACAAAGAAGATGGATGTGTAAGTGCCGTATCGTTTGCCCGGCAACAATCCCAAAATTGCCAAGTGCGGTTGCACCGGGGAAGTGTTGTAGTATTTTGCCGATAGCTGTGAACATACTATCAAACTGGTTCTTTGATATATTATGGAGTGTAAGCAGATGCTCTTTTGGTGTGATAATACAATGTTGTGGTATATAGGGATACTTTGCCTTAAGTATCCTCCAGTTTGAGCTGCTTTCAACCAAAGGTTCCTCAGCAAGCGTACAAAATCTGCAATTTGATATACCCTTGGTCTTCATCTCTCTTGATGTGAATGAAGGTGTTTTTTCGTCCCATCTAGGTGCCTTGATTTCATAGACGACCATACAGCGATATTATGAAAAATTATGGATTAAAAACATTTTGGTTTTTTGTGAAGCAAAAATGCGGGCGGCTGCGCCAAATAAAGCAGAATGGCCAAAAATAAAATGGGTAATGGACCTGCGCGGAATTGAACCGCGGATCTCTCGCGAAAGGGGGCATGTTTTCTTCAGCATTTTTGGCTGAAGATAAATTACCTTTCCCCACCAATCCCATATTTTAATGGAGTTGGGTCTTATGGGGCGTCTTTGGGCTTGCCAATGACGCGTCATTTTCCCGAAGGGAAAATGCACGGAGGGGGACACCTCCCCCTCACATTCCCAATACCTCAAAACCTCCTTAGAGGGGGAGTTGGGTCTTATGGGAGAGGGGGACACCTCCCCCTCACATTCCCAATACCTCAAAACCTCCTTAGAAGGGGAGTTGGGTCTTATGGGAGAGGGGGACACCTCCCCCTCACATTCCCAATACCTCAAAACCTCCTTAGAAGGGGAGTTGGGTCTTATGGGAGAGGGGGACACCTCCCCCTCACCCATATGTGAGGCGAGCGTCTTAACCACTCGACTACAGGTCCATTTGTATGGTTTTAAGGCGGCTTAATATTAAAATAATTCGCCGTTTCAGCATACCTGTGGCCACCTCAATAAGGATTAACAGCCTTCGCATAAGCAGAGATGAATTTGAAGGTATAATGTCAAAGTATGGGATAACTCCAGTTTCATGGTATAGTGGGGCGTACACTTCAGATTACGAAAATTTGAGTAAGACACTTGAGTACCAGCTTGGTTATTTTTATATCCAGTCACTTTCTTCAATGGTCCCACCACTCGTGCTTGACCCAAAACCTGGTGATGTCGTTCTTGACGTTGCAGCTGCCCCGGGCAGCAAATCAACGCAGTGCGCAATGCAAATGAACGATAAGGGAGTGGTTATTGCAAATGACGTGTCATATATGCGTTTGAAAAGCCTTGCAAGTCATATAAACCGGTTAGGGATAACTTGCATTGCAATGACCAATTTTGATGGCCGGAGGTTTCCTAAATTAGCATCGTTCAACAAAGTGCTATTAGATGCGCCGTGCAGTTCGATGGGCTCGCGCAGGTGCACAATCCAGCATTCAGATGGCAGGATAAAAAGCCTTGCGCATTTGCAGAAATCTCTGCTTTTGCGGGCATTTGACTTGCTTTCGCCTGAGGGCACACTTGTCTATTCAACATGCACAACTACCATTGAAGAGAATGAGGGGGTTATTAATGCTCTCCTCGAAAAGAGGGATGATGTAGTTCTTGAAACACCCGTGCTGCCTTTCAGGCACGAAAAAGGCATTTCAGGCAATTCCGTAATAGATGAGAAGGTATGCAGGTTTACGCTTGATGAATCCTTTTTCATTGCAAAGCTGCGGAAGAGATGATTATGGGCTCAAAATTCTCTGAATACATTAAATCGAGGTTCGGCATCATACTTAGCGATGAATTTGTAATAGAGGAGAGGACGAGCAAGGTTTACGTATATTCAAAATCTCTTGATCAATTAAGGTTAAGAAACATACACAGAAAAGGCATTCTTGCTGGCAAGCTCGATTCAATATACGGTGTCAAGCCATCACTGGATTTCGTGCTTGTGTTTGGGCATCTTGCACAGAAGAACAATATTACAATATCCGATGATGATGTGGTAAGGTTGTTTTCAGGTGAGAATATCGTGCTCAACTGCCAGCCACAAAACTGCACAGATGGCCTTGTAATTCTCACATGCAGGAGAGGTATGGGTGTTGGTATTGCTTATAACAGGGGCGGTGTGCTGCAATCCCTTATCCCGAAAGACCGCCGGATATGACATAGGAGCATTTTTAATATTGCCTTATCATAGAATTAACAGTTGCAATTAAAGGTGTAACTATGCGCATTGGAAAAGTTGAGCAATACCTGCTGGACAAGATAGAGGCAAAGAAGGCTATACTGTCAATTGTGATAGACCCTGTTGATTACCCATCACCTGATGCTGCAATAAAAACAGGCATATCCGCAGCTGAGGCTGGTGCCGACATAATTGCAATTGGCGGCTCGATAGGTGCACAGGGCGAGCTGTTAGATAACGTTACAAAAGAGATAAAGAGCCACATTTCAGTTCCAGTAATCTTGTTCCCGGGCAATGTTGGGACAATAACAAGGTATGCAGATGCAATCTATTTCCTTACACTTATTAACTCACGCAACCCGTATTGGCTCGGCCAGGCGCAGATGTTAGGTGCACCGTTGCTCAGGCAGTTTAACATAGAATCTATCCCGACAGCATATATTGTGGTTGAGCCGGGCGGCACGGTCGGTTGGGTAGGCGATGCAAAGCTTATCCCGAGAAACAAGCCTAAGATTGCAGCTGCACTTGCAATGACAGGTGAGCTTGCCGGTAATCATATGGTATTTACCGATGCAGGGTCGGCAAGCGAGATGGGCCCGATACCGATAGAGATGGTTAGGTATGTGCGCAAAGCAACCACACTGCCGTATATGGTCGCTGGTGGGATAAGAAAGTTTGAGGAAGCGCGTGAAATAATCAGGGCAGGTGCAGATATGGTACAGATAGGGACCGCAGTTGAGAATGCAAGCGATATTAAGTACAGGGTTGAGACGTTCAAGAAGGCGGTAGATGATGCAATCAAGAGCAGGGTTGTGTAGGCATGTATGAATTTTCAATTACAACCTCCAGTAAGATAGGAATAGTGGACATAACAGAAGAGGTTATGCGCGCCGTTACAGGGGCAAAAGTTGATGAAGGTATATGTGTGGTTTACGTACCGCATGCAACCGCTGGTGTAATCATTAATGAGTACGAGCCTAATCTTAAGCAGGATCTTCTGGATATGCTTCAAAGCATTATCCGGGAAGACTCGAAATACAAGCACAACACGATTGATGATAATGCATCCGCACACCTGCGAAGCGCGCTTACTGGTTCATCCGTTGTTTTGCCAATTTCAGGGCATAAGCTTATGCTCGGTACTTGGCAGAGGATACTACTTTGCGAATTTGACGGTCCGCGACGAAGAACAGTTTATGTCAGTGTAATTAAGTCAAGTTAACATTATACAATACATAATTCTTGTTTTAGTAATGTTTAAAATAAAATCAAGGCCAAACTTTGATGTTATGGCTGATGATGCTTACACAAGAGCGCTCGATGAGATTCTTGATGTGCTTTCTTCAGGTACGAGCACAGATATTGAGAGGCTAAAGCGTACTGTGTGCGATAAGAACAGGTTTTCAGCGTTCATACGGAATTCGGCACTTGTCAAGCGGGCAAAGGAGCGCGGCCTTTATCATTTGATATCGCAGCTGCGCAAGAGGCCTATGCGAAGCATAAGTGGCATTGTTAACATTGCAATAATGACGATAAGCAACTGCCCGCATGGCAGGTGTACTTATTGCCCAAAAGGTGAAGGTGCCCCAAATTCTTATACGGGTTTTGAGCCAGCTACAATGCGCGGTATCCAGAATAAGTTTGATGCATACGAGCAGGTAAAATCCCGCATAACACAACTAAGTGAGATTGGCCATCCGACTGATAAATGCGAGGTTATCATACAGGGGGGGACATTTCTGGCGCAGCCCAGGGAGTACCAGGAAAGTTTTATGCTTGGCATGTACAATGCGCTGAACGGGTACAAATCAGATACTCTTGCGCAGGCGATAACGCTAAACGAGAAAGCGCCGCACAGGTGCATAGGATTAACAATTGAGACGCGCCCCGATTGGTGTTTCCAGCAGCATGTTGATGCAATGTTATCTTTCGGTGCAACGCGTGTGGAGATAGGTGTGCAGACGCTTAAGCGCGATGTACTTGAAAAAACTAACCGCGGGCATACGCTTGAGGATGTATGGAAAGCCACACAAGTTGCAAAGGATTCTTTTTTCAAGGTATGCTATCATATGATGCCTGGGCTGTATGCTACACCCGACGAGGATGTTGGGATGTTCAGGGAGCTTTTTGATAACCCGTACTACCGGCCAGATATGCTTAAGATATACCCATTTTTGGTTATGCGTGGCACAGAGATTTATGAAGAGTGGCTGCAGGGCAAGATAACTCCGTATACAACTGAAGAGGCTGCAGATGTAATTGTTAGGGCATATGCTCACATACCCTATTATGTAAGGGTGATGCGTGTACAGCGCGATATACCTGCTTACTTGATTGAGAGCGGTGTAAAAAAAAGCAACCTGCGCCAGCTTGTTGAGAATAAGCTGGCTGAAAAAAGAATAACAACAGGTGAGATAAGGTACCGGGAGATAGGTCACAATCTGCTTAAGGGCAATGTCAATTATGAAATGCTCGAGCCGGAACTCATTGTAAGGAAGTATGATGCGTCAGATGGCGAGGAGTATTTCATTAGCTTTGAAGACAAGAGGACATCAATCCTGTTTGGTTTTGTTAGGTTAAGAGTGCCATCATCACCGCACAGGAAAGAGATAACACAGCGCTCTGCCGGCATACGTGAGCTTCACGTATACGGTGAACAGCTACCATTAAGGCACAGGAGTGATGCGTCACCACAGCATAGGGGGTTTGGTAAAAGCCTGATGGCGGAAGCTGAGCGCATTTCTAAAGAAGAGCTTGATATGAACAAGCTGCTTGTTATAAGTGGTGTTGGTGTAAGAGATTACTATAGGAAACTTGGCTACACACTTGATGGGCCATACATGTCAAAAATGCTTTAGAGCGGCATGTTATCATGCGTTTAGTTTTGGGCTGAAAAGACAGTTGATACATTTTTTGCGATTGCGTTGATGCTTTCGATTTTCAGTATTTTTCCTTGTGCATGATGTATAACTATTCCTGTGAGATATCCAGGCCTACCACCAATGCCTTCCAGGCAAAACCCAAGTTTATTGCTCAGTGCGACCCACAGTGGTGCTATTGTAAAATCATGAGTAACAGCAATTATGCTTTTTTCAACCAGGTATTTTTGCAGGACTTCATCGGCATAATCTGATGGAGAGTTGTATTTGAAAAGGTTGAATTTGCTATATCTCTTGAACAGAGTTTCTGTTTGCATAAAGAACATCGAGAAGAAGTCACTATTCATACATAGATGGTTCCATTCATCAACGTTCTTAACAAAACCAGCACAGAGCGTATCCGGCTCCTTAAGCTCACTTATCAGCGGCACCCTTTTTATAGGTGAATACCCTAATGAGATTAGCATAGCTGTTTCGCGACACCTCTTTCTCCTGCTTGTGTGTATCTCTTGTATATCCTCTGAGAATCTCCCTTTAAGGAATCTGCCAGCCTTGAATGCATTTATCTTTCCTTCGATTGTAAGGCCGCCTTCAGAAAAATCACTTGGTACGGATATATGCCGCCTGTTTGCATGTCTAATAAATATTGTCTTGTGTATTTGCATAGGGGAAATTTTGGAGTTGATGAGTTAATAAACATTTAGGTTTTAGGTATGCTTTTATTATTCCATTGCATTATATTCTTATGCGCATATTCAACAATCTTGTCTTTGCAAGCGTGTTCACGCTTGTACTGTTATTCTCAATGGTTGGGTTTTTTGTTATTCTGGCCTTTTTTCTTACGGGGGCATTGAGCCTAATATTTGCAATAGCATTTATCATCCTGTTCAACTTCATCCTGTTTTTCATCTCACCGATATTAATGGACTTAATGCTGAGATTTCTCTATAAATCCGAAGAAGTCAAGCTTGATGCTTTTATTAGCAGGATTGGTAGGCCAGCAGAAGTTATACATAGGGTGATGGCCGAGAAAAAGTACATTAACATACGCAACGTTTACATAATTAACGATAATACACCAACCGCATTCACTTACGGTTCTCTCCCATCGGAAGCACGCCTTGCAGTATCGCGTGGGCTTCTTGAAATGCTAAATGAAGACGAGATTGAGATTGTGCTCGCGCACGAGCTGGGCCACATCGCGAACCTTGATTTTATAATAATGACGATTGCGCAAACTATTGTAGAAATATTCTATGTAATATATACTTCATTGCTTAAAAGCGCAAAGTCAGGCGCACAGAGCAGTAGAGGTAGTAAGAAGGGAGGAGGTATATTATTCATACTTCTGTTTGCAATACTTGCGTACTCTTTTTATGTTATATCCCGTTACGTAGTTCTTTACCTGAGCAGGGTACGCGAGTATTATGCCGACGAATTTGCAGTAAAGCACACAAGAAAGCCAAAATCGCTTGCAATGGCACTCATTAAGATTGCATACGGCCTTGGCATTGCACCGCCAGAGCAATGGAACAAGTTTAAGGGTCTGGAGGCACTTTGCATCTCATCACCAACAAGCTTTGTAATAAAACCTTCCAACAACCCGGATGATTTCATTAAATATACGGATTTTGATTTCAAATCCCCATGGGCTTCCCTTGTAGAGCTCGATGCAACGCATCCGCTAATTGGGAAACGCGTTAAAAGGATATATGAGGTTGGGATAGAGATGGGGCTTATTGACAGGTTGCCTAAGGATATTGCAAATGTAAAAGAGCACGTTGTAAAAGCAAACCCCGCTGTAATAGGGTTGTATATTCTTGCAATGCCGTTGTTTATAGTGTGTGCATATATTCTATCATTTATAATCGGGCTGGTAGGCGTTTTTGCAGCTGGTGCTGTCGGGGCTGGCATTGCACTGATGATCTTGGCGGGAGCGGTAGGAATTTCAATTATTGCAAAGGGCATCCTGCAATTTTTGCGTTATGCAGATAGGAATGAGCATCAGCTCGAAGAGCTTCTAATGGATGAGACGGCATCACCTGTGCAGGGCAAGGCACTTAGCATAGAAGGCACAGCACTTGGTAGGGGCGAGGCAGGGTTCCTGCTTTCAACAGACCTATATGTCCGCACGAAGGAAAACGTGTTTTTGCTTGTAAAGACGGGATTCGCAATCCCAATTCTTAATTTTGTGATTGGCATACTCCGTATATTCAGGATGGAAAAACTTCTTGGGCAGGATGTCCGTATTAAGGGATGGTTTTTCAGGGGTAACGGCTACTGGATAGACGGAGATAAGATAGAATTCAAAATAGGCGACAAGTGGGAAAACCTAATGGGGATAGGGGCAATAATTAATGGTCTTCTATACTTAGTCACCGGTGGGTTTGTTATGGTTCTTGCACTATTTGCACCACTTTTGCTGCTTGTGCTTTAATTATTTTTTTGTATTCTTTTTGGATTTGTGTGATAGCTTATTAATCCTGTTGTAGAATGATATTTATGGCCTATAAGTTATCTGCATCCTCTTTGTATCTATTCGAGGAATGTCCTCGTTGCTTCTGGCTTAAGCTTAACAAGAAAATATCGCGGCCTGAGGTTGCATTCCCATCACTTCCCGCAGGTATGGACCACATATTAAAGGAGCATTTTGACAGCTATACGCTGCTCGGTGAGCTGCCCCCAGAGCTAAATGGTAAGGTTGCAGATTGTAAGCTGTTTGATGATGTTAAGGCGCTCAGGTCTATGAGGGCACCTAATGGGTCGCTGAAATGGGAGGATGAAGACGGTAATGTTTTATGTGGTGCGATTGATTGCCTTCTCGTAAAGGGGGATAGGGTTATCATTCTTGATTACAAGACGCGCGGGTATGCTATCAAGGAAGACACGCATAAACATTACAATAACCAGATGGACATTTATGCGTTCCTTCTCCAGCAAGCTGGTTATAATATTGAAGATTATGCTTTCCTTTTGTTCTATTTCCCAAAACAAGTTAATCGTAACGGAGACTTTGTGTTTGATTCAAGACTTGTTAGGATAAATGTAAGCCCTGAGCGTGCAAGGAAATTATTCAGGAGAGGAGTAGAAGTTCTTAAGGGCCCAATGCCGGCACCATCACCAGATTGTGGGTTTTGCAGGTGGGCTGAAAAATTGAGCGTTCTCTATTGAAAAATCCCAGGTAGCGTTTTATTTAAGATATTTCTGTGTAAATATACATGAGGGAAAAGGAGCTGATTATGATGGATATGTTCAAACCAAAACCAATGCCACGTGTGCAGGATGCGAAATCACAGGCTGAGGAAAAGATATACACCAAAATCATAGGTGATGATGACGATGATGGCGGTGCGGCTGTTGCAGCTGCAGAAGACGTGCAGAAGCTGCCACAAAAGCCATCCTCAGGGGTTGTCAAGATTGAGCTTGCAAAAGTATTTTTCAAGTGTGGCCAGGAAGTTTCAGGAAGGGTCTCTGTAAAGATGAACAAACCACTCAACGCAGAATCGCTGGTTGTTGCAGTGTGGGGGCAGAAAGCAGTTAATGTCCCTCCTTCACTGAGGAACCAAGGTGAGACAGGTGCAAGACAGATTTTTGTGAGCCAGCGCTCGCGAGAGTTATCAGGCCCAAAGGTATTTGATGGTGAGCACGTGTTTGAATTTAAATTACCGATTGTTGCACCCATGCCCGACATTGCAGCAAACTATAGGTGGTATGTGGGCGCATCGCTTCTTGCACCACAGGAAGAAATCACCGATATGATTGAGATCAAAGTTGCAGATTACTAACTTATTTTGCCTTTTGTTCTTAATTTGTGGCCATACTCAGAAATATAAATATAATTCCTAATTATTTTAGCAGTGATAGTATGTTTGGTTTGGAAGTAAATGAAGGCACTATTGACCGAGCAGTACGTATCATTGTAGGGGTACTGGCTGCGGCGGTAGCATTTTTTAGGATGGTAATGCCTCCTCTTGACTTGCTATTGTATGTTATTGCAGTGGTATTGATTATAACAGGGATTACAGGCTTCTGCGGCCTTTACAGGCTATTGGGAATAAACACTCTAAGCAAGAAGTAACAATTCTTATAATGTTACAGTTTGTATTGGATGAACACAGAGACTAATCGAATTTTGTATTCTTCAATAAAACTGCAGTAATACATCCAATCAAAAATTTTTTATTTGTAATCTACCAGAATTGCGTCGTGCGCGTTACTGGCATAATTCCAATAGAAACCACAAGGCACATGCATAAGAGTAATCTGGCAAGGTTGCTTCCGCTAACTGATATAATAGAAGCGCAGCACGCTGCCTGCGATTTTGTATCCGGATGGCAGATGCCTGCACACTTAAAGATATATTATAGGTGCTCACACGAGCTTGCAATGGGCAAGAAAAGTGTTGCATACTATAACTATATTGGCAACAAGCCGAGCAGGCGTAGGATAGTGGTGTTTATTGACAAGATGGTGCGGCGCCTTTACAGGACGAAATCAAAAGAGCCGTATAAAGTCTACCTTGGCGGAGTGCTTGTGCATGAGTTTTGCCATGTAAGGGATTACAGTAACAGGTTCCCAATAGTATTTAAGCAATACCAGCCTTTACAAAATGAAGAAGACAAAATGCTTACTTACATATATGACTTTATATGTGAAGCACATGCGGAAGAGCAGTGCACCTCTTTCATTCAAAAATATTCCCCAACATACAAGCCGTTGAGCATATTTAAGCTGTACCGTGAGCTGCTCACAGAGTTTAAGTCACCTATGTATATATACCGCAAGATTACTCGGTTGATTAATGTTTGTCGTTTAATACTCGGTGATGGATGGTTTTACAAGGTGGCTTTAAATCCACCTGATTTTGATGATTTGTCACATCCTGAGGAATATGCAGAATGGCTTGGTGGGATTTAAAATAATTTATGTATATATACCGTAAATGGATTTTCTTGACGGGATACCAATAGATATGCTGCTTTCGATACTGCCAGCTGTTGTGCTTTTCCTTTATGGTATAGAGCATTTCAGCAAAGAGATTCTAAAAGCATCAGGTGATTTCTTTCGATCAACAGTTCATAAGCTCACAAAAACTCCTGTTAGAGGCCTGGTTTCAGGAATGATTGTCTGCTCAATCATACAATCAAGTACAGCTACCACACTCATTGCAGTAGGCCTTGTAAATGCAGGGCTCATCTCATTTTCACAGAGCTTGGGTGTGATATTTGGCGCAAACATAGGAACTGCGGTAACGGCACAGCTCATTGCACTTAAGCTTACTGCTTTTGCTCCTGTGTTCATTGTTATTGGCTTCATAGTGGATATTATAGGAGGAAAATACAAGTTTATCGGCAAGCCGCTGTTTTATTTCGGCCTTGTATTCTTCTCTCTCACTCTTTTATCCGGCTCGGTAGAGGTGCTTAAGGATAATCCACAGGTACTTAGTTTGTTTTCGCACTTCACAAACCCATTATGGGGAGTTTTTGTTGGCTTTATTGTAACAAACCTGTTCCAGTCAAGCTCGGTAACTACTGGCATTGTGGTCATTTTTGCACAGGGCGGCCTGATTGGATTTAGTGATGCGCTCCTGCTCATACTTGGCGCTAACATTGGCACAACTGTGACAACACTACTAGCGTCAACAAGGATGGACCTTGCAGCGAGGAGGGCAGCGGCAGCACATTTCCTGTTTAATGTGCTAGGTGTAATACTGATACTCCCATTCCTTCCACAATTCAGTGCGTTTGTAGAGTCGCTGGGTGGTGATGAAGGCCAAATGGTTGCAAATGCACATATGCTGTTCAACGTATCTGCAGCGCTTTTGTTCTTGCTTGCACTCGGCCCATTCGAGATACTTGTGAAACGGCTCGTGCCGGGAGAGCAAAAAGAGATCGTGCTCGCTCCAAAATACCTAAATGGCGAAGTACCAAAGGATAATACCGAAGCGTTTAAGCTGGTTGAAAAAGAGATACATCATATGATGGACGTGTCGCGTGATATGTACGATGAGGTTATACATTCCATACAGGCAAGAAAGGATTGCCGCAGCCGTGTTGATAAGCTTTAGGCATATACCGATTTGCTTGATGACCAAATTAGCATGGCACTGCTTAAAATCTCACAGCGTGAACTTACTAAAAAGGAGGTGGAGCATATAGTGCTACTCACGCGCATATCCAACCAAGTTGAGCAGTTTGCGGATTCGATAAAAATAATCAGCAATCTTTATTCAAACCTTCGCGACCGGGGTGTTTATCTTTCAGATGAATCAATGGCGGCATTTCTTAGCTGTTCAGTTATGGTACGGGAGAACCTTGAGCTGCTGCTTGAGAGCGAACTCAATAAGATGGATGATAAAACGGTTTCAAGGATGCGACAGAACGATGATAAGCTGCGCGCAGAGATTAACAGTGCATACAAAGAGCATCTCAAACGTATTCAAATGAAATCCTCAAACTATGGGAGCCTATTTATTGAGATGCTTTCCACGCTTGACAATGCCAACGATCGCCTGAGAACTATACGTAAGATGTTGCAGTAATCAGGTATCTATAAATCAAAGGATGTTACGCATATGCCAATATAAGTATGCTTATTATTTTTTATATTCCATATTTGGTTCTGGCAAGGTGCTGCTTATGATACAGGAGCGTGGTTTATTTGGCCTTAATATGACCATATTGGTTACGTCAGTGTTGGTGTTTGGTGTAATCGCAGGTATACTTGGCGTGATATTGCTTTATGCTGGTGTTACAGGGGAAGGTGCAATACTGCTTTGGCTTATTATATCGTTCCTTATGATATTCTTGCAGTGGTATTTTGGACCCGCGCTTATACGCTTTGTGACCGGTGCCCGAGAGGTTAAGCCTGAGGAGGCACCTAAGCTGCACGCTATGCTTGACCGGCTGAGTAGTGAAGCCGGCATCCCAAAGCCGAAACTCTATGTAGTTAACAACCGCACACCCAATGCATTTGCATTCGGTAGGACACAGGGCAGCTCAGGCATTGCCGTGCACACTGGTCTTCTTGAAGTGCTTAATGAGGATGAAGTGGAAGCTGTGCTGGCACACGAGGTTGGCCATATCAAGCACCGTGACGTGCTGGTGATGACAGTTGCAAGCTCGCTTCCTGTGATGTTATATTACGCAGTGCTCATATTTGGAGGTGGTAATGACCGCGAGCGCGGGCTCGGTAGCATAATGCTTACGTTTATAGGAGCAATAATTGCACAGCTCATAGGTCAGCTGATGGTGATGTGGCTGTCAAGAAGGCGTGAGTATTATGCAGATGCATTTGCAGCGTATGCCACCCGTAAGCCGGAACTGCTTATGAGCGCACTTGCGAAAATCACTTACAAGGCAGGCCCGGAGCCTGCAGCGTCTGGCTTATCTTCACTTTATATTGCAGACCCGTCACCCCCAGAGAAGGAAAAAGTGGCTGAAATTGCCCGTGCGCTGGGTACAGGCAATCCTGCGCTTATTGAAAGTGCAATACAGAATGAGGTGCAAAAAGCTGGTGTTTTTGAGATATTCATGACACATCCGCTTACTGCAAAGAGACTCGCTGCACTCTGGGAGATTAAAAAAGAGAATGAATTTGCAGCATAAGAGCTTATGTATGATATGAAAGCTGTAATAAATATAGGTACCTGGCTAGTATGAGTGGTGTATATGGTTAAAAAGCAGGAACTTAAGCGTGAACTGGGCCTGTTCCAAGTTACAATGGCAGGTGTTGGATATATTTTAGGTGCAGGTATTTACGTGCTAATTGGTTTAGCTGCGGGCTATGCAGGTAATGCAACGTGGATTTCTTTCTTGTTAGGTTCTTTTGCAGCAATATTTACAGGACTTTCATATGCGGAATTGAGCTCTATGATGCCACGCAACGCCAGTGAGTTCCTTTATGGAAAGCGCTCACTGGGTGAACTGTTCGGGTTTTTTGGGGCGTTTATGATGATGTTTTCAGCCATACTTGCATCAACGTCAGTGGCGCTTGGGTTTGCAAAGTATTTTTCATCGATGTTTGGTACGGACTCTATCGTACTGATTGCAGCAGGCATTATCATTTTGCTTACATACATTAACTGGAAGAGCATAAAGGGCAGCTCAAACCTTAACATATTGTGTACTTTTGCAGAACTCGGAGGTCTGCTCATAATAATTGCGCTTGCATTGTTATATGGCAGTTCAGTTGACTTATTTGAGATGCCGAACGGCTTTGGTGGTGTGTTTAAGGGTGCTGCATTGGTGTTCTTTGCATACCTCGGGTTTGAAGGGCTGGTTAAGTTGGCAGAAGAGACAAAAGAGCCACATAAAACAATTCCACAGGCGCTTGTTCTCTCAATAATAATAACTTCGCTGGTATATATTGCAGTGGCAATTTCAGCAGTAAGTGTACTTGATTGGCATGAGCTTGCCGCATCAAAAGCACCATTGGCGGATGTTGCCTCAAAAGTTATGGGAAGTAATGCGTTTATACTTCTAAGCATAATTGCACTGTTTTCAACAGCCAACACTGTATTGATGGGGCTCGTGACATCTTCTCGCGGGCTTTACGGCCTTGCAACAGAATTCAAAAAGATAGGTGTTTTTGCAAGAGTGGGCAATACGGGCACACCAACCAACGCAGTTGTTATTACTGCCATCGTTGCAATATTGTTTTTGCTTATAGGGAGCATTTCTATTGTAGCGGAGCTTACAAACTTTACAATATTCATGACTTTTATTATAGTAAACCTATCTGTAATATTCCTCCGGTTAAAGGAACCACGAGCCAAGAGGCCGTTTAAAGTGCCGCTTAGCATTGGGCGTGTGCCTATACTGCCCGTGCTTGGGATTCTTACAGTTATATTCCTAACACTTAATCTTGAACCGTATGTTATCATAGGTGGGATAATTTTTAGCCTGCTTGTAGTGCCTCTTTATTATTTTATTAGGAATCACGGTGGCAGAACAAAAAATAGGAAAACTATTTAAGATATACTTTTTCCAAAAAATCTATGAAGTTAAGGTATAGATATCCATCGGATTTAACAGCAAAGAACTGTAATGAGTTAGCTACTAACAGAAAAGAGTACGTAAAAGCACTGGCTTCAAGGTATTTCAGGCTCCAGCATGGGAAAAGCATACTTTTAAAAAAACAAAAAGAATACAATAACGATCAGCAGAATCAGGATATATTGACATTGCAATTGTGGAAAAATCACAATAAGATCCGTAAGCAGGAAGCGATGTTGCTCGCTACAATTAAAAATAAATCAGACTTCTATTCTGCTTTGCAAGGTGTTTATGACGATTACAAAAATCACGAGGTAAAACTCAAGGAATCCCTATTGAAAAATCATATTATGTATGCGATCATAATGTTCCAGATATTTCTTAATGGTATAATTGTTTATTGTAAAGAGCTTTCAGCAAAAGTGGCAATTTTTATTGGGGGTGCGGGAGTTTTTACAATATTTGCAGGAATGAGCAGTTTTTTGGATTCTCTGCATAAAAATAAGGATTATAAATTACTTGAAACAACCTATAACCGAACAATTGAAAAGTTTACAGAGATTTTTAAAGATAGAGGGTTTATATAGAGAAATAAATTAAGAAATTCTAATATTTTATTAGAATTGATAGAATCAAGCAATTTTTTAGATTTTCTAAAAAGATATGGGTTTTATGTTTTAAAACTGTTTTAATCTATACCAACTGTTGATTTTTTTGGTAAACACAATGGGATAAAATACTTTATTGATAAACCGATTTGGAAGCTATAAACTCCTTTTTAAAAAGTTGATTTACCATTATGATGTTTAATGAAAATTTTTGATAGTACAACCTTGCTTGCAGCCCAAACTGGACCAGAAACAATGAAAACAGCTGGTGAGAAGGGTTTTTGTTTACTGCATCAGTAACTGTGCCAGCATTGCTGAAAATGCTGTTTACTTAAGCAGTTTACGATTTTTTACTTACTAAAATTTACGACGGAGAAAAGAGTTTGCATCTTTGGTCCAGTTTTGGCCTGTGTACTAGGGGTAAATGCAAAAATAGTTATAAAAAATATTTTTGAATATTATATTAGATTTTCTAATAGTTTTTTAGAAAACAATATTCAAAAATAATATTCAAAATAATTAAAAGATAGAAAACCCAAAGGGTGCTAAAACTTTTTCTCTATCTCTTTAAAGAGCCAAGTGCAAATTTAATAAACTCGCTTAATGTGCCACCACCATTATGGTTCCACACTTTTGCAAGCTCCTTGTACTCATCCACTTCTTTTTTGTATTCTGAAAGGTGCTTTTCATATTGCGCTCTCTCATGTACTCCGGGGACCCAATGATAAGGGCATGCGCGGGAGTTTAAGCTTTGAAACCCTTCCTTTGTGGGCGAGAATGGATAGGTGCGGCAGAGCATAGGCCTGCTCTGATAGATTGAACAGCCCTCTGAAAAATAAAACAGGCATATGCGGTTATTATGAAGCTCTTTTTCCATATAAGCGGGATAGGCAGGGCCAATCCGCTTGTTATAAAGCTCTTTCCACTTAAGCACGATTAAAGAGCTCCCCTTCAATAAGGACAGCTGGCTCTGGGCGTTCCCGGCCTTCCTGCTCTGGGATCACGTGCAAAAAGTCTTCAGGTTCTAATCCAGTGGCTTTCTTTATTCTAAGAATATCATATGGATTAACACAAACCTTTAATTGTGTGTAATACCTTCCACAATGAAATCATCAGGTCGTTTTAATTATATTGACGATTTCCATGGGGTTATATAATATATTCTAACATAATGTTAGAATTTCTAAATCTTTTTGAATAGATGCTTATTCAATTCGCATCAATAATGAATTTGAAACAACAGATATTGAGCTAAAAACCATTGCTATTCCAGCAATTACTGGATTAAGAAGAAATCCATTAATTGGGTAAAGAACACCCATGGCAACCGGAATACTTACTATATTGTAGAAAAATGCCCAGAACAGATTTTGTTTTATCTTCTCATAGACGTACTTGCTGAGCTGTACCGCCGTAACAAGATCTGTCAAATTGTTCTTTACAAGAACAACGTTACCACTTTCTATGGCAACATCTGTTCCAGCACCTATTGCAACCCCTATGTTCGCCTGAGCAAGTGCAGGCGCATCGTTTATGCCATCTCCAACAAATGCAACCTTTTTCCCTGAAGACTGTAATTCCCTTACCCTAGCAGCCTTCTCATGTGGGAGTACGTTTGAAAGCACCTCATCTATTCCAGCCTCTTTTGCAATTGCCTGTGCAACCTGCTTATTATCTCCTGTTATCATCATGGTTTTATATCCAAGAGAGTGAAGTTTTGCTATTGTCACACGTGAATCTTCCTTTATTGTATCTGCTATCGCAAGCAACCCTATAATCCTATTGTTGACTGCAACAAAAACAACCGTTTTACCTTGTAATTCAAGCTTACGATATATTGATTCATAAACAATTCCCTTAATCTTGTGCATGCTCATTAAAGCAATGTTCCCAATTAGTACCTTCTTTCCTGAAACAACTGCTGCAATCCCATACCCTTCAATAGCATTAAAGTGAGAGGACTTAAGGATACGAACTTTTGCGTCCTTTGCTTTATTAACAATTGCCTGAGCAAGAGGATGCTCTGAGTTTTTTTCTGCTGATGCTGCGATTATAAGCAGTTCTTTCTGAGAACCTATAACTGGGATGATATCCGTAACAACTGCCTTCCCTTTAGTTATCGTACCTGTCTTATCCAGAATAATCGTGTCAACCTTGTGAAGGTTTTCAAGACTCTCAGCATCTTTGAAAAGAATACCTTTATCAGCACCCTTACCAGTACCGAGTACAATGGCAGTTGGAGTGGCAAGACCCATAGCACACGGACACGCGATTATGATGGTTGCAACAAATGTGGAGAGCGCAAATGTTAGAGATTGACCTACAACAAAGTACCAATATATAAATGCAGTAAGTGCTAAAACTAGTACCATCCATACAAAATATCCAGAAACGATATCTGCAAGTTTCTGTACTGGTGCCTTACTGCTTTGTGCATTTTCAACAAGATGTATTATTTGAGCGAGCAAGGTCTCGCTTCCAACCTTACTAGCCTTAAACTTAAATGACCCAGTTTTGTTTGTAGTTGCACCTATTACAGTATCACCTTTCTTCTTATATACAGGGAGACTTTCACCAGTAATCATGCTTTCATCAATACTGCTTGCACCCTCTAAAATAATACCATCGACGGGTATTTTTTCTCCTGGCCTGACAATGACTATATCTCCAACTTGCACATCACTTACATTTACTTCAACTTCCTTACCTCTTCGTATGACCCTTGCCATCTTTGGTTGTAATCCGATCAACTTTTTTATTGCTTCAGAGGTCTTTCCCTTAACAACTGCCTCCATATACTTTCCGATCGTGATAAACGTGATAATAAGTGCAGATGTCTCATAGTACATACTACCTTGTATTATATTAAAACCAGTTAGTATGCTATACAAATATCCTGTCCCTACTCCTAATAGAACAAGACTATCCATTCCGGGCATCATGCTCAAAAAGCTGTGCACACCTCTAATAAAAGTCTCTCGGTTTATATAAAGAACAATTGATGTAAGAATAAACTGTGCAAGTGGAGTACCAGATATTATCATCTCTGGATATGTGATAGCTACGGTTCCATGCAACATCTCAGGCAAAGCAAGGAGTAATATAAGGAGTGTGAGTATTATAGAATGAATTGCTCGTTGTTTCATATTCTGCATTTCACGTTCACGGGCCCTTTTTTCAATATCTTCAAGAACAGGTTGTGCCTCTTCCTTTATATTGGTCTTATAACCGAGACTCTCAATCGTACTAGATATTGTGCGTAAATCCGCTGGTGCATCATACTCCACTAATGCTGTGTTGTTTACAAAGCTTACATTTGCCGAAGCCACTCCGGCTATTTTCCTCAACTTGTTCTCTATGTTTACTGCACAACTCGTACAATGCATACCACTTATGTATACTTTTAACTTTTTCATAGAATCATCTCTAGTTATCTAGAATTACAATTCTAACTACGTATACTGCAAGCGCGAGCATCACTATCGCAGCAATCTCCACCACTAGCACAACAACCACAACCTGCAACGGAAGAAATTTGTGTTGGAGTAGACACTTTCTCACTGATAACCTTTGCAGGATATGTTTTAAATACTTCAATTCCAAGGATCTGGTCTTTGTTTGCTATTCTATCATCATATTCAATATAGAACTTATTTGGAGAATCAAAACGCACATTGAGTATGCCTTCAAGCCTCTTTAATTCGCTTGTTATAAGTGGTGCATGACCAGGGCAGGGAATAGATACTTCCAAGTATATTGACCTAAATTGCTGTTTGGAAGTTAGTGAGGTTGGTGCTGAAACTCTACTCTGTGCATTGGCAAATGTTGCTGTTGTAATTGGCTGTTGCACAGCTTGGATATTTGCAAGTATTGGAAATATAAATAAGAACATTAAGAGATTAACTCCTACTGTGGTACCATACATTATTGCAAGATATTTCCACTTCTTTTTTGCACCCACCCACGAAAGCAAACCATTCTTGTGCAGGTACAATACAGATGAAACTGTCGCAAACCCAACTGAGATTAACAACAAAACATAAAAGAAGTGCTGGTTGAGCAATAGAGACTTAAAAAGAGATGTCAGAAATGTAACTCCAAGTATTGAACCTATTATAAATGCAATGCAACCAATGTGCGGAATAAGCCCATATGTTATACCTTCTAGCAAGGGTGTGTTTTTTTCATTTGAATCGAGGTTTGCTTGTGTTTCTATCTTATCCGCGCCAATAGTGTATCCAAGAGATACTACAGTCTTTTTTATCACATCTATGGTTATATACTGTGGATCAAAAGTTACCGTTGCTTTTTCATCTAAAAGATCTACGTTCACTGCCTTCACTCCCTCAAGACCTCTAATGGTATACTCTATCCTATCCACACAACTCTTACAACGCATACCTTTTATCGAAAAGGTTTCCGTTTGCATGTTTTCGCTCATGGTTACAAATAAGCTGAAACTGCAGTTAAATATTTGTAACAGAAAAATGAAACTGCATATATATTTCACTGAAACTAGTTTCATAATCTTACTTTCGGAGGAGGATCATGTTTGTCATTCCGCGCCTTCTTCTTTCAATGAGACCTTTCCCCTCTAGCTTATCAAGCAGACGGGAAATACGCACCTTGCCAAACCCTGTCTTATCAACCAGTTCGGATTGGTAAATTGCACCATTTGATTTAATAATTAGTTTAATTATCTCCTTTTCTTCACCAGAAAGTCTTGAATATAAGTCTTCCTGCTTGTTTGGTGCCGCAACATTAAATTCAGCTTTCTTTTTATCACTGAAAAAAATAAGATACAATCCAATTAAAATTATCACTACCATTATACCTAAACCTATGTTGGTCTGGAATTCTATTGTATCCCACATAGGGCATGTAGGTCCATGTGTACATGATTGATTTACTATATCAGTTAATGCTGTGTTAAAAGAATATACAATATAACCTATAAGTATTGATATGAACACTATTAGATATCCGATTGTTCGATTATCCATTTTGATCAGTATTTTTAGCCTTTATATGTTTTTATTGTTTATTTAGATCCCTTACAGGTGTCAATGAGTTGACACCGGACAGAGACTCACCTCTATTGTGATTAGAAGGTTATCTAAATATTATTTTCCTTAAGAGATTTTTGAGTATTTATATCGAACAACACCTATATAATAAAATTTTGATATGTTGTTTCACAATTAATAGTTCTTTCTGAAGATAGAAGTTCTTTGATGAGAACTCTCTAGTAAACTTTAGCATTTTTAGTAGTAAGTGTTTCATGCCATAATTGTAGTGGTCTTACCTTTGAAACTTCTCTTTTAATGTGTGAAAAACACTTCTTTTCTTCGGCATTGAGATGGCCGCGTGTAAGGGTTACCTGCCCCTTTCCCCTTGCCTTATTAAACGAAAACGTAAATCCAAACCCTATAAAGAAATCTCTCAAAAGACCATATTTTTCCTTGTCATATGTTTTACTTATGGGATTATACCCTACATCCTCCCCAAAAATTTCCTCAACAATAAAAGCAAAATTGAATTTGTGCAATACATCAAGCATTTCCCTCATAAAATATGCACCTTCCTGTGTACTAAACAGCTCTGGCCGCATATTAAAGTTAGGGTTTGGCGGGGAGTGGAATCCACACTTGTCTGATTTTACCAGAAGAATCCCAGCCTGTTTGCTTTCCATTGCCTCATCCCAGATTTCAACACTGAGCATTCTCCTTTCTTTTTTTGTGATTTTCCCAGTGTAGCTAAAATCTTTTGCGATTACAAGATAATTCCTGCCACGGACATCTATTTTTTTAGGATAGCCGTCTGCAGGAACAGCATCAAGGTACGCAAAGAATTCCTCATTGGTTACTTCGTCACTACAGCTTCCCATGTATGAATATAGATGTAAAAACTATATAAAAACGCTGAATTCTTCTAAGTAGGCTTATATTATTTGAATAGCCTTTATATCAATATGCGCTGGGTTCTAAGGTCAAAAATACACAATGCAACTGTGACAGAATCTAATCTTAACTACATTGGAAGTATCACAATTGATAAGGCGCTTATTGAAAAGGCTGGTTTTATCCCTGGAGAAAAGGTGACCGTTGCAAGCACAACTACAGGAGCACGGCTTGAAACCTATATAATAGAAGGAAAAAAGAATTCCGGTGTAATTGCAATGAACGGCCCTGCAGCACATATAATAAAAGCAGGGGAACACGTCGTGATTATGGCGTTTGAGCTCGCTTCAAAGAAAATCAAGCCAAAAGTTATACTAGTTGATGAGCACAACCGTTTTTTGAGACAACTGTAAAAATGGCCTCTCATTTAAAGCCCACTAGCATGCTTCCCACACCAATGAACATAAGAAACAGTGCCAATCCAGTACACACACCCTCATTAAAGGGTGATTCACTTTTGAATGCTGCCGCAGGCAATACATCATTAAGCTGTGCCTCACAATCGGCAATACACTTCTGGCGTTGTATGTTTGCATTTGACATTACATTATCAAGGCAGCACTTTTGTAATGAGTCCCAGCATACAGTTATACAAGTATCCCAGTTTGAGCTGTTGCACATCTCCCTGCACGCATAGAAGTCTGAGGGGCATTTTTCTTTTGGGCTAACTACACTGTCAGGACATCGCATTGGTGATGTGTCTGCCACCCCCCAGTGTCCATAATTTGCCTTTTGTGTTTCAATATAGTCGTAATATTCTGTTTGGCATTTTGCAGCACATTCATTAGCATAAGCTAAAGAGAATGAAACAACAACCAACATAAGAAAGAGCTGCCTTATCACGCTATAAAATTAGGTAGTAAAATTAATAACTATATATAAAACCAAACGGCTTATTCGTCCATTTTTTCTACAATTTTACTTACCAATTCTTCTCTATCGCAATTTAGGCCGTATTTCTTAATTATCTCATCTGCTGCTCCGTAAAAAACGGATCCATTATGCAGCAAAAGATTGCGCTCTCCCTCTATATATCTCTGATGCAGCTTTTCCATTTCGGGAGTGATCTTAACATTAACCCCTACTAGATTGTTGTTTTTATCATAGCACATTATTGTTGCATAGTTGCCATCTTTGTTGCTAGTCAAAGATTGCTCTTTGGTGTTAGATAATGGATTTTCAGGATTGTTTTGGCACGCCGTTGTAACCATTAAAGACATTAATGCAATAGCGGCACCAGTACGTGCTTTTCTTAGTATGCGTTTTACTATGCCTTCAGGAGCAGGTTTTTTTTGCATTATCACCTGCGAAAACGTATTTTTCTCTGGTTGGCCTTCATTATGCAAAGTGTTTTGTTTGTGATTCATGAGGATATTTTATAAGAACACATATATATAATTTTCTTTTAAGCTGTTGTGATTCTTGTGGTATAAAAAAGAAATCTTTATATATTACAAAAATAAGAATAAATACATGTCTGAGATGCAAAATCAATTGAAGCCCAAATATCTCAAGAAAACTGTTGCGAGCGTGCAGGAATTCAAAAGAAAATTCCTTGAATTCGATAAGGATACTGCAAAAAAAGAGCTTGATAACATCAAAGAGATTTTTTATTATGAGAAAAAGGCAGCTGCAAGAAAGAGTGAACGGCTGTACAAAATAGAGAATATCTTAGAAACGATAGAAAAAAATTCATTTGAGAATTTTATATGTGCTTCAGTATGCCTTCTTGGCTATTATGGCTCTGCAGGATTTCTTGTTGGGTCGATTGTAAGTTATCTGAAGGGAGATGTTGATACTTTTAAGAATTTGTTTAAGATAAGCGTTTTATTTGGTGGAGGGGCTACAGTTTTCTTAGGTGTATGCAGACTAATCGAGCAAGCCGCAAATTATTTAATAAGAAAGTGTACTGATAAAGAATTGGAAATTTACGAGGAAATTCGCAGGACGGATAAAGAGATTCATAATATTGAGAAAGAAATCAAATAATTACATTATTTTTCGTATTTCTTCAATCCGCTTTTCAGCAGGCACTGATACCTTATAGAAATCCCAGAATATATCCTTTACAAATCGTATCCATATCGGGTCCTTTATTTCGTAATATATAGTTTTCTTAAGTGCTGCCGGCGTTTCAACAAGCCTTACCAACTTATCATCAACTATTGCGCCTCGGAGCGGCTGGTCAACGTGCCGTATATCTATTGCATCCATCCCAAATTTTTTATTTAGCATAAGAAGCTGCTCAACCCGATTAAGGGACTTTGTATCTATCCGTCCAAGCATATGTATTGTTGTGCCTCTCTCAATCACATCAACAATTGTTTTCATAACCTTTTTTCCTTTTTCGGTACTTTGTACCCACGAGAAATCTCCAGAGAATGAAAGGTATTCATTTTTGGCAAGTTGCAAGAGGTTATTTATGTCTTCATGGCCTTTTTCTATAAATGTGGTCTCCTCAGCCTCCCAAAATGCCTTTTTCATTTTCTCATCAACATACTGATACAATTCGAACGGCGAAAAATCCGTTTTATTGTTAGCGTTCATAATTCTCTTATATAGAAATTTCATCAATTGGCCCTTGTTTTTTGCATCCGCAGTTATAAATACAATTTTTAGACCTCCTCTTAAACCGTTTTTGAAGACATGTGTAGATATCGACCCATCTGTTTTACACAATTCATCAATGTATTTATCAGCCGTTTTCCATGAAACTTCTAACGAGTTAGCGATTTCTATTATAGAATGCGGCCTTTGTGCCAGGAGTTGTTTTATTTTATCTATTTTATCCGGTGAGAGCATCAGTAAGACCTTTTAAAATATGGCAGAGAATTTTAAAAACCAGCACATGATTTTGCAGTATCAAAATGTTTTTAAGTATAATGACTACCAAAAAATTCGGTGAACCTATGAGTGAGATTAAAAAGTATGTACAGGATCTAAGGTCTAAAAGTTTAAAGGACAGAGGAAGTGCCCTTGATTGGATAAACAAACATGCTAAACTAGTAGATTGTACTGTTGCGATTCCAGCGCTTATTGAATGCCTAAAAGATGACCATTTAAGTATACGCCATATGGCAAGAAAGGTGCTGATAGAATTAGGAAAACCTACTTTACCACATCTACTTGAAGCAATGAAATGCAATAATCACCATGCCAAATTCCAAGGAGGTATCATCATCAAAGCGCTTGCTGAAAAAGGTATTGATTGTTCAGTAGCCGTTCCTACACTCAAAGAGGCGTTAAAAGACGAAAGCGAGTATGTGCAGCTTGCCGCCCAGCTTGCACTTAAGGAGATTTATGCAAAGCAGATGTGCGCAAGGCCGGAAAAAGATAAGAAGTTCCCAGAAAAGAATCCCCCAGAAAAAACACCTCATAAGGACAGATCAAAAGTATAACTGCCTTTTTTTCCTTTTTTGAAGTATACGAAAGTTTTAATATTGTTCCCTCTTTAAACTACCATTGACATATAGAGAGTGGTATAAATGGTTAAATTTCATGTTCGTGGCGGTCCAAAGCTGAGAAAGGCTTATGTTAAAATTAAGAGGGCAAAGACTGCGCGGTATGCATGCCCCGCCTGCTCAAAGCAATCTGTAAAAAGGGTATCTGTTGGCATGTGGGAGTGCAGGTCTTGTGGTTCGCAGTTTGCTGGTGGTGCATATGAGTTTTCAACACCCACAGGTAGGCTCTCACAACGTCTCATATCCGATTTGCGTAAAGGTATCCTTGGAAAGGAGGCCCTTAAGATGATAGAAGCAGAGATTGAAAAAGCAGAGGTTGAGACAAACACATTGGCGGATGTGGCGCCAGCCGATAAAGAGTAGGTGGTTTGATGTACAAATGCGTTAACTGCAATAATTTAATAGAGAAGATGGACCCGAGTTATGTAAGGTGCCCTTTCTGTGCATCGCGCATAGTGTTCAAGGCGCGACCGCCCGTAGCAAAGGAGACAAAGACTGATTAGATGGCCCTGGTAACCACAAGCCGTAAAGCCGGTCCTGTGACCCGGCGCCTTGCACGCGTCCTGTCTTCTGTTTTTAGGTGCATTTACATTAATCGTGGGAAGAGCAGTTTTAATGCTGTGCTCACGCATGCGGAATCGCTTGGGTGCAAGCGGGTAGTTTTCATATATGAGAAGCATGGCAACCCAAATGAGATAAGGGCAGTGCATATTGGCGGCAAAAGCACATACAAGGAGGTAGGAAGTTTCATTTTCAATCCTATACAGATTATACGACCGCGCCGTTTTTTCCCATACCTCTCATATGACCGTTATGCAGCTAACTTTGTGCATCTTTTTCTTGAGCGTGGCGAATTGAATAAGATGCAGGGGAAAGATGTTGTTGAGGTAACTCTTGAAAAAGGCGTGCTGAGTATATCCGTTAATGGAATAGTGATTGTAGCATTACGAAAGGCAAATTAATCGCAAAATCCTCAATTATTTTCTAATTCTTGGGCCGAATGTGCGCATAATAGGTGTACGCACCGAACCTGGTTTTTGCAGCTTATTACTATTTTTTGTAAGCATCTCCAGGCTCATTTTAAGACCGCTGGCGTGCACCACATTATAAATCGCAATAAGCACCACACAAACAACAAAATAAATAGCCCTCAAATGCATATCTTCCTCTACAACCATAAATGCCATAACAATAAGAATCAAAAAAATGATGAGAAGATGTATCATGCTCAGAGCTCTCCTACTCTTCTCTTGACTTTTCTCTTCATTCTTTTTCTTCTTTTCTTTAGCCATTTCCAGCGCATCCTGCCTTTTTTCTTCCATTTTCTCGGTATTGCTCCCAAGCATTAACACCTCATAAAGTATTTCCTTAAAGAAGTGAAGATTTATATGTGCTTACTCAAACTTTACTTTTACTGCACTCCTTTCGCCTTCCTCTGCACGGAAGAACTCCTCTTTCTCAAACTTGAATATCCCAGCAAAGATATTACCCGGGAACTGCATTATTGCGTTGTTATAATCGTATACGGAATCATTATAGAACTGCCTTGAGTAAGCAATCTTGCCTTCAATATCGCTCAGCTCCGCCTGCAGATGCTTAAAGTTTTCGCTTGCTTTCAGCTCAGGATATGCCTCTGCAACTGCAAACAAGCTCTTCAATGCAGCTGCCATCATATTATCAGCTTGTGCAGTCTCCTTTGGGGTTTTTGCACCAAGGATAGCTGCCCTTGCTTTTGCAACATTTTCAAACACTCCTTTCTCGTGTTTTGCGTACCCCTTCACAGTTTCCACAAGGTTAGGCACAAGGTCAGCTCTTTTCTTTAACTGGACATCAATCTGCGCCCAAGCAGTTTTTACCCTGTTTCTTTTTACTATAAACGAATTATATAGGAAGATACCTGCCGCAAGCACAACAAGCGCTCCAAGGACAAGAATTATGAGGCATCCACCTCCTAATAGTGCAATATCCATACATCCCGCCTCGTTATTAAGTAATACACTATTTACTTATCTAGTTTTTTAAAGGTATATCTCTAATTCCTAATATGCAGGTTGGCAAAGAGGAGCTAAACGCAATTATCGCGGAATACATCTCTTCATACGGTGGAGAAATTGAGGCGCAGGTAGACAGCATCTCAAAAAGCCGTTTTACAGTCCATTTTTCAGGCAGGATATGCCGTGCGTGTGGTGTGGAGGACTTGTTTGATGGCTTGGCTTACGCGCTCAGATTGAGCGGGTTTCACATTCGTATGGAAAATTTTAAGGAAGAAAAAGGAGGGTATTCTGTAACATACATCTTGTATGATTGATTAGCAAAATGTAAAGTGCATCTTTTATGGTTAGCAAGTATCCATTACTCGTAAAGTGCCTGCATCTTCCATCTGCCTTTTTTGATTGCAATCTCCGAAAGCTTTGCAGAATTTTTCTCGGCTTCTTGAATTTCTTTTAAAACGCGGCGCGGGCTCACATACCCCCACGTTTTAAGTGCTTGTGCAAGCTCTGGATGTGTTTTTGCATATTCTGGTGCAGGTATCCCTTTCATTACGGCATCTACTGCTTGCCTCATTGACATTGCACCTTTTCTGGTGCCCCCAGGGTGCCCGTGTACACCAGCACCTGCCTGCAGATTTGTATCTTTCCCATGGAGCGCCACCACAGCATCAACCATAGCAGCATTCAAGCCCCCAGATGCGATGCTTAGCATTGGGTTAATACGAGGGACGAATTCCATCGCAAGCGAACCTAAATACATCTTCTCCTCAATTCTAAACTGGTCGGCAATTTCGTGCAACCGCTTTATCATAAGGGGTGAGCCCTCCATTTTACCGACACCCGTTCCTATGTGCAGCTGGTCAATTCCAAGCAGCCTGTAAAACTTTTCATACACCTGGAAATTAATACCGTAATTGCCTCTGTTTGCAGCAGCGTATCCAGCACGGTGCCCGTGTGTTGCAAACCCATATTTCTTTGTTAGTTCAAGAATATCCTGCAGTGCACTCATTCCCATAACATATACATCCAGCATTACAAGCACGTTTCTCTGCAAGCCCATATCCTTAAGATAGTCAATACGCTCAACCATTCGCGAGTACCTGTCAGTGACATTACAGGAGTACAAATGGTTCTGGTTCGTCTCATTGCCAGCCTTCTCAATTGATCTAACAGTCTCGTGCAGCCTGTCTTTCCACTTGCAGAAATCCTGGTCTACAAGGTTCTCATCATCTTTTACTAAGTCTATCCCGCCAGCATATGCTTCGTATGCAACACGTGCCCATTCTTTTGCAGTTAATCCCACCTTCGGCTTCACAATGGTTCCTATATGAGGTCTTCTGCTTTTTAATGTCCCAGCAAGCTTTCTTATGCCATCCAGGCCGTGGATAGGCCCTGTAAATTGCCTTTGGAACTCTATGGGAAAGGATACATCAAATATGTACAACTCCTCAAGCTCTTTAAGGCCAAAAATGTTACCAAAAACAGATGCCATAAACTGCATTATGTTCTTTTTATCAAAATGCTCAAGTGGGTATGCAATTTTAATAAATCCGCTCTTTTTGTCAACCTTACCAATCCAAAATACACGTGCACGGTAGTGCTTCCACACGAAATCATTCATTGTCTTAAGCTTGGTCCAGGAACCCACACTGCTTTCTGCCGCGATTGCCTCGGCAATTTTTTCAATGCTTACCTTGCCCTTTGCCCACATCAGAACAATGAAATCATTATCTTTGTCAGGGACATACTTGTAATCTATATAATCATACCCCCCATATGCCATCACAACACCCTGCTTCTAATCGATAAGAAAGCATAAATATGTATTGCCTTATAGCCCATTACCAGCTTAGCCAAATCCAAGGCCTTTTCCATATTTGCCTTTCAGGCAATTTATGCATACCCCTCCCTGTTGGTGGTGCATACACACGATTGCACCACACAGCCGGCACGTTATACACTTTGCGCACGGCTTCCCGCAAATTGCACATATCCCATTAACTTCCATATAATCACTTTATTCTTTTGTGAACAGCAGCCGCCACTTCTTAGTCAGGACATACTTGTGCGGCCTGTCCAGCGTCTTTGTGCACACCGGGTTGCGTAATCCTTTCCTGAACATCATATCAACATCTGTTTGGAGCATAAGCCTGCCAAGCTCCTTGGTAAGGCTGCCATATGAGATGCCAAGCTCTTTCTCAAGCTCCTGTGCAGTTTTAGGCTTTAGCAATGCCTTTATTATCATCTGCTGGTTGTCAGATAAGTTTCTGTATACCCAATCAATATCCTCGTCACCGTGCTCTGCAACAGGTTTCCCCGTGAGCAGGATCTCAAGGTCTGCTTTACCAAGCTCACGGTCGTACTTTTCATCAACATAATACATGGCAGCATTTTGGCAGTTGATGAGGACTTCGCGCGGTATGTTCCCGGAAATTTTTGCAATATAGTCAAGTGCCTCATCTGCAAATGGATATGTGCCACTTCCACCCACTGATTCGATTCGCTCACGCACCATATTTTTAAGGTCTTCCCTTAACGGGAGCGGGAATGGTATCTCACGCGAAACCCGGCCTTCCCTGAAAGAGCCCTTATAAATTTCATATGCTGAGAGTGGCTCAATACTGGTTGACACAATCGAAGAATGCGTCCTATCTTTTATTGTTGCAAGCAGGCTAGCCACATCTTCGCTTTTAAGCAGTCCCGCTTCATCTATCAGAAGAACAAGCGTTTTTTTGCCTATGATGGAGTTGATTTTATCGGTTATCCCTTTATTGCTTCCAACAAGCAGCTCTGAAATCCTCCAAAAGAAACCGCCTTCAGCTGCAAGCCTTTGTTTCAGGACCGTGAGAAACTCATCTTTACTTGTGATTTCCCTAAAGTCAAAAAACACAGTTGCATATTTGCTTTTAGAGAGTGTGGCATCCAGGTAGTAAAGCAGGGAAGTTTTTCCAATGCCAGCTATGCCATACGTGCTAACAACCGCGTTGGATTCAACATGTTTGCTCACTTCAGCTGCAAGCCGCTCAAAAACAAAAAAATCTGCACTAGGCCGGTAATCGAACGGATTCGCCCTCCAGCCTAGTGTGTGGTACCATGGCATATAAATTAACCTGCTAAGGCATCAGAACATCGAAGGTAACGTTGCCAACCCCCGCTTGACAACGTGTTTTCTAACGTTTATTATTACATCGTTGCCCCTTCCTTTCATTACGACCTCGACATTTTCAGGAACCTTCTTGAGAAGGTCTACATACCTCATGTTTATGCCCATAGGAGCACCTCTTGTTCGGCAAATATATGTGCGCCATTATTTATAAACTTATGCCTGATTTGCCGAACTCAATTGTCGTAATACATCTGAGCCAATAACCCTTTACCTTATAGGAACAAACGGAAACCTACCACCAAAACGGCAATATTTATTTGAAAACCAATTACTATTGAATTGGAGCATTGCCTGCGGTAGCGGGTAACAGGAGTGGTGGCTATGATAGAGGATGAGCTTATCCATTGGTGGAAAGATGATGCAGGGGAGCAGCACAGGACAATATTGCGCCTTGAGAGTGAGGAGCCACAAATCGCCAGTAATTTTCCACGTGATGGGAAAGTTGTTGTGCGCCTGATAAATACGGTGAGCTCACAGGCGATTAAGCTCAGCCCGGAAGAAGCGCTTAGGGTTAGCACACAGATGATGAGTATTGCAAAGGAGCTATTGAATCAAAAAAGGGACCTTTGGAAACGCATTGATGATGCATAAGGGAACTCAAGTGCATTTTAGAGATAGCAAAACACTCCCTGCTTTTAATTATTCTTTGCTAAAAATATAAACATGCATTTAGATAAGATGCAGAGCGGGCTTACAACAGCTCAAGCGAAAGAGCTACTTAGCAAATACGGCCCGAATGAGCTTGTAAAGCCTGAAGAAAACAAAGACCTTAAGATTCTACTCAGGCAGATAACCCAGAACCCAATCATATACATTCTCTGCGCGGCTGCAGTCATATCTTATTTTTCTGAGGAGTTCATAAACACTTATATAATTCTCTTTGTTATTGCGTATGTAATCATCCTTGGGTTTTATCAGGAACGGAAAGCTGATAAGGCGATGGCTGCCCTTAAGGCAATGATAAAACCTGAAACGAGGGTATTGCGTGATGGGAAAGTAACCACTGTAGAAGTGAGGGAAATTGTGCCTGGTGATGTTCTTGTTTTGGAAATGGGCGATAACATTGGGGCAGATGCGCGCGTATTCAATTCCCTTGGGTTGAGGGTAGATGAGGCTGCGCTTACTGGTGAATCCGTACCAGTAAACAAATCTGATGGTGATATGATTTATGCAGGCACACAGGTTGTTTATGGCAAATGCTATGCAGTTGTTGAGAGGACAGGTATGGCCACCCGTCTTGGTGAGATTGCCAAATTAATAGAGGCACACGAAGAAGAGACACCGCTTCAAGCTAAGATTAACGTGCTCGTAAGGAAGTTTGCGCTGTTTACGCTTGCACTAATGGCCCTAATGTTTATCATCGGGCTTTTAACCCCAGGTACAAGCATTTCACATTTGCTTGTGCTTACGCTTGCGCTTGCGGTTGCCTCTGTCCCTGAAGGGCTTCCCCTGGTGCTTACAACTACATTGGCTCTTGGTATGAACTGGCTTGCAAAAAGAAACGCTATTGTGAGGCGGCTTTCAGCCGTTGAGACACTCGGTTCCGTTACGGTGATATGCACAGATAAGACAGGGACAATGACAAAGAATGAGATGGTTGTGGAGAAGGTGTTTTTTGACGGCAAGCTGTATGATGTCAGCGGGTCCGGTTATGAGCCGGTTGGAAAAATTATGCTTAACGGAAAAAAAGTGACAAATAGCGCACTTAACCCCCTCAAGCCAATGATGCGTGCCGCAGTGCTCTGCAATAACAGCAATATAGAGAAAAAGGATGGCAAGTGGCGCGTTGTTGGTGACCCTACTGAAGGTGCGCTGATTTCACTTGCTGCCAAGTGCGGAATTTTCAAGGCCGAGCTTGATAAAAAGTACCCAAAAATCAAGGAGAATTTCTTCACTTCTGAGCGTAAGATGATGAGCACAATGCATAAAGTGGATGGCAAAACTGTTGCTTATGTCAAAGGCGCACCAGAGGTGCTGTTATCAAAGAGTACACACATTGTGCGCAACGGTAAGGTCAGAAAGATCACAAGCACAGATATGTATGAGATAAGGAAAACGCTTGATGAATTTGGCAAAAGCTCACTGCGTGTCCTTGGGCTTGCATACAAGGAAGTTAAGAGGGCAGAGCATTCCTGTGATATTGAGACCAATCTCATATTCTACGGGCTTGTTGGAATGGCTGACCCGCTCAGGGAAGGCGTTGTTGAATCGGTTGCTGCGTGCAAGGAGGGGGGAATACGTGTGATGATGATTACAGGTGATAACCCTGAAACTGCCCGCACAGTCGCTATAAAGGCAGGGATTATTACACCTGAGTCCAGGGTTGTCACTGGCGCTGAGCTGGACAAGATGAGCGATGATGAGCTTGTGCAGGTCGTTCGCGAGGTTAATGTATATGCCAGAACATATCCAGAACACAAGCTGAAAATAGTTGAAGTGCTGCGTGCCGATAATAATATAGTTGCGATGACAGGAGATGGTGTTAACGATGCACCTGCGCTTAAGAAGGCAGATATAGGGGTAGCGATGGGGATAAAGGGCACGGATGTGTCAAAAGAGGCAAGTGATGTTGTGCTTACTGATGATAATTTTGTTACACTTGTTGAGGCTATAAGGGGCGGGCGCAGCATATTTGAAAATGTGCAGAAAACAACTGCCTTTATTGTTTCCAGGAATTACGCAATGGTTTTCCTTCTGCTTATAGCAACAGTCCTGGTAGGTGTTGAGTATTCTCCACTTCTGGCGCTTCAGATTTTATTCATAAACCTGATCGATGAGGAGATTCCTGCGGTTGTGCTCTCGCTTGACCCGCCAAGAAAAGGAATAATGCAAGCAAAGCCAAGAAACCCTAAGGAAGGGCTATTGCCACCTCGCCTGCTCGTGCTCATGTTTAGCCTTGCAATATTCACGGCATTCATAATATATGCGGTGTTTGCCTACTATGACCCGATAAACAACCTAGATATTGCGCGCACAACAGCGTTTGGGGCAGTTGTCCTTACTGTTATATTCAATGCGGCTAGTTTCAAATCACTTCACGAGCCACTTTCGATAGGAGATATCTTATCAAGCAAACTTCTACTTCTATCACTTGTGTTTTCACTGCTTGCAGCTGGGCTGATAGTATACACCCCAACTTTGCAAGGCCTTTTTAGTACGGTTGCATTGCCACTTGAAAACCTTGCGGTAATTCTCTTTGTAGGCATTGCAACAATGGTGTTTATGGAATGCGGGAAATTCATACTAAAAACAGGCACGCAATTAAATTAGCTTAGTGCTTTTTTTACTTTTGAGAAGCCCTTATCAATCTGAAGACCAAATCAGTTAGTGTTTTTTTATTAAGCCCGCTAGTCTTTTTAGCATCCAAATAATCCATAACCTAGCAGCACTCGTTTTCTGTTTCTGTCTTTTTCTGGCTGCCTTATCAAATGCAAATATAACCTCCGCCAAATTACGTCTATTTTTTTGTGGGTAGGCTGCCCTCAAATTACACTTGTTTTGAGAATTATGTGTGTTTCCTGCGTCATAACCACCCTTTTCTTTGTGCAGCCTACGGCTTGTCGAACTCTTACAGCCCAGTTCGGCAATTATTCTTTTTATGAGGTATAGCTGCGTTTTAGTTGCATCTGCACGGCCATGGCACATTAATTTACTTTTATTACTCCCGTGTTTGCCCGAAACAGCGTGCAACGATTCAGTTGTTAACCTCATCAAAACTCTTTCAAGAGGTTTTGGTAATGGGCGCGCACGCGCCTTTACTGCTGGGCTATTAATCTCTCTTTTTAGGATGATTGGCCCTTTTGTCGAACTATAAGATTGTTGTTCGGCAGGATATATTTCTCTTTGTTTTGCAAGCAAAGGTTTATTATGTGCTACAAACGAACGCTTACCAAGTATAGAAATGCGATTGCTTATATCCAGAGCATATGTATTATTGGTCGTATCTCTTTTAGATTTTATAACGCGGATCGTGTTACAAGCAGTATCCTTATGTTCTACATTTGGGTGCTGCTGAGCTTCAACATAATTATTCATTAATGCAAAATCGCGGATTTTCTCGCTTGAGCTTGCATTATGCTCTTGCGGCCGTGCCTTATTCTCAATCAAGCAAATCTGCGTTGTACTACCATCAACTTTAGGAGTTTGATTGCCCAAAGCCCTGATAACCAATAAGCCTTTTTGTGAAGTATTTTCAAGTGTGCCTGTTATGATTTCATTTCCACACATACTTTCCAGTTTGTTATTGGGCTTTGGTATCCTACAAGTAGTATCTTCCTTCAACAATCTTGGCAAGCCAGCGGTCCCACAGCATAAGCCAGCAAACACAAGGCCGCTACCTATACTGGCAGTACCATCAACTGGAAAATGCATTATCTCATGCGATGAAAATGTAATATTTAAGCAATCTCTCATAGACTTATCAAAAGGTGAGGTGCACGATGCACACAGCTGGTTGTCCTCAGTTTTCTTTGGTTTAAGCAGGTTTCCCAGGAGTAGCTTGACTTTGAGCATGAGCGGTACTCTTATATCATCAAGAAAAGGGTCATACTGCATTCTCAGCTCAAATTCGCTTGTCACCGCAATGTTTTGAAACCCAAGAAAGAAAGGGCTTGAGCTTGCAGCAACGTACGGAAGCATATTGTTTATGTATCCCTGAATGCCCCCGTTTGTATCCTCACGTATTCTGATACGTTTACCTGATATGCTAGTTATCCACGTGCCAAACTCATTGCTTTTCAGAGTGACATCAAAATTCCTTGATATGAGGTCCAGGAGGTTTTCCCCGTACTTTGCATATAACGTATAATGCTCCGTAAATCCCAGTTTATCCCTGAGTAGCAGCTTTATTGGAATCCTTCTGCCCGTTTGTGGCTGTGATGCTAGTGAACTCTTCATTTGCCCTATTCAGCAATTAAATTGTTATAAGCTTGCTTATAGTTATAATCAAGTATGGATGAAGAGCGGTCCGCGGGAGCTGTTATTTTTTACAGGAATCCCCGGGATGGTAATATAGAATACCTGCTGCTTCATTATGAGGAGGGGCACTGGGATTTTCCAAAAGGGCATATAGAAAAAGGTGAAAAGCCGCTTGATACAATGTTCCGTGAGGTCAAAGAAGAGACCGGCCTTGATGTTGAGCCAGTGTTTGGGTTTGTGGAAAAGATAGATTATGTTTTCAGGGCGCGCTATGATAATGGTAACTTGAAACACAAAGTTGTCGAGTATTTTCTTGCCTCAGCACCAAAAAAGAAAGTTTCCCTGTCCAACGAGCATATTGATTATAAATGGTTACCTTATGAACTGGCACTTAAACAACTTACACACGATAACTCGCGCAAGGTGCTTAGGGCCGCTGATACATTTTTAAGGTCTATTTACAACAAATAAGCACGGTGTTTTATTATGGTCGATGAGCTCAATTCACAGAGTTTTGATACTGCAATAAAAGATGGGAAATTTGTGCTTGTAGATTTTTGGGCACCCTGGTGTGGCCCATGCAGGGCAGTTGCACCGATAGTTGAAAAGATTGCAGAGATATATTCAGGCAAACTCAAAGTATACAAAGTGAATGTTGATGAGGCGCCAGAGCTCGCACAGCGTTTTGGCGTTATGGGTATACCATCTTTGATGCTGTTTAAAGATGGCCAGCTTAAAGATAAGATAGTAGGTGCAATGCCTCTTGAAGGCCTAAGGAAGTTCATTGACAAGAATCTACAATAGGGCGGATTTGAAAATGTTTATAAATATGTACAGTTCCTTTTACCCGCATGGTTGAAAGTAACACCAAAAAGCCAGGATTGCTTGCAAAGCTGAAGAAGCTCTTTGCTAGGGATGATGCAAAAGAGGCCAGTGGCGCGGCAAGCGACCGCACCAAAACACTTAATCAAATGAAAGCAGATGCTGACACGCTTATACAGAAAAGACAAACCGATGTAGAAGAGGCATATAATACCGTGCCTTCCTCAATCAATAGTAAGGATTCCTGGGGTAGATCCTTCTCAGGCATTCATGAGATATATAGAAAGCACACCCCTTTTGGTATAGTTAAGACTAACGGCAGGGAGATTGAGATAGAGCATTTTGACTTGAGCCTGCTTGAATTGATCAAGCAACATAAATTGATACCGCTGTTCGAAAACATAAATAATCATTCGATAATTGGGTATTACGAAATAAACATTGCAACTTTACGGGTCTCTAATGCGCACAAATTTACAAAAGAGGGTAAGGAACACGCGTTTGGTATCCTGCGCGCAAGCATAAGCAAGAGCGCTTATGAAGGTAGAATGTCTGAAAAGGACCTTCTCGAAATAGATACGCTCATGCTGAAGCTTGAAAAATACAAAAAATAGTTTTTTTATCTTTTATTGCTTATTTTCTGACAGCATAACGGCAATCTCCTTTAAAGGTCCTTCGCATTTTGACAGTAGGTATTTCTGGTCAATGTCATTGTTCTTAATATCTTTTATATCAAGGTCAGTAAATGCACATATCCCATCTGCACCCTCCAGGCCCTGTGCAAACATTTGATATTGTGGTGGGAGCTGTGAGGTATCAATACTAACCACTTTTAAGTAAACTATGCACTCATCATTTACCGAGCGCCCTCTTATTTCTGCATGTACCTGTGTCCCGTTAATTACAGTGTCAAACTGCGACGGCACACATTCACCAAAATTGTTATTCATACACTCTATTGAATTGCACACCTCAAATTGTGCCGGGTTCTTTAATTGATACCTTTGATTTCCAAACCCGGCTTCCTGCCATCCATTGCCGCATATCCCACACATACCTACCAGAAGCAGTAAAGGAATTGCTATAATTGCCTTTTCCATATGATTCAATTTTACGTTAAAGCTTAAATGCTTGCAGTTCTCAATAGCACCATGCTTGACACAGAAACAAAGGATGAAATAAGAAAACGGCTTTCTGCTATGCGGAATGAGGTTGAGATACTGTTTTTTCCCGGTCCCGATGAGAACTCAATACGCTTACACGAGCTATTAGCTGAACTTAGCGGTATCACACCAAAACTTAAAGTTGTATTTTATGATGAAACTGCACCCGAGACCGCCAGCTTTTCAATACAAAACGTCCCTGTGATGGTATTCCGCGGGCCGGGCATAAAAGGAGACGCAAGATTTTATGGGTTCCCAGGAGGCCTCGAATTTCCTATGTTTATAGAGTTTATAGCGCTTGCAGGAAGTACAGAACGCACAGGGCCGCTAACAGGCGTTATACCTCTTGTGAAGGATACGCTTCTTGTGGAATCACTTGTCTCCCCAACGTGTCACTTCTGCCCTACGGCAGCATATCTTACACTTAAGCTTGCAACGATGGGTGAGCATATCAAAGGGTATGTGTATGAGATACAAGAATTCCCGCACCTTGCACAGAAATACCAGGTCCAGGCAGTTCCAAGGACTATAATAAATGAGGGAAAGCTGGATATACGCGGTGCACAGCCTGAGGATGTTCTCGCAATGCTCATTAAGAAGATGCTTACAGGGCAGCTTAACACAAATAACAACTAAAATGCAACTGCGCTGGATTCATTACATGTTCAACACCCAAATGTGTTATGTTTAGCTACTCCAGTTTAAGTATGTCATTTATTTGCTCAACACTTTTACAATGACTTATTTTTTCTCTGATATCTGCGGCACCGCCAAAACCTCTTATTATCTGCAGTGCCTTTTGCCGTATATCATTCACATTGCAAGTGCCAAGCTGATTGCATACTTCAATATACTCCCTAATAGTATCTAGGCAATCGCCTTTTTCGCGCGCCATTAAATTCGAAAAGCATTTCGGATTGCCCATTGCGGCCCGCCCGATCATAAATGCATCACAGTATCCATCTTTAATTTTTTCTTCACCATCTTTCCTGCAAGTTAGGTCACCGTTCCCAACTAAAGGCACATCAACAGCATCTTTTACACATCGGATCTCCTCCCAATCAGCTTTTCCAGAGTACCCTTGCTTTGGTGTTCGCCCGTGCACAGTAATAAAATCAATACCCTCCTCAGCAATCGCTCTTGCAAACGCAATCGTTTCTTCGTGTGCCCCAGCAAGCCGCATCTTAATCGAAAGAACTTTAATCCCTGCACGCATTTGCCTTATAATATCAGCCACAGTATCCGGGGACTTAAGAAGCGCACTACCTGCACCTGGCTCACATACTCTATAAGACGGGCAACCGCAGTTTAAATCAACCCATTTCAGCGAAGGAAATTTTTGTAATAACACATCCAGTGCAATTTTGAAATCGGCTGGGCGCGCCCCAAACAGCTGTATACCATCATCAAACTCAGGGCTGTAATCAATCTTCTCCGCATAGCGAGGATTACGTGCGATAGCGGTCGCACTTACAAGAGGTACAACCACCAAATCAGCACCGTACTTTTTGCAGAGTTTCCTAAAAGGTGCCGTTGTATACTCGCTCAACGGTGCAAGAATCGCCTTGTTTTTTATATTCATTATGCACACCAAATTACTCAGAACGCTTGAATTTTTTCTCAATGTCCCCCCAACTCATCCTTATGGTTGTTGGCCTCCCATGGGGGCAAGTATAAGGATTCCTGCATCTGGCAAGCGCTGCAAGAAGTGCGTTCATCTCAGGAATGGTAAGCTCATCACCTCCCTTGATAGCTTTCCTACACGCACGTGTGGCAATCCTGTGGTCAAGCGTCTCATCAATCGTAACTGGCCCGTTAGCATTTTCCCTTAATTCATCTAGCACATCGCGGATAACTTCTGCATCAAAAGCTTTCCCAAAAAGTGCCGGAATAGATATCAGTGCATACTCGCTCCTTCCAGCCATCTCAACAAAAAACCCATACCTTTCAAGCAAATTTTTGTTTTGCTCTATTATTTTCTCATCATCGTGGCCAACCGTAAACAGGAAAGGCTTAAGCAACTTGTTCACAGCAACAGCATTCTCCTTGAGCTGCTGCGTAAACTTCTCATAAAAAACGCGCTCTTGAGCCGCGTGCTGGTCTATCAGCACTAAACCATCATTATCATACCCTATTATGTAGGTCTTGTTTAACTGCCCCAATGCACGAATGTATAAAAATTCTTCGCCTGGTTGTGTAATGCTCTTTTTCTCCTCAGAGTGGCCTGATTTATGAGTGTTTGTAACTGTATCGGTTAATACGGTTTGTAATCCTTTTTCTGTGGCATATGCATGTGCCGGCCTGGACATCTTACCATCCGCGCTTGCTATTATTGTTTGGCTGCTGCCCTGAAGAGATTTTTGTATGGCATTGATAATCATATCCTCAATAAAATGCTCATTCTTAAATTTGACCTCTTCTTTTGATGGGTGTATGTTTACATCAATCATCTCAGGAGAAAGCCTTATGTGAAGTATTGCAACAGGATATCTTCCAAGGAATATCTTGTCTGAATACCCACGCTCAACTGCACTGGTGATTGTGCTGCTTTTCACGAGCCGCCCGTTTATGAATATTACCTGATACTCCCTCGTCTTTCTCGAGTATCCAATTTTAGATACGTATCCACTTATGCGTATATTTTCATTATGATGCTCAACCCGGATTACATTTTCTGCAGTTTCCTGGCCGAAAGCATGAAACACTTTCCCAAGCTCATCACACTGTGGCGATCGAAACACCTCAGTACCATCCTTGTATAGCGTGAATGCTATGTTTGGGCTGGCAAGTGAGTACTTTGTAACAAGTGACATAATCTTAGATGCCTCTGCCTCATCTGACTTAAGAAAGTTTAAGCGCACCGGAAACCTGCTGAACAGGTTCCGCACCTCAACAATAGTGCCCCTAACAATCGGTGATTCCTGGATTTTGGTTGGTATCCCATCATCACCAAATTCGGCTGCGTACCCAATATTAGCGCCATTTTTTATAGATTGCACCGAAAGCACACTCACAGCCGCAATGCTCGCAAGGGCCTCACCTCTAAACCCAAGAGTGCCTATCCTCTCAAGATCCTGGATGCTATGCACCTTGCTGGTTGTGAACCTCCTGCTGCATATTTCTAAGTCATTCCTATCCATCCCCTTGCCGTTATCAATTACCCTTACCAAACGTTTCCCGCCTTTCTCAATATATACTTTAATATCATCTGCGCCGGCATCTATACTATTTTCAATAAGTTCTTTTACCACTGAGTATGGAGATGTAATTACTTCACCTGCAGCTATTTTCTCGCGCAACGCCTGCGGCATCTCAATTATTTCACCCATATAGATAACACCTAATTTTTCAAACCTTGCTAGGCTACCAGCTTTCAATGCTGGTTTGCCGGTCCTCTCTCAGGCTCTTTTTGCCGTGTGCAAGCCTATGCAGTGTCTCTTTGTGCACGAAATCGTTCTGTTCCAAGCTTTTTGAGAGCTGTGCTGCCTTGTCAACAACTTCGCGTGGCAGGCCGGCAATCCTGGCTACGTGCACACCATAACTCTTATCAGTGCCGCCCTGCACAAGCTTATGCAGAAATACAACGGAATTCCCGCTTTCCTCAACTGAGACATTGTAGTTGTTTATGTATGGGTACTTTACAGAAAGCAGGTTAAGAAGATGATAATGTGTTGCAAACATCGTCTTGCATTTTATTTTTTCTGCTATATATTCAATGATTGCCCACGCGATAGCCATCCCGTCATAAGTAGATGTGCCCCTGCCGACCTCATCAAGAATAACCAAAGAGCGGCTTGTCGCATTGTTAAGTATGTTTGCGCATTCAACCATCTCTGCCATAAACGTAGACTGGCCACGGGTAATATCATCGCGTGCTCCAACACGCGTGAACACCCTGTCTATCAAAGGTATCTGTGCGCTTTCAGCAGGCACAAAACAACCTATGTGTGCCATTATAGAAATTAGCGCAACCTGTCGCATCACTGTTGATTTCCCAGCCATATTTGGGCCGGTGATTACCATGATTAGGTTATCATTATCAAGCCTTGTATCGTTAGGCACAAAATTTATTGTAACCCTCTCAACCACTGGGTGCCTACCGCCAATTATTACGAGCGCCCCATCTTCAATAATCGTAGGCCTTTTGTACCTGTTTTCATAAGATACCTTTGCAAAGCTCTGGTATATGTCAAGCTCTGCAATATATGAAGAAAGGGCGTACATCCTGCTTGTGTACCCACTAAGGTATTCTACAATCTTATCATAAATCTCCTGCTCAAGCTCCTTGATTCTCTCCTCTGCGTTGAGGACCATAACCTCCGCTTCTTTCAGCCTTGGGGAAATAAACCGCTCACTTGCAAGCTGTGTCTGCTTGCGTATGTATTCCTGAGGCACTTTATCAGCCTGGCTTTTTGGGACTTCAATAAAATATCCTATTATCTTGTTGTATCTTATCTTCAGTGTTTTTATTCCTGTCCTCTCCCGCTCTTCCTCCTCGAGCTTCTCCAGCCATTGGTGTGAGTTTCCAATCATATCTCTTAACTGGTCCAGCTCATCAGAATATCCTTTCTTAATCACGCCACCTTCGCGTACGAGCTGTTTTGTGTTTTCATCTATCCCTATCCCTATCTGCTTTACCACATCATCAAGTGGCTCCGAAGCGATAAACTCATCAAAGAATTTCCCATGCATCTTATACTCAGCAAGCATCTGCTTCAGCTCGTTTGCCTTCTCGATTGACTGTTTAAGCATCAGCAACTCACGAGGTAGTACGCTTCTGTAATTAATGCGGGTTGCAATCCTCTCTATATCACCTATGGATGAGAGTGTGCTTCTTATCTTTTCGAGATGTATCGGATTGAGCGTAAGCGCTTCAACATTATCAAGCCGTTCATCAATCCTCTTCTTATCCAGCAGCGGTGAAGAGAGCCAGCGCTTGAGCATACGCCCGCCCATCGGTGTCACAGTCCTGTCAAGCACGCTTAAAAGTGTGCCCTTTTCACTTCCATCGGCTTGGTTCACAAGCAGGTCAAGATTGCGCATTGTTGTAGCATCAATAACCATATTCTTAGAAGTGCTATAATACGAAATCTTGTGCAGCCTAGGTAGTGTAGACCCAGCAGCAGTGTATTCCATATATGAAAGCATTCCTGAAACTGCCCTCTTCGCATATGGGAACTCTTCTAACCCATAAGGCGCAAAAGATGCAGCACTGCCTGATTTGGATAAAACATACTCTCCGTTTTTCTCATCAAACTTGTACGCTTCAATCTCAGTCCTCTTAAACCCATACTCGCGCTCCAGCCTATCGAGCCAATCATATTCCTGCGTTGCGCCTTTTGGCAGTATAACTTCCGCTGGCCGGTACTTCTCAAACTCAGTATCAATACCATCTTTTGCAAGCTCAGTTGTGAACGCCTCACCTGTCGAGATATCACAGGCACACAGGCCTATCTTACCTCCATCTGAAAATATACTAAGAATATAGTTGTTTGCTTTCTCGTTCATCAGTGCAGGCTCAATCAGCGTCCCGGGGGTTATTACCCTTACGACACCCCTCTTTACCAATCCTTTGGCCTTGCGTGGGTCTTCAAGCTGCTCAGCTATAACTACCTTGTGCCCTTTTCCCATAAGCTTTTTCAAGTACTGCTCAAGTGCGTGGTAAGGTATGCCCGCAAGCGGCGCCTTCGCATCATTCTTCCCGCGTGATGTGAGGACTATCTGCAGGTCGCGCGATACTATTTTTGCATCCTCATAGAACGTCTCGTAAAAATCACCCATCCTGAATAAAACTAAGCAATCAGGATACTTCTTTTTTATCTCCCAATACTGTGCCATTGCAGGAGTAATCCTCCCTGTAACGCTTTCCCCCACCATCGCTTCCATTAGGAATTGATTATTTTTAATGGTTTACCTGCTGCCTAACGTTCCCCGCTATTTTTAACAAGGTTTGAAACGGTTATCCAGTCATCAATTATAGTCTTTGCATTACCTAGGCACTCCTCCATCATCAATTCGCTCTCCAGCCCGTACTTAAGCTCTCCTGCAAGAACAATCCCTAGTGATGCAGCATCCTCCTGCCTGCATATCTTCTCAAGCTCTTCTATTTTTGGAGCAAGCCGTGGAAATTCTGCCTTTGCCTTTGTAACCGCCTCCGTCAACTCCTTATCGTATTTCCCACCTGCAAGCTTTTCGGTGCAGGTCCTTAGAAAAGTCACCTGTATCCGTACTTCCTCAGGGTCTGGTTTTTTGCTTTTTGTCATAATATCACCTTCTAATAACTCATAAAATAATGTAACATCGCAATGGAATCACGGGCCCACGGCGAAATATCGGCACCTTCCATATGAAGCCTTGCAATTGTACGATTGATATCTTTAACGCGCGGTAGAATCTGCTTAATCGTGTCTTCATTTACACCCATCCTGGAAAGCATCTTTGTAGTTACTATGTCATCAATTTCATCTGCGGTGCCCACAAAAAACCTAAGCTTTACTTTTGTATTGCCTACAATTGCTTTTATCTCTAGCCCGTTTATCCTTGAGAGATTCTTTGCGACATCATCTGATTCAATGGAATATGTTAGTGCTGCCTTTTGGGATATTGCCTTTGCCTCTTCCTTGGTTATTTTACCGCTGGATACGAGCGCATCAAACGCGGCAGCTGTCATGCTATCTGCATTTATATGACCAAACTGGTTAGCTGTGCTCGGCCCGATTAAGTTCAGGTTAGCCTGATGCACTGCTTTGTTGTTTGATTCAGTTATCTTCTTTAGCGCATTTTGCATTTTTGGGTCCTCAAATTCGTATAAAACCTTTATTTGCAACCCAGTTGTCCTCTCAGGTGGTGATTTTTTCATCAGCTTAACTTTGCGCAGCCCATCAACAAAATTGTACACAATCTTCTTTTCTGAATCTGACAACGATTTAAGCGAATGCTGAATCTCAGCATCATTAATCAGCTCGCTTAAGCTAAACGGAACTTCCTTGCCAGCACTCTTGTACATAACCTTGCCTTCCCTAATAACAATATCTGTTGAGAGTATTGATGCTTTGGCACATTTTTCCTCAAACCCAAGCGAGCTTTTAATCCCATATCTCTTAAAAACCTCTTTTGCTGACTCCTTAAGCGCACCTTGTATTTCTTTCTCAAGCCCTTTTCGGCCGAGTATAACTACCTCATCACCCTTCTCAGTAATCCTGACTACATATAAGCCTTTATTACTGAGCTTTTTCATTGCCTCAAAATAAACCAGAAGCCCAAGATCACCGGCTTTTGTGTCTATACCGTTAAGCAACCACGTACCGCTCTTGTCAAGCACGTATACACATCCATCCTTAGCAATCTCTTCAATGTTCGCGTATTTTTTAACCAGCATATCAAGCGAGCCATCAACCTTTTCCAGTGACTTAAAAATGCTTTCTGTATGATATGGAATCGATTTACGGGCGACCTCTAGCTTATCGGTCACTTCCGCAGGGATTTGTTTCACAAAATCATCTGCCCGCCTAATTACCTCTTCTGTTGATTTTAGCCCAAACAGCTTTTCGACTGCGCGGCCCTTATTCAACTTTTTGATTAATTTTATTGAGGCGGCACCGCCGGGAATAAGCATGAGCGCACCTACAATATATAGGTTTATGCGCGCAAGTGATGCATTCTCGCCTTCCTTAACTGCCTTATCATAATCAAGCATTGCAGTGGTAACAGCCACCGGCCCACCGACTACCGGGACTGATTCTGCAGCTGTTCTCATAGCTTCTTTTTTGAGCATTGCCCACGGTGAATTTTTCAAATAGTCATCAAGAAATTTTTTTGTCTTAAGATTCAGCTCATACGCTTGTTTTGACCTGTTGAGCGCAAAATCCTTAATCTCATATGCGGACAGTGCTAAACTAGATTCGTTAAGCTCCTTTATCAAGTGGTCAACCTGCTTAATCACAGACTTGCAGTTTTCTTCTGCAGCAATTAATTGTATATGCTGCGGGGACTCCTTTCTCAGCTCTTGTGTAGTTTTCAAGTAATACTCAGCCGATTTCTTAATTGATGTGAGGTATTTGAGCGCATTCAGGTATGCCTGCACTTTCTCTATCTGGGCAAACATCTGCATCTGCTCTTCTTGAGTTAGGATGTTTCCAGATGGCTGTTGCTGTAGCATCTCTTTGGTAGGCATAATATGACTATTGAGCTCTATGCTTAAATAGTTTTCCGGCAAGGTAATCTTATGCCTTCGTTTTGTGTTTATGCAAATATGCAAAAAGACTGGGCTGTTGAAATGGTAATGGATATATCACAGCTGCTCATGAAAAATGGATATTCATATACAAAAGACCGCCCGGATTTCACGATTGTAATTGGGGGTGATGGGACACTGTACCATTACCTCAGCGAGCTCAAAGGCAAGGTCCTGCTTATCGGCTCTGAAACAACTTACCGCTCACAGCTAAACAACAAAAACTGGAAATCACGCATAATCAGGCTGTTAAGGCGTGGCAAATCAGTAAGATTGCCTTTGCTTGATGTTCGGTCTGAGGGTGTAATAATCGGTAGGGCGATGAATGATGTGGTGTTTCATACCAACGACCATAACATCGTAAAAATAAAGTACATCATTGATAAGAAAGTGGTTGAATTTTGCGGTGATGGTCTTATCATCGCAACTCCTTTTGGCTCGTCTGCCTATTCATATTCTGCCGGTGGGAAAAAACTACCTCTTTCTTCATCATCACTTTCAATAACTCCAATTTGCCCATACCTGAAACGCGTCAAACCTAAAGTTTCAAATACAAATGAAATAGATGTTGTTGCACCATCAAACGCATCGCTTCTTTTGGATGGAAAGCTTGCAAGGGTCTCCTGCCAGGGAAGCATCTTCACAATAACAAAATCAAGCAGGCATGTTGAGTTCCTGCAGTAAGCCTGAGCCTTTATTTCTTCAGGGAGTCGTTGAACATCTTGATTTCCCTTTGAACCTCAACATTTATCAGCCAGAGCTGCTCCTGGGATATGGTTTCTATAAGGTACAACCCGTGGGTTGTAATCGCCTGTCCAGGTTTAGGCACTATATTATCAAAAGGAAGTGGGGTAAGTGTTTCCTTTGTTATGACCTGCACTATCTTGTTATCGGAAAACGCAAACGTGGTTATGTTGGCAAAAATGTTATAATTCCCACTTGATATAACCGTCCCGCACCTTACTGTACAGCTGTTCAAGCGTGTTATGAAATGTGTTCTTGCAGCATCGTTTTTTGTGTTGCATGCCATTGTCCCATCTGTTATCAATATATCCATAAGATGTGTCATGGGCCTGCCGTTCTCTTCATATGGGTAAATTCCAAGAAAATATGCATTTATGACACGAGAGTCAAAAGTATCCAGGTTTCTCTGCATGGCAATCTTCGCACAGCGTTTCCCAAGATAAGGCAAGGATATAAGGAATTCGCGGGCTTTCTCAGTATTTTCAAAAAGAAGCCTGTAACTGTCAATGTCAAGCTTTGGCCCGCATAATTTAAGCTGGTTGGGCGGGAATGCATACCTTAATGCACGATGGATGCCTGTTACGCCTGCTTTTTCAGTTAACATGCATATATTCCGAGAATTTAACAATATAAAACTAAAAGTTATGGCAGTTTTTCAGACGTGGTTATATTCTGATGGCCAGAAGGGTATAAAAATAAGTTTATGCCCTAAGTATTTATGGCACGCGCAACCATTAAGGTTAAAGAGTGCCTGAGAAGCGTAAGAGATAAGTTTAACTCCATGTTTGACATTAGACCGCCTTCCTTACAGTTAGCGTTTGCCATGGCGGGCGGGACGGCGTTTGCATCCAAAAGTCCACTTATAGAGCAAATCGCCGTGCCATCTTCACCTGATGATTATATTTCAAAATTCGATACGGGCCCCTTCCCTGAAAAGGGTACTCCTGCGCGTGGGCTTGCTGAGTGGGAATCATTGCATATACTTTATCCAAAGGAAATTAATGATACAAATAAGGGATGGAAGAGATTCATAGAAATGAAAGATGCCCAAAAAGAAGTTAAAAGGATGCTTGAAGCGCCAGGTGCATGCCATGAGTACCTTGCATATGAAGCTGCAAAGCTGTCATGCGAGAAGAGCGCCATTAGGTATACATTGCATATAATGGTAGGTGCACTTGCAGAAGATTATGTTTTTATGCCTGGTGAGACACTTGATGACCTGTTCGTAAAGAAGCCAATTAAAAAATACAAAAACATAGAGGAATATGCAAACGCACTTGTGCCTTTAAACGAGAGGGACCCGGAAGTGCCGAGCATGCTCAAAAGCATGTTCTGGCTGGTTGCAAAAATATGGAAGAAAATTGCCGGAGGCAATATCCAGGATGATGTGATAAACAGGCCGTACATGGCACATTTCTATGATAATTCTCGTGAAGAAGGGGACCGTGGCCTCAATGTTCAGAATGGCGAGATTAAATTCCAGAGTGCGCTTGACAGGCTAAAAGCATACTGGAAGCTTGCAACTATATACTACCAGAATGGTGATAAGAGCAAGGCATACGTGGCGCTTGGGCATATGGTCCATTTAATATCAGATTTGCACGTGCCTGCACACGTTCACAATGACATCCACGGCCCAACACGATTCCTTGGCAAGCTGGATTCTTTTGAGCAATGGTTAAAGAGAAGTGATTATCCTCATATCCAGCGCGGCGAGAAAGACATGAACATTAAAATTTGGAGCAGCGCTTCCCTTACCCCACCTTCACCGGATACTTCTTGGACACCTGATAACATCAACGAAAAACTAGATCATTTTGTAAACAGCATCGTTAATGTAACAAGGCAATATAAAAGCGTAGATGTTGAGGGCGATGCGCCCGGGCAGAAAGTCCTATCCAAGAAAGGGCTTACTGATGATGAGTGCTACTACCAAGCTGAGCACCTGATACCACTGGCGATACAGAATTCATCTCAGTTAATAGTGAACTTCATCAATTACCAGAAAGCACTTGAATTGAAAAATATGACGGTATCCGCCTCCATCTGTTAACTGGAGCTTATATTATTTTGTGGCAATCATTACATATTTTATCTAATAGGCAAAAGGTGCAAATGTGCAAAACAAACTATCACAGCTGAATGCGCTTTTCCTTGCGGTATTACTACTTATTGCAGGGTGTGCGATATCTATAAGTATTCTTGACCTGTTCGTGCTGCCTGCTTTGGTGCCAGCAGAAAGCGCAACTGCAAGGCTGGCAGATATACCTCACGGAATTAATGCATCAATCGATTCGCCACAAGAGCTGTATGTGCCTGAGGATTCGCCGTTTGAAATTGCAATTACGCTAAGCACACCTGAAATCAAAGATGGCGAAACTGTGGTTGTGTATATTGTTGCTAACGATAGCATACGCGATGTGCACGAATGTGTGCCATCTGACGAGGAAGTAACTTTTGTCGGGAAAACACAAATACACTGTAATGTGAGCATTGCACACGCATACATAGTGCGTGAGCAGGTAATCTTGTACCCTGTGCTTGAGCATTACCTAACCGGCCCGATTGCGCGTGCCGACCCGATAGTGCTGGCGATTGATTGGGATGAGTATGATTCACTGCTGTGGGGATACTCAATAATGATGCTTTTTGCCTCAATCATCGCGCTTGCGTTTATGGCAGCTGTGCTCATAATCGTGCTTTATGTTGCGGCTGGCGCGAAGCACATTGAGGAATACAAAGAAGAATACAGCCTCTCAACCCTCCTCCTTCCGTTCAAGAATGCCAAAAGCTGGACCGAAATGTACCAGGCGCTTATCTCATCACCATGGTTCTGGATTACAGAGGTTGCAGGTATCGCAGTTCTTCTCTTTTACATTATGTTTGCATCAAACTCGCTCGTATCGTTCTCGGCGTTTTTTGCGTTTATGCTGAGCGGTTTTCTTGCGTTCATAACACCTTTCCTGTGGACTGCTGTTATGTGGCTTGCAGATTACAAGGAGCGTGAGCCTCTCAGGATTATTGTATCGCTGTTCCTGTGGGGCGGCCTTGCAGGCCTGATGTCAATAGGCCTGAACTCACTGTTAGGCAATATATTCATTGCAATTGGGGTAGGGTTTCTCTCTGCGATGATCATTGCACCGCTTGTAGAGGAGTTTTTCAAGGGTATGGGCATCGCAGTGTTCTCGTTGCATCATGAACTCAACAATATGGTCGATGGCCTCGTATATGGTTTTATAATAGGGATGGGGTTTGCTTTTGTTGAGGATTGGCTGTATCTATTAAACAATCCAATGGGTGGCAATCCAGCAATGTGGTTTGCAGTGTTCATATTGCGCTCGATAGTATTCTCTGCAACACATGGTGTGTTCACATCCCTCACAGGAGCTATAATAGGTTACCTTAAAGAGAAGGAGTTTGCGTTCCCGACACTCGGCCTGCTGTTTGCACCGTTGCCTGCGATGGCCCTGCACGCCATACACAATTCAATGGAATTCTGGTCATTGTTCGGTGGACTTGGGCAGGTTGCATACTGTTGCATCCTCCTCCCACTGTTTGATTATGGTGGCTTGGCTTTTGTAATGATTCTTCTCATCATTGGAGTGTATCTAATGCAGCCATTAAAACAAAAGGGCAAGAAAGCACTTGGAACCTAATCAAACACGGCAGCCAGCTGGCCAGGCACGTATGCTTTTATTACCATATCACCAGGAGGGCAAAATGCAATTGCGTTGGCCAGTATGGTAATGTTTTTATTACTGGCAACTTATAATTTGGCATGGCCAATACGGAATCATCCTCACTTATGCAGACGATGCTGAGGAGAAGGGCTAGGAAAAAGGCCTATAACCCAAACCAGCTGTCGCTTGACTTGTTCGGTGAAAAAAAGCCCAAATGTGAGGAGGATATCAATTGTATACTCGACTCAAAACTGGCCGCTTATGACTTCTCTCTTCTCAAGCCGCATCAGTATGAATACAGGACATACCAGAAAAAAGCACTCTTGTTTGCACTTGAGAATAAGAGCGCAATAATACAACTAGGAACCGGTACCGGAAAAACCGATATTGAGTTCCTACTTGCTGCTGAGTCGCTCAAGCGTGGGAAAGTGATGCTTGTCGCTGATACGCATATCCTGTGCAAGCAGCATTATGATGCTGCAATAGGCCCGTGCGGCTTTAATTTAAGCAAAGATGAGATTGCGTTTGCGGTCGGTGAGAACCGCCAGAAACGGAAGGACCCTGAGTTTTACAGGAAGGCCAGGCTTGTTATTGGCACGCCAGAGGCGATAATGCAGGATATTATAAGAGACCGCCTTTATATTCAGGATTTTGCATTAATTATCCTTGATGAAGTCCATCATACGCTTGGTGCCGATGATTACATGCACATAGTCAATCTTGCAATTGGGTTTGGCGTGCCGCGTGTCGGGTTTTCAGCCTCCCCGGCAGAGAACAAGGAGCGTCTTCTTGCACTCATGGATAATATGCAGGTAAAGCATATTTTTTCAGGAGACCAAAAAGAGATAGAAAGGTATGTTGGTTACGCGCCGCATATTAAATTATGGGTACCTCTTGAAGAAAAAAGAAAGGAAGCTTTACGTGTATACGGTGAACTCATAAAAGAACTTATGGATAAGATGCTCCATTATGCGAATTATGCAGGGATGGACATACTGCTAAAGCATTACAGACATCTAACGTATGAGTTTAGGATACCCAGAACAAAAGAACTTAATAGCGGGATGCACATAATTAACCAGTACAGGGACAGGTTCACATCTTATGATGACCAATCTGAGGCATATTACCTTACCTGCTCTTACCATGCGGCAGTCTACAAGGCATGCTATCATTACACTACACTTGAGCGTATAGGGACTGAAGAATTTTTTGAGTATCATAAGAAACTCTCTATGGACCAGACAAAGGCAGCTGCCTTACTGCGGGAATCCGATAAGTACCAGAAATGCCTTAGCATAGCAGCATCGTTGGAAGACCATCCTAAGCTCACATACATATACAACCTATTGGCAGAGCATAATGAGCAGGCAATAATTTTCGTTGAAACAAAATCGCACGCGTTACGCCTTGCAGCCAAGCTTAGCAAAAGCACTTTCCCGGCAGTTGCGTTGCTCGGCAAGTCAGAGATGAGTGAGAAAAAACAACTTCGTATTAGAAGGGATTTTGAAGAGGGAAAGTTTCAAGTGCTTGTTGCAACAAGCGTTGCAAACGAGGGGCTGCACATGCCGGCAATAAAACTGTGCATAAACTACTCTGCACCATATTCGCACATTGCAATGCAACAGCGGATTGGTAGGGTACGCGGGGCGCAGGGTAAGATTTACACACTTATAGGGCAGGATACAAGCGATGTAATACTTTACCACGTATCACAAGCACGCAAAAAATCACTTAAAAAGATATATAATGACTGGGCGGAGCATTAGCAAGTTCCGGAAGCATTGGAAACCTGCTCGTGCATGTTTTTTATATTGCATTCGATACATTCAATATTATGTTTGCAACAAAAATAAAGAAGCCGTATTGGCTTTAGGCATAACAATAAAAAAGAGCAGTTATTTATTCTTCTTCCGCAAACTTTTTTATTGCATCAAAGTTTTCAACTATAAGCCTGGCCTTTCTTTTCCCAAAACTAAAGGGAAACTTATCGGCCTCAGATGCTTTAAGAACTATCAACTTGTTCCCATTGTATTCAGTGTACTCAACTGCCATTCATTACACCCCCTTATCCTTTATAGGTTTCTTCTATTATTATGTATGTAATGTTATATAAGCTTAACTATTAATAATATGATACATACCATACTCTGCGCTAGATAGCACTAGTACAATAAAAGACGTTTCCAGCAGATAAATCATAACATCTTTAACAGCTTTCTTTTCTTTGCTGAATCGTGCAGTGCATACTCTAGCACTTCCTTGAATGTTTTTACTGGGATTATACGCACTTTCTTAAGCTGGTCTTTGCTAAGTACTACATCGTCCTTATTACTGAACGGGATAATTACCGCTTCCATACCAGTTTCAATCGCGGCCTCTATTTTTGGGCTTACACCACCAACGGGCAGGACTTCACCGCGCACGCTCAGCGACCCTGTCATTGCAATATTCTGTTTAATCGGAATTTCCTCAAGCGCCGAGAATACCGCAGTTGCTATGCTTATGCTGGCACTGTCACCTTCAACACCTTCGTAAGTCTGCAAAAACTGGATGTGTATATCCTTGTTTGTAACATCCGCACCAAGATGCCTCTTTATTATTGCAGATACGTTCTCAACCGCCTCTTTTGCAATCTCACCAAGCTTGCCTGTAGCAATAATCCTATTCTCCTGCTTTGAGCTGGCAGGGGTAATCTGCGCCTCTATGGGTAGCACGATACCTGAACTCCCTTCACCAATAACAGCAAGGCCGTTCACTTTTCCGATTGCAACTCCTTTGTTTGCAAATACATCATACTCCTTCTTGAAATCGATAATTTTTGAAGCAATCTGCTGCTCAAGCGGTGATGCAACACTTCTGGCCTGCTGAACGTGCTTTGCCTCAACAACCTTTGCGCCTTGCTCAACTGCAATATCCCCCGCAGCACGAATCAGACCGCCCAGGTCACGCATCCTTAATGTAAGCTTGCCTTTCCTTCCCGCCATCCTCTTTGCAGAGTTTATTATCTCTTCAACGGCACCGTTTGAAAAGTGCGGTATCTTTCCATCTTTTTTGACTTCCTGTGCAATAAACTGGACAAACTTCTTCCTGTTCTCAGGAGTGTCATCAATTGTATCCTCCATGTACACCTCATACCCATATCCCTTTATCCGTGAGCGGAGTGCCGGGTGTATCTTTGTAACATCCTGGAGATTACCAGCAGCAACAAGCAGGAAATCGCAAGGGACGGGATCGGTGCGAACAAGCGCGCCCGAGCTCGTCTCGCTCTGGCCCGTTATCGGAAATTTCTTGTTCTGCATTGCAGAAAGCAGGTCCTGCTGTGATTTCTGCCCAAGCAGTGCAACTTCATCGATGAACAAAACACCCTTATGTGCCTTATGTATTGCTCCTGCCTCAACACGCAGGTGTGCCGGCGTACCAAGCCCGCCGCTCTGCAGGGGGTCGTGCTTAACATCACCAAACAATGCACCTGCCTTTGACCCTGTAGCCTCATGGAACGGTGCAGTTTCCCTGAAACTGTTATCAACAATCAGTTTTGGCTCAGAGGGTGCATACATCTGCCCCATCCTCTTGCTGAGCTGCGAAACAAACAGCCACGCAGCAAGCAGGATAAACGCACCGAGCGTGCCAGCAGCAATCAAGTTTGTTGAGCCAGGCATAGCATTCTGGTAGATTATGGCTGCGATAACAGAGATTGCAATTATAATCAGCAGAACCTTAACAATTGAAAATGAGCCGCTTTCACTTGTAGCCATCTCCTTCCTATGGCTCTCTATTATGCGCCTTCCCTTACCGGGAAGTTTCCTCTTTAACTCATCGGGTGAATCATATGTTTTTACAACGCGCACTTTCGGATTGTTCTCATCATGCTTGTTTGGGTAAATCAGCACATCTTCAAGCTCTTCTGCAGGCAGCATCTCAGACATTGCCTGTGCTAGCATGCTCTTTCCAGTACCGGGCTGCCCTACAAGCAGGACGTGCCGTTTCTGCCTTGCAGCCTTGCGTATAATATCAACCGCCTTATCCTGGCCGATAACCTGTTCAATAAGCTTCTCTGGGACCTTAATCTCACTAGTATCTTTGTTCACGTATTTCAACAGAAACCACCGCACATAATTTCAGCGTGCAATTGTTTTTATCTGCATCTGCACCAAGCGTATATTAGGTTTAAAAACTTTACGATTATTGTTTATGCATATGGCTAGAAAAAGCAAGCCCGCAAAGGCTATGAAAAGCAATGATGATGATAAACAACAAACTATTTCTTCCAATGTAGGTGCAATCGTGTGCCCGAACTGTGGTAGCCGGCGCATAGTTAGAGATTATGAGCGAGGGGAACTCGTGTGTGCTGACTGCGGCCTTGTGATTGCAGAGCACCTCATTGATATGGGTGCTGAATGGCGTGCATACAGCTCTGATGAGCTTAAAGCCAAAGCGCGCGGCGGCGCACCTATAAAATACATACGGCCGGATAAGGGGCTTACAACTGAGATTGACCTCTATAACAGGGATATCCGCGGCCTTAAAATTTCCGGTAAAAAGGTTGCACAGATATCCAGGATGCGTAAGTGGCACAAGAGGTCGGCGGTATCAACATCTATTGAGAGAAATCTTATGATTGCGCTTAATGAGCTTGACAGGATTGCATCATACCTGGCGCTTTCAAAGGATGTGCGTGAGGATGCTGCCCTGCTGTACAGGCAGGTTGCAGAGAAAGGCCTTGTCCGTGGCAGGCTCATAGAGAATGTAGTGAGTGCAGTGTTGTATGCAACGTGCAGAAAACACTCTATACCCAGAACGCTTGATGAGATAGCACAAGTGTCCGGTGTTGACAGGAAAGAAATCGGGAGGACGTTCAGGTTTATTTCGCACGAGCTTGATTTGAAAGTCCCGTTGGGCGGCCCTGAGCAGCTCATCCCGCGTGTCTCAACACGCCTCAAGCTGCCGGATAAGACAGTCGCAAAGGTCAGCGAGCTCTTTGATAAGGCAATGAAGAAAGACCTTGTAATTGGGCGCGGTCCACAGGGTGTAGTTGCTGCAATTGTGTATATCGCGTGTGAACTCACCGGTGAGAAAAGAACACAAAAAGAAATCGCTGAAGCGCTCGGTGTTACAGAAGTTACAATCAGGAACAGGTACAAGGAACTCGCAAGAGAGCTCGGTGTGAACATCTAAACATTTCTTTGTGCTTGTTTGGAGCTACAGTGGCTTTACATTTTCAATGGCCTCAACTATCTCCTTTGCTGTTGCAGTCGTCCTTATAATCCAATTCTTGTATACTGTTGGAGACGCCTTGAACCCTGAATCCCTCAGCGCACCCAATACCTTTTCGGTCTTGGGTATGTGCTTACCCCTAAATAAAGTGTGCAGCTCATAACAGAACCCCTCAAAGTTTTCACTCTTGATAGCATTTAATAAATTCAATTCCTCTTCAGAACTCCTGTACTCTCTCTTTTCGATCGTGTGTATCATCTTGTCAACGAATGCCGTGTCATGAAGAAGCCCTGCCCAAAACGGGCCGGCAACCTGCATCTTGGCTCCACAAAAATCACATATTGCACTCTCTCCTGCCTTAAAGTATTTCCTGTGCAGGCATTTTTCACAGTATGCCAGCATCTTCGATTTTGATAGGCTCTCATCGCATAGTACTGCACTTTTTCGTACTTCAAAAAATATCTTGATATAATGCCTGTGTGATATGGAAAGCTGAGGTATAACTGCAATGTTCCTCCCTGCAAATATGGATTGTATGCGCGATATAAGGATTCTTATCCCGCTCTCGTGCACAAACTCCTTATGAAATGGAATTGAGCCGTAAACCCGCCTGCACGCCTTTGATTCTGCACCGCATAATACTGCGGTGTCTGTTGCAGTAACCGAAAAATGTCCCCGCTTGCGCCAAGAAAAAGAGTCTGCAAGTGCATCAAAATAAGGTGCGGGTGTGCCAAACGGGTCTATCTCTACAAAATCATAGTTGTGCCTCATCAGCACAAAACGCACATCATCGTTCACTACATTAATTTTACCTTCCAGATTGTTTAATGCAATATTCCTACGTATGAGTGCTATGGCCTTTTTGCTCAGGTCAACTGCATCAGCACTCTCAACGCTGCTCTCGCATACTGCACGGATCGCTTTAATCCCTGTTGCGGAATGGCCATCACAAAACGATTTTGCACCGGTTACACTTATCGCTGCTGAGAGCAGGTCCCGGTTTATCTCCATCCGCGGGTTGTAGAATACACCTTCCTCACAAAGTATCCTGCAGCCTCCTTCCGAAATCATCATCGGTAACTTACGAATCCTTAATAATATAAGAGTATGCCGAGAATATTATCTTGATGCAGTTTAAGGATTTGGCGAGAGTGGAGATTGACGGTCGCACAATCTGTCTCGATATGAACGGTGACATATCATACATTTCCCATGCGCATTCAGACCACGTATCAGGGAAAAAGAAAGATGAAGTGATCGCTTCGGACCCTACAATAAGCCTGGCAGACATAGTGTTTAATTCAAAGCTTGCTCATGATTATGTGAGGCTCCATCCAGCAGGCCATATGCTAGGTGCGACACAAATAGAGATACAAAAGGATGGTGGAAATTTCGTGTATACGGGGGATTTCAGCATTGCTGACGGGTTTACCTATAAAGGTGCTGAGATTGTTGAAGCTGATGAGCTGCTCATTGAGTCTACGTACGGTTCGCCTGATTATCATTTTCCAAAAAAAGAGGATATTGCACAATTAGTGCGCAAAGAAGTACTGAGCAGGCTTAAATATGGTAATGTGATATTTGCGGTTTATGCAAAAGGGAAATCGCAAGAGCTTATACGTATGCTTAATGAGTTCTGCAATATAACCCCTGTTGTAAGCCCTGAAGTTGCACGCATAAGCCAAATTTATGTGAAACACGGCCAGAACCTCTCTTTCATAAGCTCACATTCCGAAGAAGCGGGGGATGTGTTCAGGGATAACTTTGTGGGTATAATCCCAAAATCGCAGTTCAGGCCTGAGCTCAAGATACGGCTTACACAACATTACCGCAAGCCGTGCTATTTTGGGTCGCTCAGCGGCTGGAATGCGAAGTTTCCAAGCGATGTGTATGACATTGCGCTCCCGTTAAGTGACCATGCGGATTTTAATGATTTGATTGAGTATGTTGACCATAGCAATCCCAAAAAAGTTTATGTGTTTGGTGCATTTGCCGAAACACTTGCAAATGTGCTAAAGCTGCGTGGGTATCAATCGTTTGCTGTGAGGTAGTATAATATGGTTGAAAAAGACTCATTTACACGTGAAATGTGGGAGAAAATGCGCGTGCAGATACTTAAAGAGGTTAAGCCCACACCTGAACAGCACGCAGAGGTTAGGAAGATAGCGGATGAACTGGTTGACAAGCTCAACAAAATCTCGCCTACCGAGATTGAGGTTATGCTTACCGGCTCGTTTGCCAAGGAAACATACATACGCTCAGATGTGGATTTTGATATCTTTGTGCTTTTCCCGGAAAAGTATACGCTTTATGACCTCCAAACCATGACGTTTGAATGGGCAAAGAAGTTCTTAGAGAACTGGGAGGTTGCATATGCACAGCACCCCTACCTGCGCGGGTATTATAAGGGACATCATGTTGATGTTGTGCCGAGCTATAAGCTCAAGGAAGGCGAGCCAGTAAAGATAAAAAGCGCTGTTGACAGGACACAGTTGCATACAAAATATGTGCTTTCAAAAATCACTGAGGAGCAGAAGGATGATGTGCGCATACTCAAGAAGTTCCTAAAACGACTTGGGATATACGGTGCCGAGATAAAAACAGGTGGGTTCTCTGGTTACCTGTGTGAGCTGCTCATAATGAAGTATGGCTCCTTTTACGACCTGATTATGGCTGCGCGTAAGTGGCAGTTCCCTGTTGCGATTGATATGGCAGGAGGCAGGAGCGAGAGGCTTCTGCGCGCCTTGTTCAAAGGCGATGTGCTCATCGTGACGGACCCAGTGGATAAAAAGAGAAACGTTGCGTCCCCTGTCAGTGCTGATTCGCTCTCAAAGTTTGTTGCGGCTGCGCACGTGTTCTTCCTTAAGCCGGCCGTTGCAACTTTCTTTACAGAAATAGAGATAATGCCAATAAGTGAGATACGCAAAAAAGCCGCAGAGCGCGGCACTTACTTTGTGCTGTTTGAGTTCCCACGCCCTGAAAAGGCAGATGATATATTATGGGGTGAGCTGCGCAAGACGTTAACTTCAATTGAGAAATCATTTGACAAGGAGGGGTTTGATTGCTCACACCAAACTGCTGAGGTGCACGAGGGTAAATGTTATATGTTGTTTGAGCTTATGCACGAAGAGCTGCCGAATATTATCCTGCAGGAAGGGCCATACGTGAGGATGGGGGAGCATCTTGAGAAGTTCATACGGGAGGAGATGAATAATTTTGATATCTTCGTGAAAGATGAAAGAATGTGCGCGGTGCGCAAGAGAAAGTTTACAACTGTGCTCCAGCTGGTTGCGGACATACAGGCACGCCCGCATCATTATGGCGTGAGCAAGGGAATCGCAAAGGAGGTTTCTTCGGCCCGCGTGTATGCAGGCGACGATTCAATATTTCAAGAGAGCAGGAAAGTGTATACGATGCACCTGAACAGGAAGTTTTTCCTTGGGCTTTAATAGGTTTAGAAAGGTTTTTATTTACTTCTTTAACATAAATGCTTGTGTCGTGATAATATGCGATCAATAAAACAGCCTACACTGGAAAAGATTGACCAAAACAACACTACCAAAAAAAGTGCGTTTGCAAAATTTAAAGAATCTTTCAAAGAAACTGCAAAAAAAACAGTTATTGGTGCCTGCATACTTGGTTCGCTGGTATTTTCTGGAACCCCATTAAAAAGCCAAGAGATAGTAAATAGGGGTAACCTAAAAGAGAGCACAATAAATGAGATAAAGAAATGTGATTTGGATAGGCTTAATCAGATTATTTCTGAAGTGCCACTTAAGTTTAAAGGTGATGTTAAGATAAATAATAAGATAGACAAAGATGAAGAGATAGATAATAAGATTAAAGATATATATAGTGAGATCCTGTTCTATGCCGTGGTTGAAAAGTGCAAAGGTATTATAGATGTTCTATTGGAAAAGGGTGCTGATATTAACTATTTACCTCCTAATTATGTACTGACAGGTTTTTCATTGTTTGTGAAAAATACCATGGAAAAAGGTTACTTAATGGATTATGAATATTTGAACTATCTTGTGGGTAAAGGTGCAAACCCTTACATAGAAGGAATAAATACGTTTAATAGTTTTCTTAAATATTGCCGAGAACCATTTATGTATAGCCCTGAAAGAGACCCTCTTATTAAATATATGGTGACTAAGCCAGATGGTTCCGTCAAGTTCTATGACTTTAAATATACATTAGAAGAAATAAAGGATTCCAAAAAGGTGAACGATGAAATACTTAAGAATATGTTCTCTTTATACAAAAAGACCATGCATTTAGACAGTAATAATATACTTCCTGAATTGTCTTATCATATATTACATAGCGATTGTTGGTATGATTCTATTAGATACTTCACTGAAAACGGATTGTTCTCAGATAGAATAATTAATGGAATTATAAAAGAGCGTTTAGAAACGAAAAAAAAGTTTAGGAAGCGCCTGGAATATGAACTATTTGAATTATATAGAGAGAAACTTCTACAACTAAATAGAAGTAATTATGAAGAAAAACGTAAATATGAAGAAAAACTTGAAAAGATTAATAAATTGAAGACAATGTATTCTTATTATGATGACAAATTCCTAATTATTGTAAAAAAACTTGAATATCTGGAATCAATAATTTTACGAATATCCCCCTCCCCAGATGATGGAACGTCTTCAGAAAAATATATTGAGGATTTAAATTCCGGCATTTTTAAAGAAGTTAAAAAAATATACGAAGAATATCGTGCTGACTATACAAAGGACATCTTAATAACCAAGTTTTTTGAGAGGCTTGTCTTACTTAAGATTGCTTCAGAAATGCAAAACAATCCTGGTAAATTTACGCCAGAGCATGTAAAATATCTACTGAGTTTAGTACCCAAAGAAATATGCGATAGCACTACTATCTGCAAAATTAAACAAACGTGTGCCAGCGATGAAAGTAAAAACAAATGCTTAAATCTTATAACTGATTATGTAAATAAGGAAAATGCTAAATATAAATAAGCTGCAGAGAGTGTAAAAATCGCTTAGAGATTTGCATCAAATCACATCTCTTTTTTAACTTTTACTGAGCTTAAATTTGAAGCTCTAACGATGGGCCAGTAGCTTAGCCTGGTGGAGCGCCCGACTGATATCAGTCACGGGTGTCCGGTTGAGCCCATTCCTCTGGAATGGAAATCGGGAGGCCGGGAGTTCAAAAAGAAGGGTGGAAGGGAGAACCCTTCCCCCCTTCTCAACCCACCTATCCCCTTGAGAGTTGGTGTGGTGTGTGAAAGAGGTGGAAGGGAGAACCCTTCCCCCCTTCTCAACCCACCTATCCCCTTGAGAGTTGGTGTGGTGTGTGAAAGAGGTGGAAGGGGGTTCCTTCCCCACTTTAGTTGAAAATCTCCCCTGGCCCATACCTATTATAAATGTTATGGAGGAAATGAGTAAAGATGGAGCTTCCAAACATATACAAGGGCGATTACACCAAGCTTGTTGGTGTGCCAATCATTCTTGTTTTGATTTCTGCAATGTTCATAACACAGGTGCAGCCCGGTCTTGAGCTTAAAGGAGGTGCGCTTGTCACGCTTGACCTGAAGCAGCCAATGACGGATACGCAGGTATCCGCTGCACTTGAGCATTCAGGGTTCAAGGATGTAAGTGTGAGAACTTACCAGTTAGGGAGCTCACATATAGCAGAAGTTGAGATTGCCCATACCAATACGGTGGTACGTTTTGAAAATACGTACAAGGATTTCCTAGATACATATGACAAATACTCAAAGAAGCAATATGAGATACTCGTACTGAAAGGCTCAAATGCAAGCACTGCAGTGCAGGAAAAGGACGCGGCACAAATGAGACAGCACCTGCTTGAGCTGCGCACCTCACTAATCGCTGATGCTTCTGAAATAATCGGCAGGCAGGTGTCGCTCTCCGCAGATGTTGATACGCTTAAACCTGAGGTGCAATCACTTTATAGTGAAGCCACGCTCGCGTACAGGAACAACATAATCTCAAAGATATCCGGGAATATCCCGTACAATTCATACTCGTTTAAGCTCATCAACCCGTCCCTGAGCGAGGTGTTCCTCAGCAAGATTGAATGGGTGATGATTGCTGCGGCTATCCTTTGTGCAATTGCGGTGTTCATAATATTCAGGGATTTCATCCCATCAGTTGCAGTGTTATGTGGTGCAACGTTTGATGTGATTTTTGCACTCGGGTTTATGGGGCTTGCCGGCATACCATTATCACTTGCAGCAATCGCATCGCTCCTTATGCTTATAGGATTTTCACTAGACACGGACATTCTGCTGACGGTGCGTATATTGAAACGCGGCGTTCGCGACCCGCGTGCCAGCGCATACGATGCTATGAAAACAGGCATCACGATGAGTTTCTCTGCAATGCTTGCGTTCTTTGCGCTGTTCATTGTAGGTGAAATCACAAACATTGCAATTTATCAGGACATATCCAGGATCGTGCTTGCAGGGCTTATAGGTGACTTGATAGGTACCTGGCTCCTTAACGCCGTAATAATGATATACCACGTTGAAAAGGGTGCTAAAAGTGCAGGAGTTGTTGTCAGATAAGCGTGTGCTTTTCCTAGTAGGGCTTGTTCTGCTCTCATTGGTAATCATATTCGTAAAAGGTATAAATTACGGTATAGAGTTTGAAGGCGGTGTGAGAATCCCAATCACGTTTGACAGGGAGCTTACACCTACACAGATGGATGAGGTTGTAAACATCCTTAAGACAAGGATTTCCAAGTTCGGCCTTTCACAGGTCATTGTCAGGCCACTGCCTCCACGTGAAGTGCAGGTTGAGTTGGCAAAAGGCGATGAGTCATCAATAAAGCAGATTGAGAAAATCCTGCAAACGCAGGGCAGCTTTGAATCTGTGATAAATAACAAGGTTGCAATGACAGGTGAGGATATACTGCCTGGCAGTATAGGTGAGGGCAGGATAACCGCAGCATCAAAGACCTCATATAAATGGGAGGTTGATTTTGCAATCACTGAGAACGGTGCAAACAGGTTTGCTGCGGTCGCACTCGGCCAGGCAAACAAGCCAGTTTACATGTTCTTGGACAGGCCGCGCAATGCACTAATTCTACTTGAGCCGAAGCATTTCCCGAAAACTGTTGACATAGCAACAGCCCTCAGCTCCATAACTGAGTTCAATAACATCGAAGGCAGCAGCCTTAAAGTGATTATCATAGATGACTGGGAAGTGAAAAGGCAGATTGTAGAAGAGGAGATTGCTGCAAACCCCAACAGTACTGTGATTTACTCATCAAACGCGACATTTGCAAGCAATGTTGAGGCGATTGCAAAACAGGCAGGTGCAGTTACGCGCCCAATCCCTGATACTGATATGAACCTTGAAGTTGTACCGAGCCACGCAACGGGCGATTATATCGTTAATAAATGGAAGGCGATCGGGCTGTTATCTGCACCTATCCTCTCAGAAGGGCTCGCAAAGGGAACCCCTTCCCGGCTTGTCAGTATCAGTGGCACTTCAGAAGATGTTGAGGTTGCAGCAGGCAATGCAAAAGAGATAAGAAGCATCCTCAGCGGCGGCAGGCTGCCTGTAAACGCTATCATCGGCTCAACTATAAGCATCCCAGCACCACTCGGAAAACAGTTCCTTGAAATGAGTGTTATCGGGGGCATAATTGCGTTCATACTCATTATCATATTCGTCTCAATCAGGTACGGTGAGCCAAGGCTTTTCATGCCTATCATAGTAATATCGTTTGCGGAGATTATTATCCTGGTTGCAATAATCGGCGGGTTTGGCACGATTGATTTTGCAGCTATGGCCGGTATCATTGCAGCAATGGGTGTGAGCCTGGATGCACAAATCATTATTACAGATGAGGTATTCAGGAAAGGTGAGAAAAACATATCCAAAGATGAGCTCAGGGAGCGTATTAAGGGTGCGTTCTACATCATTACAAGGAACGTTGCAATTGCAGTTATCGCTATGCTGCCGCTGTTCTTCTCTGGCGTCGTTGAGATCGTAGGCTTTGCAACCTCAACAATACTGGGTGCAGTGCTCGGCCTGCTCATATCACGGCCCGCATATGCCGCCCTGATAGAATCGATTGAGGCAAAGGTGTAGGTTATCGTCAGCGGTAATCTACGCGCGTTGGGATAAGCCTTTTAAATATTACTTATTTGAATACAACCTACTATTCAGAAAAAGAGTGATGTTATGCCGAAGGCTCATTCATCGAGGAAAGGGTCCCTTGCATTCAGGCCGCGCATGCGGGCTAACAGGATTAATTGTAGGGTTAGGAATTGGCCGTCTTACAGCAAGCCGTGCCTGCTCGGGTTTGCCGGGTATAAGGCGGGGATGCTGCATTTCATTTATAACGAAGATCTTGCCACCTCCCCCGCAAAGGGCAAGGAAGTTGCAATGGCCGGGACGGTTATAGAAGTTCCACCGATGCTCGTTTATGGAGTACGTGTTTTGAAAAAAACCCCATACGGGTGCAAGATAATAGGCGATTTTTGCACTAATGATGCGGGTGTCCTTAAGAAAGCCGGCTTAAAAAGCCCAAAGACTATTGATGAGCTTGATAAAGTCAAGAATGACGTGTACAAGGTCCGTGTGCTTGCACTCATAAACCCTGCAGCTACCGGGATTGGCAGCAAGAGCCCCGAGCATGTTGAGCTTGCAGTGGGCGGTGAGAGTGTTGATAAGCAGCTCGAGTATGCAAAAGGCCTCGTGGGTAAAGAGGTAGGCATAGAGGAGGCATTCTCCAAGGGCGATTATGTCGATGTAATTGGTGTTACGAAAGGTAAGGGATGGCAGGGTGTAATCAAAAGGTTCGGTATAGCTATTCAAAGGCCTAAGGCGACAAACAAGAGGAGGCACCTGGGCAATCTTGGCTCGTGGCACCCTGCAATTGTTGAATATTCAGTTGCACAGGCAGGCCAGATGGGGTACCATAAGAGAACGATACTTAACAAGGTAATCGTTGATATCGGGACCCCTGACAAGCTAAGGCAGAACGGCGGGCTCTTGCATTACGGTAACGTGAAAAACAAGTACGTAATCGTGAAAGGGTCAGTGCCTGGCACCAAGAAACGGCTCATAAAACTGAGGCGCGCGTTGAGGAAGCCAAATGCAAAGCGCGAGTTCAAGGTCGTATATGTTTCAAGAGCGATGTAAAATGAAAGGTGTTTTGGATGAAGATTCAAGTTTTATCAATGACCGGTGAAAAGGCAGGTGAGCTGGATGCCCCGAAAGCATTCAGCGAGAAGGTCCGCAGGGACCTGATAATCCGTGCGGTGCGTTCAGAGCTTTCCAAGAAGTTCCAGCCTAAGGCACCACTGAAAGTTGCAGGATTGCAGACCAGTGCCGAGTATATCGGTGTCAAGGATGCATACCGCACAATGAAAAACCGCGGTACACAAAGGCTGCCACACGAGAAGTTCCCGAAAGGCAGGTATGGCCGTGTCAGGATGTTGCCGTTTGCTGTTACGGGAAGGAGGGCGCACCCGCCAAAGGTTGAGAAGGTGCTTGTTGAGAAGATGAACAGGAAAGAATACCTGAAAGCGCTCAACTCGGCAATTGCGGCATCTGCCAGTGCGGATGTTGTGAAGATGCGGACTGGTGGGGATTATAAAGTGCCGTATGTGGTAGTTGATGAAGCAGAGAGCTTAAAGAAGACAAAGGATGTCGTTAAGCTGCTTGAATCACTTGGCCTGCTGAAAGATGTTGAGAAATCTGAAAGGAGCAGGAAACGTATAACAGGTGTAAGAAAGAAGAGGCTTGCACGCGCGTATAAGGTGCGCAAGTCTATCCTTTTTGTGGTATCAAAGGATTGCTCATTACTCAACAGTGCCGCCAGTATAGCCGGCGCAAAAGCGGTAAAGGTTGAGGACCTGAAAGTGAACGACCTTGCACCGGGTGGCTTGCCGGGTAGGTTGGTTGTATGGAGCAAGGGAGCTGTAACAAAGCTGGGTGAGCTTAATGCCAATAATTAAGGTTATCAACACAGAAAAGTCGAGCAGGATGCTCGAGAGAGGAAATAAGCTCTCGCTTATTGTGGATTCCAGGACAGATAAGGAAACGCTCGCGGAAGAGCTTAGGACTGTATACGGTCTTAAGGTGAGCAAGATAAATGTCCTCCACACCGCAAAAGGCGAGAAGAAAGCTATTGTAACGCTTGATAAGTCGCACACGCCCGATGAGATTGCGACTAAGTTCGGGCTTGTAATGTAACAGGGTGTATAGATGGGAAAACGCTTGATTACACAACAAAGGGGTAGGGGAACACCAAGGTACCGTGCCCCTTCCCACAGGTATAAGTACACTGTCAAGTTTAGGCAGTTTGATGCAAAAGAAAAGAGGAGTAAGCTTGTCGGGGAGGTTGTTGGGCTTGTAAGAGACCCGATACACTCTTCTGTTCTTATGCGCGTGCTCTTTGATAATGGTGAAGAGCGCGTTTACTTCGCACCTGAAGGCATTAAAGTTGGTGATAGGATAGAGGAAGGTGTAACCGCATCGCTGGCCTTGGGTAGTGTAATGCCACTCGGCAAAATCCCTGAAGGGTCGCCTATATTTAATATTGAGCTGAGACCTGGTGATGGCGGTAAGCTGGTACGCACATCTGGTGGTATTGCGTACATCCGTGCAAAAGAGGCCGAGGGTGTTTATGTTCGTATGCCATCTAAAAGGACGATACTTCTAGGGAATGATTGTAGGGCACAGCTCGGTTGCCTCTCTATGGGTGGCAGGATGGAGTTGCCTCTGATGAAGGCTGGCACTGCATATTACAAGAAACACGCTACGAACAGGCACTGGCCGATTGTACGTGGCGTGCACCAGAACGCGATAGACCATCCGTTCGGTGGTAAGCAGCACCATCCAGGTAAAGGTACTGCCACTGCAAGGAATGCGCCGCCCGGTAGGAAGGTTGGGCATATTGCAGCACGCAGCACTGGTAGGAGGACTTCTCTTAAGATGCAGCTTAAGAGCAAGAAAGATGAAGGTAAAGGGTGAAGTGAATGGCAAAGATTACTATTTACGGTATGGATACCGACAAGTTCGCTGCTGTTTCAGCTGAGGAGTACATATCCAAATATGCAAACTCACGTGCGCGCAGGGCGTATAGGAACATCTCCGATAACCCGGCATACAAAAAACTGATGGCGCGCATTAGGAAAGTTCGCGAGTCAAAGTCAAGCAAGGTTATCAAGACGCATGTGCGTGAGGCAGTCATACTCCCTGAATGGATAGGGATGAAGATTGGTGTTCATAATGGTAAGGAGTTCTACACGATTGAGATACAGCCGACCATGGTTGGGCACCGGCTCGGTGAGTTTGCGCACACCACAAAGCGTGTGGAGCACCACGGCCCAGGTGTAGGTGCAACGAGGGGAAGCAAGTTCGTCCCGCTCAAGTAAGGTGATTTAATGCAGATGTCTTACTCATTCCAGAAGAAAGGTGAAAATTACGCGTATGCACAGCAGTATAACCTGGATGCGTCATACAAGGACCTTTGTGAAGTGTGCAAGTCCATAAAGCATCTGCCAGTCTCCAAGGCGATGGAGCTGTTATCAAAAGCTGAGAAGATGGAGATGCCTATCATTTACACTTCACATAACAAGAAGCTTGGGCACAGGCACGAGCTTGGCGGCAAGAAGGGCAGATACCCCGTGAAAGCTGTTAAAATCGTTAAGAAAGTGCTCCAGAACGCAATCAATAATGCAAAGGTTTGCCAGCTTGAGGAGGGGTCTCTTTCAATTGTGCACGCTGCAGCAAACAAGCAGAGCATTTACCCGCGCCTCTCACCTAAGGGTAGGAGGATGCGGATGAATTATGAGACTGCCCGTGTAGAGATTGTGGTGCAGGGCTCTAAGAAAAAGATTGCTGAGATATCTCCAGCGGCAAAGCCAAAGAAAGAGAAGGGAGAGTTGGATACAGCACAGGCAACGAAAGTGTCCGAACCACAATCCATCAAGGAGGAAAACGAGCCGGCTGCACAAAAGGCCCCTGCAGCAGGCAAGGAAGGTGAGGCCAAGAAACCTAAAACTGAGAGGCCGAGGAAAGATGCTACTTCAAAGCTTACAAAATCAAAGAGAGAGTAAAAGGGTGTAATGATGGCTGTTGAAAGGAAATTTATAGAGGACTCCATTCTGAGGTTCAGGATTGCTGAGTTTATGAAAGAGCAGCTGGAGCGTGCCGGGTTTTCAAACCTGACGATACAGAAAACGCCGCTCCTGACGCTTATCAATGCAGAAGTTACGAACCCCGGAAAGGTGATTGGGCGCAAGGGAAAGACGATAAATGAAATCACTGATAAGCTCAAGACGGAGTTTCATCTTGAGAATCCTAAGATTAACATTACAGTGGTGAATAACCCCGACCTTGAGCCGCAAGTGGTTGCACGCCGCCTTGTTAAGCTCATTGAGATGGGTAAGAACCCGCGCAGGATGATGCATTCTATGGTTAAATCAATCATGGATGCAGGTGCAGTTGGCTGTGAAATCGTGATTGGCGGTAAGCTGGCTGCAAAGGGAGGCCGTGCCAAATCGTTCCGTGTTATTGCCGGGTACTTACCAAAGTCAGGTGAGCCTGCACGCTGGGTTAAGGTGGCAAAGGTGACTGCATACCCTAAGCCGGGGGCGATTGGTGTGCAGGTTAGGATTGCACCACCGAATGTGCAGTTCCCTGACAAGAAGGCAGAGGTTGAGTTGCCTGCAGTAATTCGCGCATCTGAGAAGTTCGTTGATAAGGAATCTGGAGTTGCACCGGTGGCAGTGCCACCTGTGGCTGAGGCGGTTGCGCTTGAGAGTGTTGAAGAGGCCGCAACACCTGCAAAAGAGGAGGGAGGTGCTGAGGTGAAGAAGGCGCCCAAGCCTAAGAAAGAGAAGAAACCTGCAAAAAAAGGTGAGTGATGATGGCAGTCCTTCGTATAAAAGAGATACGTGAGATGGATGATAAGGCACTGCTGGAGAAGGTATACCAGCTTCAGGCAGAGCTTGTGAAAGAGAACTCTAACTCGCGCAGGAGCGGAAAGAATATAAATACCTCCCGCATAAAAGAAATTAAGAAAGCGATTGCACGGCTTTTGACTGTGCTTAAAGAGAGGGGTGCAAGTTAAAGATGGTTGGTATCTGTCCCAAATGTGGCTTACCGCAGGATATCTGCGTTTGCGATACTCTTGAGAAAGAAACCCCGCACCAAATAAAGATATACGTTGACAAGAAGCGTTTTGGAAAGCTCGTTACAATAATTGAGGGTCTTGACCCAAAAGAGATTGATAAGATAGCAAAGGACCTTAAGCATATGCTTTCAACTGGCGGCACTTCAAAGAATGGGATAATACTTCTTCAGGGTGACCATAAGGACCACGTAAAGCAGGCCCTGCTCAAGATAGGGTTTAAAGAAGAGTATATCTCAATGAGATAAATGCATATAGAATGCTTACGAGTAAGCTTATCATGCTTTTCTTATTTATATTAACACCACAAATTAAAGTGTTGTCCTATGATTACTAAAAAGAACCTGATTGTGCACGAACTCATCGGCTTGAATGTAAAAGTATCATCCAGCAGGTCAAGGCCATATGTAGGAATTGAGGGTACTGTTCTTGATGAAACTTTGAACACGCTTGTTATTGAGTGTGCGGGCGGGCAAGCAAAAAGAATCCCTAAAAAAGGGTGCATATTTGAATTTACACTACCGTCAGGTGAGAAGGCCTCTGTCAAAGGTGACCTGCTGCTCAACCTCCCTGAAAACCGCCTAAAACGTGGCATACATAAGATTTAATCATGAAAGGGATTTTGGTTATAAGCTGTCATAATACTTCTTAGCTTTTATTGCATCCCCTTCAATGTTCGGGCTCTCTGATATTGCAATACCGCTGATTTTATAATCCTTCCATGATTTCACCATATCTTTCCATTTGATTGCAGGTACACCGTTTGCGGGCTTCTCATCAAGCACAAGATGGTTTCTCTCGCCTTTATCAGTATACTCTATCCCTGAAAAATGAATGTGCACATCTTTCAGCGCTTCCCTGCCAAGCACGTTCTCAACATTCTCGAATATCTCACAAAACGCATCATAATCGTTCCTCGTGCCGTTATGCAGTGCAACGTAATGCGCAAAATCAATGCACGGGAGTACGCCTTCAACCTCGGAGCACATCCGCAAAAGGTCGTTTATGTCACCGAACTGTGATGTGCGCCCCATCAGCTCAGGGCGCAGGGTTACATCGTCATACCCTCTCTCAACAAGCTCTTTCCTGAGAAGTTTATACTGGTCTCTTACCCTCTTGTATACTTCCTCCCTATCCATCTTCATATAAAACGCTGAGTGGATGATCACACTGTGCGCCCCGGCAATGTGACCAACGTGTGCACTGCTGATAATCCTTTTCCTGCTCTCCTCAAGCGTCTTCTTATCAGGACTGTTGAGGTTTATGAAATAAGGCGCGTGGATGCTGAGCGCAACGTTCTCCTTTTTTGCAAGTGCGCCAATCTCCTCAGCATCCTTATCGTGCTTTACGTACACCTGCCTGACAAACTCAAGCTCCATCGCATCAAGCCCGAGCCGCCTAACCTCTTTTATTCCTGCAAGCGTATCACGGGATTCCGATGATAACGGCACACCGGCCGTCCCTATGTGAAGCATATAACCACAACGGTATTACTTCATTGCTAAACTATATATAATATTCATCTGCACGGTAATTATCAGGATATCCAAAGCAGGCCGCACATATATACTGCAACACTACAACTTATTCCGCTACACAGGTAGGTAATTTCTACAGCAGCTGCACATATATACCGCCCCATTATGTAAGCGCGGTAATTATCAGGATATCCAAAGCAGGCCGCACATAAAGCACATAAGTCATAAGTTATATGCACGCTCGCGTATTAAGCCGCACGTTCATGAAACACACACCTACCTGCCGGCAAGAGGTGTAAGCTATAAATATAATCATACCTTAATACTACCTATGAAAATTTATACTCGCAAAGGCGATTACGGGGAGACTTCAATATTTGGTGGTGCGCGCGTGCGCAAGAGCACACCGCTCATTGCAGCGTATGGAACGCTTGATGAGCTCAGCTCATACATTGGGGTGTGCAGAGTCCACTGCGAAGATAACCAGGAGCTGTTTGACCTACTTAAAGAGATACAGCACGATTTGTATCTGATAGGTGGCCACATCGCAGGTGCTGAGGAATGCATCCCCGAATCGCGCATAAGCGATCTTGAGAGGCACATCGATAAGTATGAGGAGGCGCTCCCAGAGCTGCACACGTTCATACTCCCGAGCGGGACACTGCTGGCCACACACCTCCACGTGGCACGCGCAATATGCAGGCGTGCAGAGCGTAAAATCGTTGCAATATTTGAAAATGAGAGTGCGTTCCATACTGAGCTGAAATACCTGAACCGCTTATCAGACCTGCTATTTGTGCTTGCGCGGTATGCAAACAAAGTCGCAGGGCATAAAGAGGAGCGCGCAACAAGGTAACCCTACAACTCGAACTTGAAAGGTACGGCTAGCAGTATAACGTGAGAGGGTACACCTGTTCATACTTGAATTAGGTAGTGGTTTAATGGAATATGCGGGTGCGATCATCCTAGGGATTCTTCAAGGGATTTTTGAGTGGCTGCCTGTAAGCTCTGAAGGGATAGTCACGCTTGCTGGGAAGCTTATCTATGGGATGCAGTACCAGGATTCGCTCGCAATGGCAATCTGGCTGCATATAGGTACGCTTGCTGCAGTGGTGGCTTATTTCAGGAAGGATATCATGGAAATGCTGAAAAGCATATACACCACAGGTGCAAACCGTGACCTTCTTGTGTTCCTCGCAGTTTCCACGTTTGCATCTGCTATCGTTGCACTCCCGCTTATTATTCTTGCATTTTCAGAGCAGGCTGCACTAATTCCTGAATATGCATTCACGATTATGATAGGCATCTTCCTGGTTGGGATAGCTCTTCTGCAAAAAACCCAAAAAATAAACGTTGGGGACCAGAAACTTACACCTATAAATGCGCTTGTGGCCGGTCTTGCGCAGGGTATAGCTGTGCTCCCTGGCATGAGCAGGTCCGGGGTTACTGTTGCAACACTACTTTACGAAAAATACAATGTTGAAAATGCCCTTAAGCTGAGTTTCCTAATGTCAATCCCGGTAACGGCCGGTGCACAGCTTACGCTCCCACTCGCCAAAGGCGGTTATGCAATTACCGGCCCGATGGTTGCAGGTGCACTTGCCGCTGCAATAACCGGGTTCTTAACGATAGGCTGGCTCCTGGAGTTCGCAAGAAAGGAAAACTTCTATAAGGCGACACTTGTGCTTGGCATTCTTGTAATCCTTATAGGTATAATTTATGCGTTCACTTAAATGGACCCTGTTGACTAACTGCAATTGAAATTAGCCGGTCCAAACTACTCTGTGCTCAGTTGCTTAAGTGCACATCACTCAATATATGCGTTGATTAGTAAGATTTTGCCCATGCTGAGTGCGGTTGCTTAAGTATACACCCCAAATTACGGGTTCTTGATTTGTTCAAGCTTTTCAAACTGGCTGCCGTATGAGCTCCACACACCGTCATCATACAGGTAAAGGTCGTTATCTGTGACCAGGATATATATTGGCAGTTTATACGTGGTTTTAGATACCTTGAGATAAAACTTGCTGCTATCATTGTCATCACGCTCGACTTCACCAATAAGCTGGCCGTTCTGCGGCTCGACCGCCTGTGCACCATTAATCCTATCAAATATGCTCACATTAGCTTCCCTGCTCGCAAATGCAAGCACACAGTGGCCGTAATCGCCCATATCATGGCATATAACTATACATTCAAGCGTGCCTTTCTTGCCTATCTTGACATCACGCGCGTTTGAGTAGTAGTAAATATCACTACCATCCTGGAATATTTCATAATCATCGCCACCGCCGGTTGCAAATGCGCGTATCATCTTCCCATCACGCTGGCTGTTTATGTATGATTTCATGAACAGCGACCAGTCCTCACAATCCCCTCCCTTATCGTTTATGAAATCACTTACAGACTTAATCTGGTCACCGTAATCCGAGATATACCCAAACCCCTCTTTTAGCTGAAGAACTGCTGCTATGCAGGGTATCTTTATATCTGGGCCGCAATAGCTATCTAGCGGGCCGCTGATACGGCTCATATCCTTTGGTTGGATTACCGCATTGCCTTTTATCCATTGCCATTTGCTCATCAGCGATGACTCAAACTCATCAAGCCCTTTCTTGAGCGTTTCAGAATACCCAAGCAGGTTTGAATACCTATCCTTCAAATCAATATACTTGGCCTTAAACTCGCTGAAGTTGCTTTCAAGAGAAGTTATGGTTGTGTTCATCGCTTTAATCCCGGCTTCGTGCGCATCAAGCCGCGCATCCCTCACCTTGTTTGCTTCTCTTAACTTATCATATTCTATCAGGTGCGTATTTACAATTGTCCCAATGCCAGATAGCTGCGTTTTCAGGCCGCTTATCTCATCCCCGGTTGATGCAGTAAACTTATCAAGACGCAAGTACAAATCTGCAATCACAACCGCCTGTACAATCACAACCATAAGAAGGAATGCAATAATACCATACGCTCCATAAACCAATTTCTTATCGTCAATCTGGAATTGCATCCTTATTATGACTGCATAAATGATTATATTAGTTAGTGCTGATTTGTTAAAAGGTGATGGTATGAAAGCGCTTGTAGTGTATTATTCCAGGACTGGGACAACTAAGAAGGTTGCGGAAGCGATAGCTGATGCACTGAAATGCCCAGTGGAAGTGCTTTCAGACCAGAAGAACCGACGTGGGCCGGTCGGCTATGCAAGGTGTGCAAAGGATATACTGCTCAGGAGAAAAGTTGACCTGAACAAGCTGAAGAAAGACGTATCTAAATTTGATTTGGTTATCATAGGCACGCCTGTGTGGCTGCACCAGCCGTCATCAATTACGCGCACGTTCCTGCAAGACTACGGCAGAAAGCTCAAGAAAGTGGCATTCTTCTGCACATATATGGGTGCTGGCGAGAAGCACGTCTTCAAAAGTATGGCTGCTTTGTGCGGTAAGGAGCCGGTTGCAGTATTCCCTGTACGGTCGTTTGAGGTATACACCGGTTCTTATGCACATAAGGTTAATGCGTTCGTGGATGAGCTTAAGCATACATTTAGCAAAAAATGACTATAATTAAAACAAAATCTGCGGCTCTTTCATATACTCATACCACTTAATAGTGTAGATGCGCCCGTTCTCGTGCTCTATGCAGAACCCTGCAAGCGGGTTTGGCCATATCATATGCTCGCGCAGCTTAAACCCGTACTCGTAAGATAAGGATTCCATCAGTGGCCCTATGATTGAATCGTGGGTTATTGCGAGTATATTGTGGTCAACAAGATAATTTGATATGAACTGTTTCCCAAATTCCCTGAGTGTGCATTTCAAAAGACCTTTCTCGGCCCATTTGGCGAACATTTCTGTATAATTGCTCCAGCGTGCGCTATTGAATACATCCTCCATCCACGCATCAAAATGCCCGTCCCTTACGTAACCCGTCGAGAAAAACCCGTAGTAATCCAGGTCAACCTGCAGTTTAGGCCTGTTACCGTTAAACTTGCCTGCCATAAACGGGATGCTGATTATGCTTGCGGTCTGGATACATCTTGATGTCCTGCTTGAATGAATCCTGTGTATATCCCCATACGTTATCCTTAGCAGAACACCCTGCTGTAATGCTTTCAGCTTCCCTTTAAATGTAAGCTTTGCAAAAGGTGCCTTCTCCTTGGTTTTAAGCTCTTCACGGTCTGCGTGCCTGAGCACTAGGGTATGGTTCATGAATGAATTTTAAATCATAACTTAATTAAGTTTTTGATTCACTAACTTATGGTGTGCGGGATCATCGGTTATGCCGGCAAACGTGATATTATACCTGTCCTAATCAATGGCCTGAAGCATCTTGAGTATAGGGGGTATGACAGCGCGGGTATTTGCATCTCGAGCGAGGATACCCTCCAAACAGTAAAGAGTGCTGGGAAGATAACCACACTTGAGTCAAACCCGCATCTGAAAAAATTATACGGTAATGTGGGGATAGCCCATACACGATGGGCCACACACGGTGAGCCGACTGAGAGGAATGCGCACCCCCATACAGATTGCAGGAATGAGTTTGCAATTGTACATAACGGCATAATCGAGAATTACCTGGAGCTAAAACAAATGCTAATTGAAAAAGGGCACGTGTTCAAATCCGAGACGGATTCGGAAGTTATTGCGCATCTTATTGAGGAATTTTATGATAATAGCCTTGAGAAGGCTGTACGCAAGGCTGTCGGCCTGATAACCGGTGCGTATGGAATTGTGGTTATACATAAAGGTGAGAGCAAGCTCATCGCAGTCCGCAAGAGCTCACCAATCATCATTGGTGTGGGTGATGGCGAGATGTTCATCGCATCGGATGCGGCTGCAATTGTTGAGTATACGCGCAATGTCATCTATCTGGGTGATGACGAGCTAGCCGTAATCACGCCAACCGAATACGTTATCAAGAAAATGTCAGGTGAAAAGATTAATCCGCATGTTGATAGTATAGGGTTCTCACTAGAGCAGATTGAGAAGAAAGGGTTTAGGCATTTTATGCTCAAGGAGATATTTGAGCAGCCCGAATCAATCACCAACGTCCTTCGCGGGAGGTTTAAGGGTAACACAATCAAGCTTTCGCTTAATGTGGATGTTGCTGGCGCTAACAGGGTCATTATTGTAGCGTGCGGTACGAGCTGGCATTCGGGCATAATCGGCAAGTATCTCATAGAGAAGTATGCCGGTATCCCGTGCGAAGTTGACTATGCATCTGAGTTCAGGTACCGCCAAGCCCCACTATTACCTGATACGCTCATAATCGCAATCTCGCAATCCGGTGAGACCGCAGATACCATTGGCGCTCTTGAAAAAGCCAAATCCAATAACATCCCCACCATCGGGATTGTTAACGTGGTCGGCTCAACAATATCAAGAATGGTTGATGGCGGCGTATACCTGCACGCCGGGCCAGAGATTGGTGTGGCGAGTACCAAGGCGTTCACATCACAGGTCATGGCACTGCTTCTTCTTGCGCTTTATATACGGCAGCTGAAAGGCGGGCATATAGATGATGAGCTTGTACGCGAGATAAACGCACTGCCTGAAAAAATCGATGCTATCCTTGACAATTCAGAGAGCATACGCAACATTGCAGGCAGGATTGCCAATGCTAAGAGTATGCTTTACCTTGGTCGCGGGATAAACTACCCGGTTGCACTTGAAGGTGCACTCAAGCTCAAAGAAATTTCGTATATACACGCTGAAGGGTACCCGGCAGGTGAGATGAAACACGGCCCCATTGCACTTGTAGAGGAGAATTTCCCGGTGGTTTTTATTGCTACGAAAGATGCATACTATGAGAAGGTGGCCAGTAATATGCTTGAGGTAAAAGCGAGAAAAGGGCTTATAATAGCTGTTGCGGATGAGCAGGGCAAAGTTAATGGTATTGCTGACCATCTAATACTTGTCCCGAAAACGTTGCCTGAGTTATCGCCTATTCTTAATGTTATCCCGTTGCAGCTGCTTGCGTACCACGTTGCGGACCTGAAAGGTCTTGATGTTGACAGGCCCAGGAACCTTGCCAAGTCTGTAACTGTGGAATGAATTCACATCAACCTCGATCTTTTCAAATCCTATCACTGCCCCCTGGAAATGTACCATAAAAAAGCTTAAAAGCAAAAACTATGAAATACAATTGATGCGGCTAATATTGGACTTGGAATCAATTGTAGATGCCGCTTATGATAACAAGTATTATCATAAGGTACAAGGATTAATCTATAACTCTGTTCGTGATACTAAATTTTCGCATCTGCACGATAGTGGTGTTTACAAATACTTTTGTTTTTCAAACATATTTCCGATAGGTGATTTCAAGAAAGGTGATAAAAGAAAGTTAATTATATCATCTCCAAACTCTTTATTCATAGAAACCCTAAAAGAAAAACTCTCACAAAAAGAGGAAATACACATAGGTGATTTGGCATTTAAGATCACCAACATGAAAACACTAGAATTAAAGTTTCCAAGAAGATTTACACTTATTAGTGCTACCCCGATCATATTGAGAATTAAACCTGAGAATGCACAAAAGTTTGGTATAACACGTAAAGCCAAAGAGATTTACTGGCGACCCGGGGATCCGATAGACCTTTTCATTAAGCAGCTCGAAGAGAACATAATAAAGAAATACAATTATTATAATAGGGTAAAGCTTAATGAGGAGTTCACTCTATTTGAGATGCTGGAATTTAAGAAAAAGGTGGTTGCTCATTTCATCGTTAATGGCAGAGAGAAGCGGGCTTTTGGTAGCATATGGGAATTTAAATTTAACGATCTAATTTACAATGAGCAAAAAAAGAACGTGCTGAAGTTTGCAGTGGACTGCGGCTTCGGTGAGAGAAACACTTTCGGGTTTGGTTTCATGAACGTGATGTGATATGTTAAAGGAGATGTGTGATTTCATTGACTGTTTTGCTGAGCATGTTTTGGGAGATCAATTTGAATCAAGATGGCCAGAAAACCCAGAATTAAGAAATAAGGTGTACATAGATTCGATATTGAGTCTTACTTCAACTGAAACAAACATCTTTTTCATTGTTTATGATCCAAAGTCCCATAGATTTGGTGTTTATGAGAAAGATGAAGTAAAGGATCTTGTCAATGAAAAGGTATTTGAACTGATTGGACCATTGATAATGAATCCACAAGTTAGTACATATTTTTATAATGAACCAAATAAGTGGTTAGGTAGCACATCAGGTATAGGTTCTTTCTTTCCATTTATTTTTAAAATGCCTTCTCCAAGTAGTAAAAAAAGTTTAGAAGAAACAGCTGACACAAAAATCAAAGAGACCATAAAAAGCTTAAAAGAATATAATGCAACGGAATTCTCGAACCTTTTCAATGATGAAACGTTTAAAAATAATCTTAAAAATGAAATTCCAAATCAATTAGAAAAAAGAAAAAGTGAACTTGAGGAAGTACTAAAAAAAGTTGATAAAAAATCAAGTGAATATAAAACTCTTGAAAAGAAATTGAAAGCTATTCCCTACATCTTAATATTGTTTGAGAATCGCGATCCGTATGAAAACTATTTAGAATCAGAAAAGTTGCTGGAAATATCTATAACTTCAGGCTCAAAATCAGTAGGGCGTTGTCAAATATGTGGTAATGAAGGAAATGTTGGTTATCCGGTTATTGGAAGTAGTTATGATTCTAAAAAGGAATTTTTAACAAGCCCAACAAAAGGAAAGGGAAGAATAAGCGTGTGCGCCACATGTGGTTTTAAGATAAACGCTTTTGATAAACTACTTCAAAAATTCAAGTTGATGCCTGTATTTATTGATAAAAGTGTTACAGAAATGGAAGCGCGTAATATTAGAATTTACATCAAAGATAGTGACTGGTATTCAAAATTCATGACAAATGTTTACGAAACATTACATGAAAATGAATACAAAATGGCACATTATATAATGATCGCTGTTGCCAAAGATTTAATTTGGGTTGATTATGTTTCATCCTTGAGATGGACAATAAAATGGAAAAGCCTTAATTTGTTGAAAAATAATTTGGAACTTGAGATCAAAGAAGAAACTAAAAATAGAAAAGAAATAGAAAGTGTCTTTTATTCCTCAATGAAAAAAGGTATGGAAAAAACCAAAAGTTTACCTTTCTCTCTATATTTTGATAACCAAAAAGAAAAAGAAGGACGAAAATATGAGGATTACCTTTTTTATAAGTACAGAGATTACCTTTATAGGTTTACTTATAAAAATGAGTATCCCTTCTCAAAGGAAGAACTAATTGAATTTGTTAATTATGCTATAGCACAAAAGTATTATGATGTTCTAAGAGAAAAATGGCCTGTACTTACTTTTGGAAGATCAATAATTGCACCATTGGAAATATTTTTTAATATTCCTAACCTTATTGATGGTGAGAAAATGAAAGGATTAGAAGAATTAAGAAAAAAATTAGATGACTTGCTAGAAAAAGATTCTGTTGAATTGGACGATGCAGAATGGGCATATTGTGCAGGAGCCTTTTATAGATATTTAATTAGCAAATCTAAAGCAAAAGAATCTCCTTTATACTTAGAACCTCTAATAAATGCAGGTACAATTAAAGAAGTTGTTGATATACTTACTCGAACATTTGAAAAATATCAGCACGAAATACTTCAAACATATCTTATAAAATGGGGTAATATAAGTGCTTCTGCTTTTATACCGATAAATAAAGATAAGAGTTTTGAAGAGTTAAAGCCCTTCTTTTATGCTGGTTTTGTTGATTTGTATGCTATTAATAAGTTTTATGGTAATTAAGGTGATTTGAATGGAGAATAAAAGCAAAGAAAATGAAAATAAAGAATACAATAAGTTTGCTGCAGGTGTAGTTGTTCTTCGAGCCCAAGACGCCAATTGGAACGCTGATTTTTCAGGTTGGCCCAGAAAGTTACCAGATGGCAGGTTTTATTCTACGGATAAAGCTCTAAAATATGCAATCCGGAAATACTTAAAAGAAATAAAAAACGAAACAGTTATTTTTTGGAGAGTATATAATGAGAAGGGTGAAGTTGGGAATCTACCGGCAATTCTTAAAAAGAACGAAATTAATATAGAAGACAATAAAGAAGTTCCAAAAGAAGTTCTAGAAAAGGGAATTGATGTTAGATTATTTGGTGGAACTTTTACCTTAAAAAAACAGCTATTTTCTATTACTGGTTGTGCGCAGATAACATACGGTATTGATTTATGGAATAAAGGAAAACCGTATGTCAGTCAAATTCAATCTCCGAAATATGAAGGAAAAGAAGAATACGGTCCCCAAAGCACTCTTGGTTCAGAGGTTAGATTAACAGAGGCGCATTATTCTTTTGACTTCACAATCAATCCTAACAATCTGAAAATGGATAACTACATAAAATCTGTAATAGACCAACAAAACATAAAGAATTGCCTTCTCTCAGAAAAAGATGTAAATTTGTTTAGAGAAGCTTTGCTAAATGCACCTAATTATACAACAAGCACTACAAAGAATAGCGTCTTTACAGAACTACTTATCTTTGCGGAGGTAGATCAACCTAAAGAAAATAATAAAGAAAATAATAAAGAAAATGGTATATCTGTTCCATTAGTACCTATTTTAAAGAACACTATAAAGATCGAAGAAAGCGATGGTGTAAAAAGAAAAATCAATATCTCTGAAACCATAAAGACATTAAAAGATTTAGGGTTTTCTCAAATAAAAGTGTACTATCATCCTGAGTTATGTGATATTGAATGTGGTAATATTAAGGTTGATAAAGTTGAACTTAAAGTTCAACAAACAAAATAAAGGTCTTGAAAATGACAAACAACGAATTGTTTTCTTTTTGTATTTCTTCTGATTTTTCTTCGTTTAGAAAATTTGATAGTAGTGGTGATTTTTATTTAACTTACTACTTTATTCCCAGACCAACAGTTTTGGGAATACTTGCTTCTATTATAGGATTGGAAAAATCAAGTGCTAATAGTTTGCCATGGTGGGAAGAACTGAAGGATACAAAAATTGGAATCACACCGTTATTAAACAAAGATTTTATAAAACACTTAGTTGTTTACAATAACAGTACAGGTGCTGCATCTTTTGATGATAAAAAAAGAGGTCAAACATTAATTATAAGAGAACAACTACTTATAAAACCTCAATACAGGATTTATGTCGAACTTAATAGTAAGACAGATAAAATATTTAATTTATTAAAAAATCACAGAAGCGTGTTCACACCATATCTTGGAAAAAATGAATTTAGAGCAGAAATATCTAATATACAAAAGAATACATACGTACCATTTAGTGGAACTTGTGAGATAAGTTCAATATATCCGTTGTGCTCTGAAATCTCTAAAAAATCTTACCAAACAACATGGATAGATCAAAATGAAACTATCCAGATTTTAGAAAGTCATCCATATATGTATGGTAATGATTATAAGTATGTCCAAGAAAACTTTGTTTTCTCTATAAATAAAAAAGTAAATACTGAGAGTATCAAAACACAGATAGATGGAATTTTTGTGCAACTTGATAACAAAAAGGTGGTTTATCTTTACGGCGGTAGAAAATGAAATTTTTATGGAATGATTACGAAGAAGCAATAGGAGATAAAAGGTTATTATATGCCCATTGTGATGAATCCTTGGATGCGCACGGACAAAATTCATTATATCATCTTAAGATGATAGAAGAATATTTAGGAGATATTTTGATGCTTTCTAGCGTATGTTCCAAAGAAGATGCCCTTGGTATACTAGAAGAATTAACCTATTTTCACGACTTAGGCAAAGCAAATCTTAATTTTCAGAAAAAACTTATACTTAATTGTAAAGGTAAAAAAACCAGTTTGCCACCTCACTCAGAAAACGGCTTTTTAAAAATTTCAGAATATGTTTTTTCTAAATGTAAAACTGATCCATCAAATGAAACTTTATTGCTTGCATTTTTATTATCTACTATAGTTGATAGACATCATTCAAAACTAAAAAACTTAGATTATTATGTAGATTATCCCAATTTAGGTATTTATTATTCAAACGCAATAAAATATTCTGAGCGGTGGGGATATAGATTATATTTTATGTATAGACTTTTTTATTCGTGCCTAAAAACCGCAGACATCTTTGCATCATCCTTTGGAAACAATAAAGAAAATATTGAAAGAAATATCATAACAAAAGATAAGGTAATAAAATATAAAGACAGGTTTGAGAAATATCTAAAATCTCTTAAAAGTGAAAATCCGTTAATATCCAGATGTAGAGAAAATTTTAGAAAAAAAGCAATGGATAAAACAAACATGCTCTTAAAGGAGATACCACAAAAAAGAATATTTTATTTGTATCTTCCCACGGGTGGGGGAAAAACTTTAACTTCTTTATCAGTAGCACTTGAAATAGTGGAGAAAAAAAATCTTAAAAGAATATTTTACGTTTTTCCGTATATTAACATTATAGAGCAAAACTCTCTGGTTCTTAAAAATATTTTTGAAGATGATCTTCAAGCAATTCATACATATTCAGATCCTACAGAAATAAAAACTAGAGACGAAAAAGAAGAAGAGCTTGATTATAAAAGTCATTTAAATACAGAAACTTTTAATTTTCCTGCAGTTGTAATCAGTTCAGTGAGATTTTTTGATATTCTTCTTTCAAATAAAAAAAACTCTGTATTAAAAACGTGGGCATTAGCAAACTCTGTTGTTATAATAGATGAGGTACAATATTTTCCAAAAAAATATTGGGAAGCATTTATAACCTTACTTGGTGAGTTTGGTGAACTTTTTAACACATATTTCATCTTAATGTCTGCTACCCTACCGAGATTGGATATATTTCTTGAAAAGGATAAGAAAAACTTCGTTGGGAGTATAATACAAAAAAAAGATATCTTAGAAAATTTAAGTTTATTTGAAAATAGAACCCACATAGAAACTCTTGAAACAAAAAATGACAATATAGAAGATACAATATTTAGAAAAGCTATAGATCTACTTCACCATAATAAGAAAGTGCTGATTGTGTTTAATACAATTGGTGCAAGTAGAAGAACTTACCAGAAATTATGCAATCAACTTAAAAATGTAGAAGTTTATTTGTTAAATAGTACCATTCTTTATCCAAGAAGATTAGAGATACTTGAAGCTTTAAGTAGAGATGATGAGTATAAAAAAATACTTGTTTCTACACAATCTATTGAAGCTGGGGTAGATCTAGATTTTGATGTTGGAATAAGAGAAAGAGCCCCTCCAGAATCTATAATACAAATAATGGGACGTATTAATAGAGAAATAAAAAATAAAAACTCATCACTTTACGTCACATCAAATAGTGAAACTATGAGTAAAATTTACAATGATTTTCATCGTCTTAATGTTGATATCCCTATTAATAATCTTAATAACTCTCATGAAATAGATAAGTATTTTGACAAGACAGTAGAAAAACTAAGAATTATTGGGACAGAAAGCCCAAAAATACTCCATAACATAAAAAAATTAAAATTTGAAGAATTAGGATTTAATGAAATAATTGAAAAAGCTACTACGTTAGATGTATTTTTTGAAGGTAAAATCAAAGTTAAAAACAAATATATTGTAGGGAAAAATGAAATTAAGTTAGGTGAAAAATTAAGACAAATATTAGAAGAACATGGGTTTAAAGAAACTTATACACTTATTCCAGAAAAAGAATGTATAATTCTCGATAGTCATAAATTTATCAGTCATTATGATTCTTACTTAAAAAAAATAAACAACTTATCTTACAAAGAAAGAATTTCCCATTTAATTCACATAAAAAATCTAGAATTTATACAAAGATTGTTTTGTTTTTCTTTGCGATGGTTTGGTGTGAAAGATTTAGGAATATTTAAATCTGATGAATATGAAAGAAAATGGATAAATGAAAAATATTATTCATATGAAAATGGTTTTATACCTGAAGAAACCTTAAGTGAAGATTATATATGGGCATAAAACTTAATCATTTGATAACCGGAATTCAACTTAGCTATTTTTTTATCTGTCAAACTAAACTATGGTACTTTTCACATCATCTTTCAATGGAGCATACTTCAGATTTAGTCAAGATAGGCAAACTTATAAACGAACGAGCATATGGAAGAGAAAGAAAAGATGAAATTATACAAAATAAAATTGCAATTGATTTTATTAGAAAAGGAGACGTCATAGAAATTCATGAAATAAAAAAATCACCTAGAATAGAGAAAGCTCATGAGATGCAGGCTCTCTATTATTTATATTTCCTAAAAGAGAGCGGTGTTGTGAACACCAAGGCAATTATTGATTATCCATTATTAAGGGAGAGGAAAGAATTATTTTTAAC
>JAVZCB010000002.1:0-216714 GCA_038874595.1 Candidatus Micrarchaeia archaeon
GGCAGGAAGTACTTGAGCATATAAGGGATGCTGAGCAGCACTATGTTGCTCTGTTTAAAGATACACCTGTGGGTTTTGGGTTCATCAAGATAAATAAAACCAATCTCTACTTGAGCGGCGATGCGGTATGCCTTGAGCACCAAGGCAAAGGGTTGCACACACTGCTAACTATAGCAAGGATAGTTTATGGCAGGATGATTGGGTGTGATTCAGTATCGGTAAGAACGCAAAATCCAAGGGTTGAGTATTCAGTAAGGAAAGCGTTCAGGACGCTCGGCATACCTTTTGAACTAGAGAGAATTTTCAAAAAAGCGCATTACGGCCGCAGGCTCTCTACATATCCATATGTTTGCCCTGAGAGGGAGATAAACGATATTTACTCGGGGCTAGATGTGGAAAGGGGAGATGCGTTTGAGCTGCTTTTCAGGCTGCCAGCAGTCCAAATTACAAAAGAGTATAGGAGGATCTGCTGTATCTGAAGGCACAAATAATTTTTTTCCTTTTTTCAATACCGGTTTGCTAAATCTTTAAATAAACTTATGTCTCAAAGAATACGGGCCGGTAGATCAACGGCAGATCGCGTCCTTGGCGAAGTTTTTTCTTGGAAAGAAAAACCTTGTAAAAAGAATAAGAAAAAACTCTGAAATGGACGAGGTTGCGGGTTCAAATCCCGTCCGGTCCATCCTGTTCTATGCTCCTGTATCGGACGTTGCTCACACAAAAGTGTTCGCTCCCGTCCGGTCCATCCTGTTCTATGCTCCTGTATCGGACGTTGCTCACACAAAAGTGTTCGCTCCCGTCCGGTCCATCCTGTTTTTGAAAATTATTCGAGGCCGAGTAGGTATCTCCAGTTCTTGAGGTCTATTTTCTTATCGGGTTCTTTGCTCGCCTGGCTTGCGGGCTTTTGCCCGGCCGGCGCCTGCATTTTTGTAAGCGGTGCACTCCTTTGTATATAATGGTATTTTTTGGGGGACGGTTGCAAATCAAACCTGTTAACCACGGGCTGCGCGCGCTGCTGTTTTGCAAGCACCTGCTCAAGGCGCTCAAGGCGCTCCTCGATTTCTTCGAGCTTTATATAAATATCAGAAAGGGTTACACTCGGCCCTGCCATGGTGTATAATCAGAAATAAACATTAAAAAGCGTTCAAGACACTAAATATGCATGGACGCAACAATATCACTCGTAAGTATAGATATACCGCAGGATTGTAATGTTATAGTTGGGCACGCACATTTCATAAAGACGATTGAGGATTTGTATGAGGTGCTTGCTGAAAGTGCGCCTGGGATTAAGTTTGGTGTTGCGTTCTGCGAAGCGAGCGGCCCAAGGAAGATACGCACAGAAGGGAACGATGATGAATTGATAGACAAGGCCGCTGAGGAGATTGCAAAAATAGGTGCCGGCCACACCTTCCTTATTTTCCTAAAGAATGCATACCCCGTCAATGTGTTAAACTCGATCAAGAACGTAAGTGAGGTGTGCAGGGTATACGCTGCAACAGCAAACCCATTACAGGTTATAATTGCTGAGAGTGAGCAGGGGAGAGGGGTGCTTGGTGTGATTGACGGCAGCTCGCCGCTTGGTGTTGAAAGCGTCCAGGAAAAAGCGGATCGGTATGACCTACTGAGAAAGATTGGTTACAAGCTGTAGAAGATGATTCTATGAAAGTGAGCGCTCCTACAAAGATTATACTTTTTGGGGAGCATTATGTAGTTTATGGCGCACCTGCATTATCGGTTGCAGTCAACCAGAGGAGAGAAGTGCTGCTTGATGAAATTAAGAATGCACAAGAAGATAAAATAGAGATTATAAACCCTGTTTATGGTGAAGATGGTGTAATATACCCTGATGGACATTCTGTTGGCCACAGGCACGTGCAGATGCATGCAGCAATATACAAGGAGATATACAACAGAGTGGCTGGAAAGCTCACTGGCAGGGCGTTCAGTGCAACATTCCTTGGTGGGAGAATATTCAAAGGTATGGGTGGGTCATCTGCACTTGGCGCGTGCATTGCAAAGGGCCTGTATTTGTATGCTGGCATTGATGCTGATGATGAGGAAATTTTTAGGTGTGCACAGATTGGGGATGAGATTGACCACGGCGGGAGACCGAGCGGGATTGATGCAAGGACTGTTGTGCACGGCGGGATGATAAAATTCTGGAGAGAGTTCAACCCTTCAAGATATAATTTTGAGCAAATGAAAATCCAGCTCCCAGAAAACACAACAATAATAATTGTTGATACTTTTAGGGGCGTGAGATGCAATACCGGCGACCAGGTGCTCCTGTTCGCCAAAAATAACGGGGTAACAAAAAAACCTGATGAGATGAGTAAAGAGGAGAGGAGCAAGGTGGTAGAGAGTTACACCCAGATTTTTGAGGCGGCATTAAATGAGCTTAAGGGTGGCGGGGATGCACACAGGCTTGGCCTGTTGATGGATGAGAACCACGCACTACTCAAAAAATATGGGATGTCAACACCTGTGATTGAGCAGGCAATAGAAATCATAAAGAATAACGGTGGGCTGGGTGCAAAGATTACAGGTGCTGGCGGCGAGGGCGGTGCGCTTATTGGATACTTGTATAAGGAAGACCTGCAAAGGATACAGCGCGCTTTAAAGGAAAACGGGTTTGATTCGATAGAACTCGAGCCCACAAACGATGGGGTCCGCCTCGACACGCCATAGTAATTATAAATAAAATTTCACTATTGAATTGGTTGCATCAACTTCGATGTGCATTCCATCTTTTATCGCTGAATATGCATCATCCTCAAGCTTGTCAACCATAGGGATTCTTGATATTATTGCACCCACTGCAACCACCGTCTCCGCTTCCCTGTTTATGATTGCTACTGGTGCAACGCCGTTCTTTTTCAAACGGTATATTGTATATGAGCCGACCGTTGAGCCCTTGCCGTGCGGAAACACAAGCACCTTGCCGGCAACACTTTTCCCTTCAAGAGGATGCCCTTTCTCAACAACAATACCCGTATTAGGGTCGACACCGCCATAAAATGAAATTGGCTCACTGCTAACCAGCACTTCCCCTTCCGCAACACCTGGGGATATCTTCCTGCATTTTATTGAGCGTTCCATAAACACACCTTATTTCATAAATCTGGCTTTTGCATTTTCTTATCTTCGGAGGCACTCCACCTGCCGTTCACAGCCGCCTCAACACACTGCTCAAGCGTGCCAAACCTCGTCTTGAATCCGTTCGAGCCGCGCGCATAATAACAGCCCTTTGCCGAATCAATTGCCATAACACGGAACCGTCCCTTAAGCGGTGCAACGGCCATGCACGTATCACAAGCAAACTTGGCACCTGCATCTTCTATTATCTTTGAGTAACCGGCACGGTCGGCAAGCTCTTTCGTCTGGCGCGCAGTTGCAATCCAGAATTCCGCCTTTACGCTCCTACCTTTAAGCAGCTCAGCTATTCTTCTTATCTCGTTGATGCTCGCGTGCGGGCACCCTATCGCAACAAAATCAACAACATCTTCTTCCTCATTAAGCGCATTATACGCCTCATCAATATCGCGCTGTTCAATCACGGCCAACTCCTTCGGCTTCCTCGTCTTGTTAGGCGTAATCCCTTTAATGTGGAAAAGCGAGGGGCCACCATAAGTTGGCAGTGCTGCACAGAGTGACTTTAACTCTTCCATCGTGGCGCTCCTTATCCCTGTGATGAATGGGATTTTTGTGCCGAACTTTTTACCGAGTACCCAGCCAAGCGCACTGAAATCAGATGTATTGCTTAGGTTTGCATTGACTTTAACTAGTATCTGGGCCTGCCTGTTCTCATCAAGATGCAGGCCGTACGCAGGTGTCCTGCCTGTAAGCGCAGCAGCAAGCGCGGATGGGCCGCCTTCCCTGTTTGTGCGTGCGCCTATAACTGAGTTTGCAAACGTTACTGCTGACGATTCGCCCCACGCAAGATGGTCATTAAACCGCGGGAGATTGCCCACAAGATATGGAGTGCACGTGCAAGATACAGTTATGCCCATTCTTGCAAATGCGCTTATTACCTTGAGCTGTTTCTGTGCAAAATCATCGCTTATACCAAGATGCTTCCAATCCTCCAAGTCCATCCCTGCCGGGTTAAGTGTTGTCAAAACACGGACCTTCCCCTCCTTTGCTAACTCTTCGAGAAACTCAAGGCCGGCATCTCCAAGGTTATGGTATGATACACCGCTCACCTGGACTGAAGAAACCGGTACCATCCTTTTTGCACCGTAAATCTCACCAAGCGCAACTAGGATTTCCATTGCTGTCTGCACTGCACTGCCATGTGCACCTGAGTACATTTTTTTCTCTTCGGCTGTGAGTTTCATAATAATCAACTCATATGTATTCGTTAATGTTAATTGTGGGATATTTCACTTTCTCAAAATTCTTGCCGTGCGCAACCAGTGGCTTGGTTGCATCTATCCCAACCTTCGAAGTTGCATACGTGTGCGGGTCTGCTGATGGGTCAAGTGAGGAGCCCTTCTCATTTAATTTGAGGATGAGGTCCTTGCTAGCCTGGAACCGTGTGGCTATCGCCCACTCAACTTCAAGCGGGTTGTAAATATCTATGTCATCATCCACAATAACAACGTGCTTCATCGACTTGTGGCCGTTAAACGCCGCCTCAATTGCCTTCTTGCCGTCATCCTCGGATTTCTTCCTGATGGAAATAACACCGTGCAGCCACGAGCAGCCGCCTGGTGTCACGTTAACACCTGTGCACTCAGCGACCTTATTAACTTCCAAAAATATTGTGGGCTCGCGCGGCATACCCATAAGTATCTTGTGCTCAAACCCTCCTGGAAGCAGAGCGTGGAACAGCGGATTGTTCCTGTGATAAATGCGGTGCACTTTCATCACACGCTGTTGCCTAACTATATCATAAGTCTCGGTAAGGTCAACAAAAGGCCCTTCATCATGCATCTCCTTTGTGATTGTCGCATCAAATACAAACTCCGCATCTGCTGGCACGCTGATGTTGCTCTGCGGCAATTGTACAGTGTTAAATGGCATAAGAGTATTTGCTATCCCAAACTCGTCTTCTTTTATATCAACTGAGATGGCGGATGCAAGTAGCACGTTTATTGGTGAGCCGATTACAACCGCCACTCTGAGTTCACCTCCTGCACGCTCAATATACTCATTTAAGTGCCGCGGTAGTATGCGCACAGCAAGCTTATCCTTGCCTATGAGCATCATCCTGTGGAATGATGAGTTCCTCCCATACTCGGGATCGTTTGCAACGATGATTGCAGAAGCGATGTATGGGCCGCCGTCTCTTTCAGTATACAAAGGGATAGGTAACTTCGTGAGGTCCGGGTCATCGATTACGTTCTGCATCACAGGTGCTTCCGCTGGAGGTACACCGAGCGGTGCTGATGGCCTGCTTATCGCCGTCGCAAGCGCTTTCACCAGCTCACCTTTGTGAAGGTTAAGATACCTGGCAACCAGCTCCTTGTTTGAAAATATATTTCCAATCACAGGAATTTCAGACTCCTTTACCTTCTCAAAAAGGAGCGGTGTTTCACCGGCGTGGTGCATAACAGAGGCGAGCTCATACCTCAGTGAAACCGGCTTCTTCACCTTTTTGAGTATGCCTTCCTTCTCAATTTCATAAATGAATTCCCGCAGTGATTTCATTATATCACCTTTTTCTTGGGCTGCTTTCGCCTTTCCATCTCCTGTAAATATTGTGATTTACGCCTAACTGGTCCAACACACGGCCAATAACAAAATCCACCATATCATCCACAGAGCGGGTTTCAGAATAAAACGCCGGGCATGCTGGAAGGATTACACCACCTGCAAGCGCAACAAGGCGCATATTCTCAATTGCAACCAGGGAAAGCGGCGTTTCACGGACCACGAGGATGAGCTTGCGCCGCTCTTTCAAGCATACCTCGGCGGCTCTCGTGATAAGCGTGCTCCCAATACCGTGCGCCACCTCGCCAAGTGTCTTGAGCGAGCAGGGAATGATGACCATGCCATCAAATTGGTAGGAGCCGGATGCAAACGGCGCAGCCAAATCATCCTCCGCATAATCTGGCTTTGGGAGGGTTGTGTGCTCATACCGTGCCACCTTTTCTGCACCTGCACTTATCACTACCTTTACCTCGTGCCCTTCCTTCCTGAGAACATCTATAAGCCGCCTTGCATACACCTGGCCTGAAGCCCCGCTTACCCCTATGAGTAGTCTCATTATAATTATTTTCAAATGTTAAAAATATAAAGGGTATCAAAAACAGCAGGCAAATGACAAAATTGCTAAGGCATAAATTTTGTATATATGTCCGCTTTGCCTTCAAGAATGCTCCTTATCCTGTTTGGGTGCTTGCCATTCACAATGTAAGAGGGGCACTTGAGGGACATAAGGTTCTTTATCTTGCCGGCCATACCACCTGTTACATCAATGTGTTGCGAGCCGCTCACGAGCTTGTAAATATCTTTGAAATTTTTCATGTTAACATCGCGGATGAGCTCGCCACTCCCGTCAAGGGAGGTGAGCAGGCCGTCCACATCACTAGCATAAATAAGCATATCTGCTGTCCCCTTCCCGAAATGGTCCATCAAGGCGTCACCTGATATGATTGATGTCCGGGTTGAATTATCAAGGACAACATCGCCGTGTGTTACTGGCACAAACCCTTCTTTAAGATAGCGCAAAAGAAGCTTGTCATCAATCTTTAATGGCTGCTTGTTCTTTTGGACTACAAACGTTGCAGGATGGAACGAGACCGCGGGAACCCTATTATCCACAAGCGTGCTTACGATTATCGTTGAAAGCTCCTCACACAGAGAATGCACATATGCATAGTGCACTAGCCCATCATCATTTTTTATCCCGTCGGCAAGCCCATACTCTTTAGAGGGGATATGTGCGTATGACCCTGCACCGTGCACAACGATAAACTTGACACCTTTGCGGTAATATTCGGCTATGAGTGTGCACAGCGCGCTTATGGCCTGGGTGTTTGCTGTCTTAAATTTTGATTTTTGGGTTATGACGCTGCCACCGAGCTTGATTGCAACTATCATGCTATCTCATACAATCACAAAGTATAAAAGAATAAAAATTGCACAAAACGATGTGGTCTAATGATAGAAACTGCAAAAGCCAGGGAACTAATGGAAAAAACATTAATGAAAAGAAGGGTAAATGGTGTCTTGAGCACACCGCATAATGAGATGCACGCGATAAACGTTGCAAGGTATGGCAGGATACTTGCAGAGAAGATTGCCATAAAGGAAGGGTTTAACATACAAAAGATAATACACATAGCAGACTTGGCCGAGGTTGCGGGATACCTGCATGATATTGCACGCCTTCCAAAAGAGTATATACCACACCCAATAGAAAGTGCAAGATGGGTTGCATATGCATCAGGTTATTTAAGGGAACCTATGCTGTTCTGGGTTGTACAACCTGAACACGCGCTCAAACTTTCAAAAGATGAGCTTGCAACTGTTACCTTTGCGATTATACAGCACGAGAAACCGCTATATGATGTGATAAGGGCGTGTGGATTTGGATTCAAAACAGATGAGAGGGCAATAGTTACAGTCTGCATCAAGATTGCAGATTCATTATTCGAAAGGTCCGGGTTTAGGGCGATTGAGAAAAGATGCTATTTTGTTGGAAATGAGCGGCTCCATTACGGTGATTTCCAATTCCTAAAAGAAAATGAGCTGACACGAGAGAAACCATACTTGTGGGCAGTGCTTGGTGAAACAATAGTACGATTGTACTCAAGAAACCATTTGAGAGGATATCCAAAATGGCTTGAGGGCACGGCCGCAAGGCTCCACGCTATCCAGTATAGGTTTTACTCAAATCTTATAAGAATGGTTGCTCCTTCCGTCCCTGCAGATGAGCTTGTGATTGCACAGTTGCTTGCAAGAATACAATTCCCTGGCATTGATGACAAGCTGCTGTATAAGGTAAAGAATGAAAGGCACATAACGAGTGCATACTGGAACAATTATCCTCAAATCAAAGAAGCAATACGTGCATCTGAAATGGATAATCAGAAAATATTGCTTAGGCTAATCGAAAAGATAAGTTGCTCAAACTCCATAGAAGATGCATACAACCTTTGGAAAAAGGCCGTTCATCTTAATTATTTTGCGCATGGTGTTGTTGAGTATAACGAGGGCGCTTGTGATTATTTAGATTCTACGGCTGATGATTACACGCCATATAGGTGATATAAGCATGCTAACAGCAAGCTATAATATTATTATAAAGGTTCAATGAGAGGGGATTATATGAAAGGCCAGATTTCAATAGAGATGATACTGGTGCTCGCCGCGATACTGGCGATTGCGTTTATACTTGTAACACAGTTGCAGAAGACTGCTACAAACGCGGGCGCGATGGTTGAGAATAGGAGCAATGCAATCCTAGGTATTGGTAACCAGTCATCAAACCTTTTGGATAAAGGTGCATACTGCACATCAAGCCAGCAGTGTAAGAGCAAATCTTGCACGTTCAACATCTGCGATTAGCAACAAGCAAAAACTGCGAGTGGTCCTGATAAAAGGATTCAGCTCCACTGGCATTTTATTATGTTGGCAGCCAGATAGCCCTGCGGTGTAATCTTATGATTAGCACAGAGATGCTCATCGTAATGCTCGTTTTTCTTGCCTACGTTGGGGTATGGTACTTGTATATGAGCAATTTCATGCAGTCTGTGGAGAGCGCAACTGACCGGCTGGAGAGCGGTGCGTATGCTGATGAGATTCAGCATAAAGTTAATATTATGTGCATAGGGGAAGGCTCAACATCAGCTGAGTTCAAAAATCCCGTGGATATCTCAGGAAATGGCAGGGTTATTTCCGTGAACAATATGACACGTGACGTTGCCTGTGATGTTGATGTTAGGATTGGTGGGAAGACTAAAAAGGCAAATATAAGAAAAGATGCACAAAACAATGCTGTTGTAATTGATTAATAAATTACTCCTTGCTTTTCAAGCCCTGGACATATATGCTGCATTCAATACCTGCCGTCATCCCCTGTGCAGCTGCGTTGATTGCCTGCGCCCATCCTTTCCCTGTCAGGTCGCCTGCAACGTATACACCTGGCACTGTTGTGGCCTGCTTATCATCTACCTGCACAAACCCTTTCTCAGATATTGGTATACCTAGCTGCTTTGCAAGCGTATTGTTTGGGTCTTCACCCACTGCTATGAATACTCCATCTACATCAAGAACACGCTCATCACTACCAGATGTGCCCTTAAGCCGTATGCGCCTGAGCACGGTATCCCCCTCAAATGAAACCGGAGTATAGCCAAGCTGTAACTCAATCTTGTTGCTTGACAGGACCTTATCAACAACCGCTTTCTCTGCACGGAACTCGTTCCTCCTGTGCACCAGGTAAACTTTGGATGCTATGCTCTCAAGGTATAATGCATATGTGAGTGCAGTATTCCCGCCACCGATTACCGCTACAGTCCTACCTTTGAAAAAGTAACCGTCACAAGTTGCACAGTATGAAACACCTCTCCCAGTAAAAGCTTCCTCGCCAGGTATGCCAAGGTGCCTGTGCGAGGAGCCTGTTGCAAGTATCAGGCCGAGAGAGCGCACCATCACACCTGATGATAGTTCAACCTCAAACCATTTATCAGATTTCTTAACACTCTTAACCGTATCAATCTCGACAGGTATATTCAGGTGCTCGAGATGTTTTCTTATGCTCTCAGCATAGTCCATCCCGCTGATTTTTGAAAAGCCTGGATAATTCTCAATCTCCGTTGCCCAGCTCAGCTGGCCGCCGATTGCCCCGGACTCAAAAACAACAACGTTCATCCCATAACGTTTTGCATAAATTGCCGCTGCAGAGCCGGCAGGACCGGCACCAACCACCACAATATCGTATTCTTTCATCTTAAACACCTATCCGCTCAGAATACAAGCCATACAAGAAGTGCGCCTGCAACAGAGCATATGAAATTCGTTGTGTACTTGTTTCCGATGCCGCGCTCTTCAAGAATTCCAAAAATGCTATCTATAAACCCTCCCAGGAATCCTATCAGCCCTATAAAGAAGGCTACCTGGATAGGGATACCCAACAGGTAAACTGAGGATAATGAGATGACAAACGCACCGCTGAGGGATGCCATTGTCCCAAGCACGGATACTGCGCCACTCGTGCCTGGTTTTACCTTGCGCATCCCCCAAAGGAAGAATGGAATATCAAAAACACCAAGCTCTGATGCAAACTTGTCGGCTGTAACGCTCGCAATGCTTGCCACATATGCAAGAAGAAACATATTATCGCCGGTAAAGAATAGCGCAACGACCATAATTGTAGGCACAAGACCGTTTGAAATTACATTTTTCCAGCCGCGCTCACCCTCAAATATGTTGAGGCGCTTTTTTGAGCGCGCGCCATACTTTGTGGCAATAACACTAACAAGCAGGAATACAAACATAAGAAGTAACATCTGGATACCTTGCGGATAACCAAGAACCAGTATGATTACACCCATCATGAGAGCAAGCAGGAACCCTGCCTTGTCAAGCATAAATGTACTCACCATTTCATCCACCTATCTGAAATAATAACATTAGGGCATTTGGCCACACGCGGTAAGCAACCAAATAACATATACCCCAGTGCATTTGCTGCTACACGAATATTACTCATACAAACATTTATTTGTTGTATGCGTGCACTGCAACATACATAGTATAGATGTATAAAAATTCCCATAGACAGAATCTTATTTTTGTGTGTGGTGTGGCATCATATAATAATTTTTACCTGTAATCGCCACCTATAACATGAAACCCGTTTTTCTCGACGAGCACTGTGCACTCGTGCTGTGATACCATACTGCCAGGCTCCTCTGAAAGCGGTGGGTAGCTCACAAGCACCTCTGCCTGCTCCATATCCCTGAGTGCGTTCTGGATTGCAAAGCTGGACCTCTCAATCGCATGTAGCCACCTCTCAGCAAAAGGAAGTGTCTGGCGCTCTGTGTAAACCTTTGAGAGGATTTTGCGTGCCACCGCGTTGCGCACATTTTTCGGGTTAACTATCGCATATATCCCGGGCCTGCCGCGGTCGTGTACATATCCGTTGCCTGTTGATGCAAACGTTTCTATGGCAACCACCATCCCCTCAGTAAGCCGCTGCTGGATGTTGTTATCATGGTTTAATATGCTCACGCCTGCGTGCACCGTATACTGGCCAACCGTATGGCCTGTCAGGTTAAATATTGGATTGACATTATGCTCGCGCATCACAGAGTGTATCGCATGGCCAAGCTCTGCAATTGTTACCCCATCTTTTACAAGCTCGACTGCGGCCTTGAGCGATTGGCGAGATGCCTCTTCAAGGTGCCTTAATGCTGGGTTGAGGCAGATTGTTGTTGCACAATCGCATATGTAGCCGTTCACGTGTACCCCAAAATCAATCTTGGATATTGAATTATCAGGTATAGTTGCCTTATCACCAAAGAGCGGTGCGTAGTGGGCTGCATACTCATTAACAGCAACACTGCAAGGGAATGCTGGTTGTGCACCCAAATCAATAATTTCTTTCTCTATCTGGTCACAAATTTCTGCCAGCACAGCACCTGCCTTGACCTTGCTGCTCACTTTCTTAAGCACTTCATTTGCAATCTCTCCTGCTTTATCGTGATCCTTGCCTCCATACATAATCAACACACTCTATTTATGATAGATGAAAAAAGCTTATATGAATAGAAATACTCAAGCAAATTTTTCGCCATCTCAATACAGAAGTTTAAATAGTTTGTGATTGCTAATAAAACACAGATGGCCGCGATGGTGCAATGGTAACATGGGGGGCTGTGGTGTGGTTTTCTTTTGGTGTTGTGCTAGCGCATTTCACCGAATGAAAACACCTAAAAACAAACACGGCCCTTTGCTCTTCGTGCAAATGGGCACGCAGAGATCCCCAGACCCGGGTTCGATACAGGGCCCCAGCGGGCCCCGTACCCCTTGCAACCATGAAATACAGGGCCCCAGCGGGCCCCGTACCCCTTGCAACCATGAAATACAGGGCCCCAGCGGGCCCCGTACCCCTTGCAACCATGAAATACAGGGCCCCAGCGGTGCACTTTTGCGATAGCAAAAGGCACCAACAAACCTTCAGGTTTGCTCGGCCCTGTACCACTTGCAATATTGTAGGGTATGTGCGAAAATCCCGGTCGCGGCCTTCCTTTTTTTAATTCATTAGCCTGCAACCTGCTGGCTTACACTCATTGACATCTTTATCAACAAGTCGCCTATGTATGATTCAAATGAGAAGCCGCACTTCCTCCAAAACGCGAATGCGTGCTTGTTGCCGTTTACTACTGTAAGGTAAAGGCTTGTGATACCGTGAGATTGGGACCATTTAAGCGCTTCCTTGAACAATTCAGTCATAATCCCATTTCCACGGTACCTCTCCTCAACATACGCTTCTGAAACCTTCCCATGCCCGTTTTCCTTTCTTGCAACCTTAATTATACCTATTATGTTTCCATCTGATTCGGCTACAAAGTACGCACACCTACCTCTCTCCAAAAAATCATATGCCACGCGCTCCCGTATCTGGTCAGGGGAAGGCTTATTATGTGTAAACTGGCTTTCAAATTCGGCCAGCTTGATGCATAATGTAATTACCTCCTCTATATCAAGGCTCGTGGCCTGCCGGATGCTGAACTTCACATATCAATTTAACGGCAAAAGCACAAAAGCGTTACTGTATTCGTGTTGAATAAGAAGAAAGGATACATTTCAAAAGGGTTATTCGTGATGCGGCATCCTTATTTTCAAGGGAGTACCCGCCCAAACGTCTAAGTATATTTTGTGTAAACGCCTCAACATCCTGCATCTCAGGCATGTTTTCTTTTTTGAGACGCCTGCGTGAATAGCCAAGATGCATATAGGATTTTACTTCAACAAAATCTGGCTGTGCAAATGAGATTAATTTCGCAAAACCTTCAGCATCCGCATCAGAATCGTTCAGGCCCTTAATATGCGTAATACGGATTACCCTCCTTGTCCGGAACGTTTTCCAGATTTCCAGGGATTTCATAAGGCGCTCCCAGCCATCCCTGTAAAATGGCTGGCAAAGTTCATTATATTTCTCCTTGCAAGGCGCAACAAGTGATATGTAAAGCTGGGTTGGAAGCGCATCCTCATTCGCCAGGCGTTGCAGCATCTCAGGTTCTTGGCCGTTTGTTACCAGGAAAATTGTTTTTGTGTGGGGGCGCGCACGGATTGATTTTATCAGCTCTGGGAGTTTTGGGTATAATGTGGCCTCACCACTCAATGAGATTGCCCAGTGGTCAGGCTCGAGCGCCCGCTCCCACTGCATGCGCGGTGTGCGCACATCACCACCAAAGCCGTTTATCTGCTTCCTGCGCTCTGCAATGCACCCATTAATTATTAGCTCCGGAGAATCCATCTCACCAGTGAATTTAACCGGGTTTCTGAACATCTCCATTGGCCGCCAGCAATGCAGGCAGTTATGCTCACACCATGCCATTGCAGGGCTTATTTGTGCACAGCGGTCTGCGTGCACACCATAAAATTTCTCTTTATAGCACGTGCCACGGCCTGTTAGGGATTTCTTTGTCCAGCCGCACACTTCAACGCCTGAATGCCTGCCCACTATACCGTAGTGCTTCTTCATGAAATTGGCCTTTAGCACATCATCAAGCGAAACCATACAAAGAGTTGAAACACATAATTAATAAAAAAAGAAATTTGGCCATTGAGAGTTCTGCTTTCAGGGCATTTACAAAAATAAAACACAACTATTTGGCTAGAAAAACCATGTAAAAAGATTGCCTGTTTTAATTAAAAAAAGAATTAGGGATGCATTTTACTTTTTCTTGGAGGATTTCTTTTTTGCTGTTTTCTTTTTTGAGCCACAGCATTTACATGCCATATTTAATCACCAAATCCTATTCGTTGCATAAGTATATAAAAATAACTTCTGATTTCTGATATGACTATGAGGAATTGCTTATACAAAAGCCAATAGATAACGTTGGCGCAATATCAGGGATGGCAAAAAGGTTCGAGAGAGCATACATCTATTAAATGCTGGGGATGTGGATAAGCTGCAAGCTTAAGGATTTGGGATTAAAACGGTTCAGGGAAAAGGGGCTGAAGCGTACTGATATTGGCACATATTGTGAAACAAAATGGCAATGGCAATTTACAAGAAAAGTGGTTTGTGCCCACGGAGATTTGGCCGTGGAAAAAGATTGAAAAGTAAAAAGCAGGATAAGAATTGCCTTCTACCTCTCCTCATCTTCAAGCTCGAGCTCTTCCTCTTCAGCCTCGGTTTCTTCCAGCTCGTTCCACTCGTGCTCATACTCTTTGTCCCAATTAACCTCCCTCTTCTCATCCTCCTCCTCTTCGATAATCTCTTCTTCTTCGCTGTGAGTCAGCTCTTTCTCTTCCTCAAGCCTCTCTTCATAATTTTCGTGCATTGGAAATGCGGCTGCCTTTTGTGTCTTGCGCCTGCTTTTGTCCTTCTTAGGCTTTTTAGCTGTTGCGCGTGGCTTGCCAAGCTTTATAGATTTCTCTTTCTTTGCTGGATTTAAGGCCTTCTTTTTCAGTTTCTTGGCAGCTTGCTTTCTTGCCCTTTTTGCCTTGTGAGCCATACGAACACCTATCCCATTTCAAGCAAAAGGATTATTAATGTTGATTTTGCTAATCCTCCAATGGTGAGCTCTACAATAGAGGTAATAGGAAAGGGTGCAGAGGCATACATATACAAAGAGGGCGAATGTGCCGTTAAAGCCAGAGAAAAAAAGGATTATAGGCATCCTGCGCTGGACCTGGCACTCAGGAAAAAGAGGGCAAAAAAAGAAATGACTGCACTCAGAAAATGCTATGAGGCAGGGATACCGTGCCCGCGCCCCATATCACTTAGCGAAAGTACTATCATTATGGAGTATGTTGGTGGCGTGAGGTTGAGCGAGATATTTGAAACTGAAAGCCAAACGTCAAAGAAGAAATATGCGCAGGAGTGCGGCAGGCTTCTTGCAAGAATGCATTCAATTGGGATTTGCCATGGGGATTATGCACTCACAAACCTAATTTATAGCAACGGGGTTGTGCGCCCAATAGATTTTGGGCTTTGTGAGTTCTCAACATATCATGAAAAGAAGGCTGCGGACCTTGCCGTGATGTACAGCTCACTGGGTGATAGGGAAGTATTTAATGCGTTTATTGAAAGTTATAAGAAGGAATACGCTGATTCTGCACAGGTGATTGCAAGATTTGAAAAAAACTTAACACGCGGCAGATACAAGAAAAGGTGATTCCCACTGAAAATAAGATTTTATGGCGGGGCAGATGAAGTTGGGCGGAGCTGTATAGAAGTTATTGACGGTAGGAATTCACTTGTCATGGATTACGGTGTTAAAATAGGAAAGGAGGAAGAGTACCCAATCATCAAAAAAGTACCAAAAAATATTGTAATAACACACGCACACCTTGACCATGCGGCATACCTGCCGCACCTGTTTCGCAAAAGCAGGAAAACTGCTGTGTATATGACAAAGCCTACAAGGGACCTTATCCAGCTTATGATTGCAGACTATATGAGAGTAAGCAGGAACAATTTTGTTGATAATGGGAATGTCCTCAATAACATACTAAAAAATTGCAGGATTGCCGAGTATGGGGCTGTGGTAGATGCGGGAGTGAGGTTCAGCCTGCATAACTCGGGGCATATCCTTGGAAGCTCTTCCGTTTTGGTGTATAATGCAAAGGGGAACGTGCTGTACACATCTGATTTCAGCACGCGCGCATCAAGAATAATGGACCCTGCAGAGATGGGGCTTACTGCAAAAACTGCAATTGTTGAGAGCACTTATGGCGGAAAAGAGGATATGCTGCCTTCGAGCAAGGAGCTCGGCAAAAAGCTTATAGAGATAGTAAACCGCACACTTAAGAAAAACGGGCGGCTGCTCATACCCAGCTTTGCGGTTGGCAGGGGGCAGGAGCTCATACTAATGCTTGACTCTTATATGAAAGGGGGGCTGATAGAGCCTGCACCTATATACATAGATGGGATGATCAAGAAGGCTCTGCATATTTTCAGGCATGATGTAATGTATGCACGAAAGGAGCTGCAGCATTCAATCCTATCAAGCGATTATGACCCTTTCAAGAGTAGGTACGTGTTCATCCCACAGAGCAGGGATAGGAAGGATGCAATAGAAGAAGGGAGCATTATCATCACAACATCAGGGATGCTGAAGGGAGGGCCTGTGATGACATACCTGAAAGAGCTGGCCGGGGATAAAAAGAACACACTGCTGTTTGTAGGGTACCAAGCGCCAGGGACGCCTGGGCGGGCAATAATAGATGGTACAAAAAGCATCCGGATACAAGGGCAGGAAGTAAAACTGAAAATGAAAGTTGAGATACTAAGGATGAGTGCACACGCTGACCACAACGGCCTTGTGCAATATTTAAATAATGTGAAGGGGTTGGAAAAGGTGTTTATTGTGCACGGTGAAGATAAAAAGCGGAAAGAGCTTGCAGAATCGCTCGACAAAAAATATGAAGTGTACCTTCCAAAAATCGGTGAGGAATTCAAGATATAACAAAAGCAGGGATGTTTACTTTATCTTGAGTGCATACTTGCCTGACATCTTAACATCCATCTGCTTGGCAAGTTCGGATGTTTCTGGATTAAGTATTATAACAAACCCAGACCAGTTATCTGTGAGCTCGCTTGAGCCGCATGCTGGGCAGCTTTCTGCTCCGGTGCTCACATACCTGCATATTCTGCATGCCTTCTCAACACTCATCTAAATTCACCTATACGCTACTCTTTCTTTTTCTTGGCGGCCTTCTCAGCACGGCCTTTTGCACCTTTTGTCTCCTTGTTCCACTCTTCCTTGCCAAGCCCGGGCGTCCTCATTGAGAGGCCAACCTTGGTCTCAAGAATTGTCGGTTTTATGCTCACTGTGATTATGCGTGCCTTAACAGTATCACCTTTCTTGAGAGTGCGCTTTGTATTCTTGCCTATGAGCTGTGCAGTCTTCCTGTCAAGCCGTACTATGTCATCTGTTACCTGCGAGAGATGAACAAGACCCTCAAGAGGCCCAAGTGACAAGAATGCCCCAAACTCAACAACTTCGGTCACTTCGCTCTCAACAATCTCGTTTATTTCTGGAAGATATGTTAGCATTTCAAAATTTGCATCATAATATGCTGCGCCATCACCTGGCACAACATAGCCACCGCTTATATCGCGCACGCCTTGTATGCTGAGGACGACCCCCATATCAGTGTCCATCTTCCGCTCATACTTCTCCCTTAAAATCTGGAGTATTGCATCCTCCTTTTTCATCGCGAACATCTCGGGCGGCACGCGGACTGTATCCATTATATTATAAACCTTGTACATCCTGACACCTACGTGACTGCTATTTTGTTAGATTTAGTTATGCTTATAACTCTTATGCCACGCGCCCTGGCCGCTCTTGCGAGCCTGATATCGACGGTGGCAATAAAGGGCTGTTTGAGCAGCCACTCATCCGGCTTTTCATATGAAGGGATTATTTTTATGCCCAGGCGACTGGCCAGCTTTAGTGCAAGTGCAGCATAGCCAGCCGCTGCCCGCGTTGAGCGCGAAATCAGCGATAGCTCGTTAATAACACCCTGGCTGGTGTAAAGGATTACTGGACCGTTGAGCGCTTCGCTTACCCTTTCCATTGGAATTTTCCTCTTCACCATAAATATAAGAAAGCTTGTGTCAACGGCAAGGCGCTGTTGCATAACCTTATTTATTTGAGGCACTTATATATATCCATGCCTGAGGGTGAAATCGAGGTTATCATTGACCCACGGAAAACCGTTAACGAGAATGCAAATGATTATTTTGAAGCTGCCAAAAAAGCAAAAGAGAAAGCAAAGAGGATACGCGAGATGATTGAGAGTGGGTTTGAGCTTGAGAATAAGAGTGCCGGGGCAAAAGAGGAAAAAGCAATGGCCAATGAAAAGCAGAAATGGTTTGAGCATTTCAGGTGGTTTTATTCCCAGAAGGGTTTCCTGGTTGTTGCAGGAAAAAACGCAAACCAGAATGAGAAGATTTACAAAAGGGTAATGAGGGAGAATGACCTGTTTTTGCATGCGGAAATTGTGGGTGCGCCCTTCACAGTAATAAAAAACGGTCTTAACGCAGATGAAAGGACTATTGCCGCGGCAGCACAGTTTGCAGCGAGCTATTCGCGTGCGTGGAAGTTTGGGTACGCATCTGTGGATGTTTATTCTGTAAGGAAAGAGCAGCTGACAAAAAAAGTGAGCGGGGCATATGTAAAAAAAGGAGGCATCATAATTACAGGTGAAAGGACGTGGTACAGAAATACGCCTCTTGGGCTGGCGGTTGGGTATTACAATGATAAGTTGGCCTGTTTTCCTGTGATGTGCGCATCACTCCTAAAAAATCATGCTAAGATAGTTCCGGGGACACGTGAAAAGGAGGATGTTGCGAGAGAGATTGCACAAAAAATTGGTGCACGTGTGGATGATATAGTTGCACTGCTGCCAGCAGGAAACACTGCTATAATCAACTGAGCGCTTAAACTCAATTTGGCCATATGACCTGTTATAGCGACCTGCTCTTTAAGATTGCGCTAAAGCACAATATCCTCTATCTGTTGGCTCAACCATCTAAATATTTCTGGAAGAGGGTTATACCTCAATCAAATTATTTTTATTTCTTGCTCTTGTTAAAAATAGCAAGCTCCAATCGTCTAGTCCGGTTAAGGACACGGGCCTTTCAAGCCTGTAACCCGGGTTCAAAGCAGGGCCTGCAGCCCGCACCTTTTGCAATGCTGGCGCCTGTGAAAGTCCCGGTTGGAGCTCTGATTTTTAAAAATGAGTGTTGAAAGCAAGATTAGGTAATATTTATATAATTGAAACCGCCTAACCATAACCCCATGCAAAACAAAATTGGGCCAAAACCAACCTCCAATAATCGGCCAAAAAGACCTAACACTGCAGAGAGAAAGCAATCCTTTATCCAAACGCACACCCAGAACTCTGAAAACCCATACAAAATACTGGCAGACTGCCAGTATGATATAATAGCAAGCACGACGTTTGAGGAGGACGGTCTTAGCGAGACGATACGGCTTGGCTTCCAAAATGTAAGAGGCATTTCGCAGCTTAACCTTTATTGGTGTGAGGGGGACTCGCTGGCAATCAGGCCATATCAAACATATTTGCTCAATAGCAAATATGAGATAATTGGAAAGAATCTACGCGAGGTCTCACGCATAATCGGTTTTGTAGTCAAAGAGAATCTTCTTGCAGAGTACTTACGCTGTTCTGGGATATCTAATGAGAAAGGGCTTTACGGCTCTATTATGAATGGAGAGATATCCCTTCCTTTTGGAATATGCTGGAATAAAAAAGAAGAAATCTTCTTGATATATGACCTAAACCCATACAATAAAGCAGTATTGAAAGCTGATAAAGACGAGCTTAAACGGTTCGAAAATATACTTGAGATGCCTAGCGGTGTGATAGTACCTTTGCTGTATAAAAAATCATTGCAGGGTGTAATGGAAATTACTGGAAACAACTTATACTTTGATGGGAATGCAAAAAATGCTGACAGCTTGGTTAAATATACAACGTTTATGGCACGCGTGCTGGCGATACATAAAAAAATGCAAACCGACCCGCTTACAAGGCTTTTATCAAAAGAGGCGTTTGAGTATAACCTGGATAAGAAAATATGGGAATATCTTGAGTTTGGGAAGCCGTTTTCCCTGTTATATCTTGATGGTGATGACTTTAAGAAAATCAATGATAACTATGGACATGCGGTTGGTGATAAGGTGCTCAGGAACATCGCAAAGCAGATGTTTGAGAGCACGCTGCCGCAGGACCTAAACCACAGGATTGGCGGGGAGGAGTTTGCAATCATTACCCCTGTGCCTTTGCATACTGCAATCAAGATTGCACAGAGGGTCGCAAGGAATATGAGGGAGCCGGTGCATGTTACGCTTAAGCCTGACAACGGCGAGGAAGTTGTAGTCTCAAAAACGGTGTGTATAGGTGTTGTGGATGTTGCCACGGTGGCCTGCCTGGGAAATGGCAATATAAATGAAATTGCTGCCGGGATGAAAAAACTGGCTGATACTGCACTTTATAGGGCTAAAGCTGAGCCGGGCAAGGGTTCTATATACGCGGTTGTGCTTGAGAATGGACTACTTGAATACAAGAAAATAGATTAAGGTTGTTAATCTAATTATACTGCAATGAAAATTGATTTCGAAGATATTGCTAGGATTGCTGCTGAAAAAGCGGAAGGGATTGAGTATAAGACGTTCTCCATATCTTTACGGCTCCCAGAGAGTGCCATTAAAGAGGAAGAGAACACATTCAAGAAAGATGGGCTGCTCGGGAGGACTGCACTTAAAACTAGAATAAGCAGGGAGCTACGTGACCTGATTTCAAAAAGGAACGGCAAATTATTTGAGGTTGATGGGGAAGTGAATTTCAGGATAAATCTAGAAAAAAAGGATGTTGGTGTTGAGATAAAGCCAATATTCCTGCTTTGCAAGTACAGAAAGCTCAAGCGTGGCATTTCCCAGACAAGATGGGATAAGTATGATAGTTCTGTGGAGGGGTATGTCGTAAAGGCTGCGGGGGAGTTGTACCACTCAACAAATGCATTCCTGCACGGTGCCGGAAGGGAGGATGTGGATGTGAGAATGCTCGGTGACGGAAGGATATGTACTGTTGAAATTGTTGGCCCAAAAAAGAGGACCGTTGCGCATGATGAGCTTGAGAGGAAGGTCAGGGAGGTATCTGGTGGGGATATTGAGCTGGATGTCCTGCGCGAGGTCACGCGCGATTATGTCTGGATTGTAAAGGAGGCGCATTTTGACAAGGTGTATGATGCGGAAGTGAAGTTTGAAAAGGAGATTGGGCAAGAGCAAGTAGATAGGGTAACTGCAATAAGGAAGATTGAACAGCTGACACCAACCAGGGTAATGCATAGGCGGGCGGACCTGGTACGGCATAAGAATGTGCTTGGGATATGGCTTATTGAAAAACACGGGAATTCTGCAAAATTCAGGATTAAAACTGAGGCAGGGACATATATAAAAGAGCTCATCAGCGGGGATAGCGGGCGGACACGGCCCAGCTTTGCTGAAACTGCTGGGTGCAATGCATCTTGTACCGCATTAGATGTCGTAAAGGTTCACGAATATGTTTCTGATTGGTGGTAAAACACAAAAATGGTGTTATAAAGATTAGAGGGCACATTTTTAAGCGGTGATTAACAGTGGCTCTGGAGTTTGCAATCGCAATCCTCTTTCTTGCGGTGGCGTCGTATTATGATGTGTTCAATAAGAGGACCATTCCTGACTGGCTCTCATACTCATTTATTATTGTAGCACTCTTGTCCACAGTGCTAACGGCTGGCGTTGATTTTATCAAGATAGGTGTTGCAATTGCGGTTTTTGCAATTGGGTATCTTATTTACAGGGTTGGATATATCGGCGGTGCCGATGTATTCTTTATAACCGGGCTGGTGCTGTTGCTCCCCATCACAGAAAACAGCAACGGTGTAGGAATCCCTGTAATAGTAAACGTGCTGCTCATATCAACACTCACAATGGCAGTATACCTTGAGTTTTCATTCTTTGCACAGAAGCGCAAAGTTGAGCCGAGAATGCAGGAAATAATAACCGCGATAGTATGGATAGTTGGGTATCTTGCAATTGCATACCTCCTAAGCTCTCTCGGCCTTGTACTGTTGGCAGGGCTTGCAGTGGTTGTAGGCGCAATCTCATCGGTGTTCGCGCTCATTAAGCGTGACCTTGCAAAAAGCCTTATCATTGAGGTTGCACCGAAAGATATAATTGAGGAAGACATACTCGCGGTTGAGGAAATGGACCCAAAGGTTGTTGAGCGGCTTAAGCTTGAGAGGCTGCTAACCAAAGAGCAAATCAAAAGGATAAAGGATGCCGGTCTTGAATCCGTGCCTATATACGGAAAACTCCCACCGTATATGCCTTTCCTTCTTGTTGGTGTGGTTGCAGCGCTTGTGCTATCATTAATGCCATAATATACAAAACTAATCTCAAAGTGCGCGGCCTCCTATAGACGCTTGTGCTATCATTAATAATAAATAGGTAAGTGCAAATACGAAAATAGTGTTAATTATGATTTCCCGGTAAGCCTGCTTATAACTGTTTTCTTGTCAAGCGCAAGTATGAACGGGAACAGCTTCGGGCCGCGATCCTTCCCGAGCAACAGTGAGTACGCACTCCTGAAAAACTCTGCTATTGGTACTTCGTGCTCTACACAGAGCTGTTTTGCGCGAGCTGACAGGACTTCCTCTGTTGCTTCAGGCATCTCGTACATCACACAGAACTCCTTAAGCACGCGCTTTACATTGTCAGGGAGCAGTATATACCTCGTGAGTGAATCTTCCAATGGCAATATCATATACTTTGCCTCAGGTGGTGCATACAACTGCACCCAGTTGCGTGCCAACCGTATTCGCCTTCGCGCATTTTCAGTGTCTTTCTCTGATGCACCATTCAGGTGGCCGAGCTCTTTTAATTTGCCAAGAACACGGTCGTCATCCATCAGCTGTGCAAGAACTGAAACAAAACCGTACGGGACACGGACAGGCATCTTATCCGGCACTTTCGGCATTGAGAGCTCATACATCCTCTTTGAGTTCTCCTCCCTATTTTCACTGCGCGCTTCCGCTTTGCCAAAATAGATACGCTCGGTCTCATCAAAATCATCAACGAGCTGCGGCAAGCGGGCCAGCTCCAAGTCGCGCTGCTTCTCAGGCCTGCGCGTGTAAAACATCGTGAACACTTCTGGCTCCATCACCTTAAGCATATCCTGCACAATGTATACGTTGCCTTTGCTGGCGCTCATCTTCTCGCCGTTTACCAGGAAGAACTCGTACATAAAAGGGATTGGCGGCTCGCGGCCGAATACTTTTGGCATTATTTCAATAAGGCTCTTCCAGCTGCCTTCATAATGGTCCTTGCCGAACGGCTCAAACGTTGTGTTAAAAATGCACATCAGTGCAGGCCACTCAAACCTCCATTGCAGCTTGCCCTCACTCCACGGCACTTCACCTTCATAACCGCAGCCCTCACTTTTCTTTTTCTTTATTGCCTTGCCACCACAAGTGAAATGTACTGTTTTTTTCTGTAGGTCAAAAGAGTCAATGTTTGCAAGCCGGCCACATTGCGGACATATCGCATCGAACGGGATGTAATCGCTGCTTTTTGTTGCCTGGAACTTAGAAACTATTTCACCTACAATCTCGCGCTTCTCAAACACCTGCCTGATGTATGGCTCAAACCTGCCTTCCTTGTAAAGTGCATCAACCGAGTATAAGGTTGGGTTAACATCAAGCGCACGCAGCCCCTGCATCCATACTTCCGTAAAGTGCTCGCTCCAGGAGTTGCAGCAGCCAAACGGGTCGGGGATCCTGCACAGCGGCTTGCCCAGATGCCCGTGCAATTCTGGAAATTTTGATGATGGGTGCCAGTTCCCATCTAAATCTGCAATGCGTGATGGTATATCTTTTAATGGGTCCCGGTCATCTGTTGTATGCACAAACTCGCACTCTACACCTCTCTCGCGCACCGCCTTCACAGGGAACCATGCACGCAAAACATCATTGAGGTTACCAATGTGCTTGCCACCGCTGGGCGTCTGCTGGCATTTGACATTTGGAATTCTGCCTTCTTTTTTTGAGCGTTCTATTATCTGCTCTGCAAGCTGGTCTGCCCAATGCATATGAGTACACCGGTCTATGTTAGAGAGGGATTTTATTTTAAGCGTATTTATATGAAGAAATGCTCTGGCTAAATAGATAACCAAAAGATTCAGAAGCACCTACAGCAATTCTCACACTTGCCGCATTTGCCGCATATGATATCCTTTCTGCCACAGTATTTGCAAACACCCGGCTTTGGATATTGCATGCAATAGTTAAGAAAAACAATAAATTTATACTGTGCACACAAAAACACAAAGGTTTATATAACAAGAATTGGATATATTCTAAGTGATTGTTATGGAGACCAACCTAAAGCAACGAGAAGAAGATACCTGAAAGCTGTTGCAACACCTATCACTACTCCTGAGATACGTCTTGAAAAGACGGATAAGTATACCGCCACATTTAACTATGGGACATCTTCCTTGAAATTTGACATAAACATAAAAGGAAAAAAGGAGGATGCACTAAAAGTTATAGAGCAAATTAAAGAGAAGGGGTCTGATTACATAGCACAATTACATAATATGGGTATTATTGAGAATATAAGATGGCTTAGCTATGGAAATGTCACCGCTGGTATGCCGGTTACCAGGGAAGACGGTGGTGTTTATATTCTCATTAAAGAACCAGATAAAGAAAATTTCAAGGATGTTTATAAGCAGATGAAACTTGCAAAAACACCAACTTTAATGAATACGGGTGAGATAGGAAGCCGCGCAACGTATGAGCACGTTGTAACTATTGGTGCAAAAGGAGGGATAAATTATACATTTACATTAAATTTGAGTACCCCTGCACCAAAAAAGGAAGAGTTGATAGGGATTATAAAAACCATTAAAGAGGACCCAGCTCTTGCTGAGATGTACATAAAAGAAGGGATAATTTCAAGTGTGAAGTTTGGTATGAGCGACAAAGAGCTGGTTCAAAATGGAAAGATAAATAAAGAATCGTTAGAATCATTTAAATATGCACTTAAGACCACTGTTGGTGTGAAAAGAGAAAATGATAGTAATTTTACTAAGATTTAAGCGTGGGTGAAGTGATGCAAAAGAAAGTGAAGGTCGCAGCTGCAGTTACCGGAGCATTGTTATTTGCACATGGAATGGTTGATGCAAAAAGCAAATACACTGGAATAAAAGGTGTTGAGCCACTTGCCAGCCATATTACAAAAGATGTAGACGATGGGAAAAAGAGGAATGAATACTACAATTTGCTTAAAAAAATACATATGCAAGAGTTGACTTTTGACACAAAAGCGATGTACAAAACTGCGGATAATGATAGGATAATTATTGTACTTAGTGATTCGATAATCACTGTGTACAATTATGATGATGGGGTTACAAGCTTGAGAAGGCATAATCTGGGGGGTGAGGTTAAGAGGCTCGGCAAGATAGTTAGCTCGCACTGCCCTGATGAAAAAAACCCAATGGAGCTTTGGCTCATTACAGAAAAAGGCAATGTGATTATTATTTATAACCCGGAGGAGCCGACAGATACAATTCAGTTGCAAGAGATACATAAGGAGAAGGTTGGTTTTGAAATAAAAAATGTTAAATTTATAGAGAAGGATATCCTTCTTGAAGGAGATAAAAAATCGATGCTCCTGAAACGCTAATTAAAAAAGAAAATTACGGGAGCACTGCACCGCTCTCAATTTTTTCCCTTACATAATCACCAACGAAGGTGAGCTTCTGGCCCTGCAACGCATCCTGCTCAATCTTCTTCTTTGTCTTAAGCACGATATCAAGCTCCTGCACCCACTGCTTATGCCTGGATATCCACGGGTATGATTTCATCTCCTCCGCCCTCTTTATGTCAACTTCCTTTGCATTAATGGTTAGCTTTTTCAGGAAATCATAGCGCTCAATATCACTCATCGTCACACCTATGAAGCGCGCCTCCGGTGTTGCAAGGCTTTTGGAGAGATATGCGAGGTTCATTGAGCCAGTCTTGATTGCCCAGTATATATACCACCCCCACGCATCGCAGTCCGTGAACACGTATATCGGAAGCTTCATATCAGCAAGCTTGCGTATGAGCCTGCGCGTGCCGCGTGATGCCTGGCCCTTAGGAGTTATGAGGATACAGTTATTCTTTTTCCAGAACTTGTCCTCGTTAAGCCTCTGCCACAGTGCATCTTTTTCAACTACTAGCACGTAATCTGCGTCCACATCAACAAACTCCATACCGTTATCAACATCGCTCGGGATCATCCACCCTGAACGGCCCTGCTTTGATGCATCTATTATGTTCTCCTCACCGCCAAACTTGTCCTTGATTACCATATTACCAGCGACCACTCCTTTTCGGTCCGTTGACAGATTAAAGTCCTCACGCTTCAGGTCAAGTGCAGCCTCTAAATCCTCAATCAAGGGGTTTGACTCGGATTGCTCGCTGAACAGCTCCTCATCAACATCCTCACCTATCGTAAACTTGAGCTGGTAGTAAAGGCCCCTGATAGATGTGTGAAGGCCCTGCTCAAGAAAAGATTTCAGCTTTGCTGCAATCGCAACTGTCTGCATAAACTTCTTAGCCTGCGAAACGTGGACAAACGTGCGCCTTTCCTTTGAATCGCCCAGGTAAAGCGCGCCAGTCTCAGGGTCGGACTTGACATTGGAGCGGGAGCGTACTGGTGTCAAAAATGAAGGGGACTCGTTTGAATTAATTTCGCTTATCATCTCCCTGCCGAGAGATACGAGCTTGTTGTATGCAACTGATGTCTTATCATCCGTGTTTTTTTCCTTTGCCATAATCATAACCTCCTATTCTTTGCTAGCTTTCTTAGGCATCCCAAAGAAAGCTATTACATATCTTCCTCATCAAACTCAATCTTGCCCTCCTCAGAAGAAGAGGAGCCGCCTTCCTCCTCCATAATTACGCGGGTCTTCTTCTCCTTCTTCTCCTCTTCTGCCTCATCAGCCTTGAACTTCTCAAACACAAGGAAGGTAAGCTTCTTCTCAATCTCCTCCTTCTGCCCGGTGTTTGCGAGCTGAGGCAGGTTTTCTGCAAGAAGCTGTATGTAACGCATAATCGCTTTCCTCTTCGTTGCCTTTGTCTCCTCACGCACCTTACCTGCAAGGTACCTCTGCAGGTCGCGCGCAACATCCATCACCGCAAACTTTATCTCATCAAGAACCTCCGGCTCGGAAGATATTGACTGCTTCCCTGCACCTGTGTAAGGCACGAATGCAGAAACAATATTTACAAAAATCGTTACAGGGGAGCTGTCAAAATCCTGCAGCTCATACCTTTTCCAGTCAACGCTTTTTACTGCTTTTGTGATTGCACAGCCGCCGGCATCAAAGAGCAATGGGGAGCGGTTGGCGAACCGCATTATCTCACCGCTTATTGAGCCGGATTCAGTGCGTGCACCGGACTTGCCGCCGTAACTGATTGCAACCTCAACGATGAACGGCACACCGCCGCGGTACACCTTTGGCGGGCGCGAACGCACTGAGAGAAACTCTGGATTGAGCAGGCTCCTTAACGAAATCTCAATCTGCTCGTTACCAATCGGGCGCAACCCGTCAGCGGAGGGTGCCACCCATTTGACTTTCTTGAATGCCGCAACTAACCGGCGCGCATCCTCCCATGTTACATCCTTCGGTGACATATCAAAGTCGAACTGTGGGAGCACTGCGCGCAGCTCATCAACTTTTGAGGGCGTGACGCGCGCAAGCTCTGTTGTAAGGAATGAGCTCACCTTGCGTGCCGGTGTCACGCGCAGCATTTCATAAAGCGTGTGCCCCTCAATACCGAGCGGGTGCGGCTGCACTTCCGTTGGCCTCTGGGGAAGCACTTCCGAAACCCTCGGGAACCTCACCTTCCTGCCTTCAGGATCAATGAATAATATTTCAGCGTGCGGGTTTGCAATTGCTGTCCTTTTCAGGTACTCAAGCGGGCTGTACTCGCTGCGGTCATACTTCACATCCGCAAACTCGGCCATTATCTCAAGCCCCCTGAAATCCCCCTCATACTCCTGCACATCTGTCACGTGCGGCGCGTTCGTCTTAATATTCACAGAAACGTTGCATTCGTAAACCTTGCCGTTGCCGGTTGACGAGCGGACGTGTATGGGCTTACCGGAAGTGAGCTGTGCAAACATCGTACAGCCAGTTGCACCTATCCCCTGCTGCCCGCGCTGCTGCATATACCTGTGGAATTTCGTCCCTGAAAGCATCATCCCAAGCGCTTTTCCGATATGGTCAATTGGGATGCCAGGGCCATTATCGGTAATCTTTACAAGGTAATGCTCATCCTGCACCGCTGTTATCTTAACTGTAATTTCAGGAAGTATACCTGCCTCTTCGCACGCGTCAAGGCTGTTCGTCACATACTCGTGAATCACAGTTGTGAGCGAGCGTACCTTCCCGGAAAACCCAAGCATCTGCTTGTTTTTCGTGAAGAACTCAGCAACTGAATGCTCCTTGAACTCCTCGAAAATCTCCTCAGCCGATTTCAAGCCGTTGTTCCCGTTTTTTATTGGGGGTGTTTCGTTTGCAGCCATCTCCACTCACCTTATCATTTCCAAAGTTTCATCTTCTCTTCGCGCACCTTCCTTCTCCCCGCCTCAAGCAGGCGGTATACTTTCTTATGCGGTGCACCGCGCACAAGCGCATCAATCGCATCTGATGCAAGACTGACCCCTTCGATTGTGCCTATAAGATATATCCGGCCTTCCTGCACCGTCATGCAAACCTCGGTTATCTGCTCGATTATCTTTTTTGTCTTTCCATCTGTTCCTATTATGCGTGCCAATACCCTGTGTACATCACGCTCTTTATCCCCAACGACTTCACTTATGTCAATCACTTTAAGCACGAGCTCATCAGAAAAAAGGCGTAACGCCTCCCTGTAGGGCACGCCGCCCGTGCCGAGCGCTGTGAGCACATCCTTGCCTTTAAGCTCAATAAAAGGGTCCTCAGATTCAAATTCAACAGTGAGGTCTTTCGGGTTGAATTCAAGCGTGAGACCCCTTTTCTTAAGCTCCCTCATAACAACAGGGCTAAATTTCTTTAAGTGCTTCTTCTCAATAGATAGGATTTGCATAACAGCTAATTAAAGTAGTTTATAATTATAAAGTTACTGCTATGGGGGTTAGTGGTGTTTCTAAAAGATTGTAAAAATACTAAAAATGTGCGTATATAATTAAAAAATGTATAAAATTCGCACAAATTAAGTTCAGAAGAAAGAAACTATGCAACCCTAAACCCGTCCAGGTTCATGGGCGCACGGGCCTCTGTCTTAAATATATAGCCGAGTGTGTGTGCCATATCCTCACATTTGCCCTGCTCGCCGTGCATCGTGAATATGTTCCTGTAATTCTGGCGCATATCCCTCACGAATGCTATAAGCTGCCGGCGGTCGGAGTGGCCTGAGAACCCTTCTATGGTCTTGTGTTGTATGTTAAGCTGGAGGTTTCGTATCCTACCGTTCTCATCAGACACCTGGAGCTCCTTCTCACCGTTCTGTATCCTTCTTCCAATGGATGTCGGGGACTGGTAGCCTACAAAGAAGAGTGCATTCTTTGGGTTCTCCGCCATCATCTTGAGATATTCAAAAGATGGGCCACCTGTAAGCATACCGGAGGGTGCAAGTATAATGCACGGGTCACCATCAACAATATCCTGCCTGTTCTTTTTCACGGGCTCGAATATCGGTGATTCAAATGGTGACTCATCTGAAAGTATCCTGCGCTGGATCCCCTTCTTCAGGTACTCTGGGTATGCTGTATGGAACGCTGTCGTCTCAAGAATCATCCCATCAAGATAAACTTTGTATGGAAAATCTGCTTCCTTGCCGCGGACGAATTTCTCTAAAGTTAGCATTACTTCCTGTGACCGCCCAACTGAAAACACCGGGATAAGCACCTTGCCACCATTTTTCAAAGTGGCCATTGCGGAATCCCATAGGTTCTGGTCCCTCTCATACGAGCGCGGCATTACGTCATTCTTTGCACCGTACGTGCTCTCAATGAATAGCGTCTCAACACGCGGGAACAAAGTGTCTGCTGGCTCAAATAATGTGGATGGTGTATAACGGATGTCTCCTGAATATACAAGGTTGTGCTTGCCGTTGCCTATGTGCAAATGCACTGTTGCACTCCCAAGTATGTGGCCGGCGTTCCTGAACGTGAGCTTCATGTGTGGTGTAATATCTGTAACTTCGTTGTAGTTCCGTGTTATCGTATGTGCCACCGTCTTCCGCACATCCGAATCTGAATATGGTGGCTCCTTGCCTGTCATGTTGAGCACTTTTATGATATCAAACTGTAGAAGAGTCATAAGGTCACGTGTCGGGGGTGTGCAAAACACTGGGCCGTCATACCCAAGCTTGAAGAGATACGGTAGGAAACCGCTGTGGTCAGTGTGCGCGTGTGAAATTATAACTGCATCAATATCCTCAATCGTGAGGCCCATACTGCTCAAGTATGGGTATGCACGGTTAGGGTCGGTTGTATCGTTGTTCATCCCTACATCTATGAGCACGTTCTCCTTGTTTGTCTGCACAAGAAGGCAGGAGCGCCCTATCTCCTTGAATGCACCGAGCGCGACCGCTTTCACCCATTCAATATCACCCTCCGCCTGTGTTACGTTGACCTTTTTGCCGAAGTTTCCAAGGAAACGCTTACGCTCACCCGCAGACTGCGCCTCCGAGCCGCGGATGCCTCTTATGATGTTAGATGGAATTGTAGGTGACCGCTGGACACGCGCACTCCACCCTGTCTTTATCATAATCTCTTTGAGGTTTGCTCCCCCTTTGCCTATCACAAGGCCTGGCTTGAGCGCGTTTATCACTATCTCCCCAAACTCTGGGATGAACGTAATATCATTCTCGCCTACGCCTGCCTCTTCAGGGATTAGGCTGCGCACAAGTGCTAGAGTCTCCTCAGGTGGCTTGCGCACGGGAGCGTCACAGCGCACAAGGATTTTCTTGCGCAGGCCGCGCGAGAGGTTCTTCATCGTCTCCTCGTTCTCATAAAAAGGGGCTGGGTCTGTTAAATAAATCGCCACATCCGGCCCTTCAAGCTCTATCTTTACAAGGCCGCACGCGGGCGGCAGCAGCTCTTCTGCCTTCTTCTTAAGTTCTGCTTTATCCATCTAAAATGCACCTCAAGTGATTGAATTAGTGTTTATAATAACCCAAAAGATTAGTGGGAAGAAAGAAAGGATTGGACCTCCTCCTTAGAATACGCCCTGTACCCCTTAGAGGTTATTGAGACGAGCGCAATACCGTCCCCTGTTGCAATATCGCGCTTCATCGCAATTGCGATGGCGCGCGCAGCTATCGGCAGCAAATCTTCAACTTTCATATCCTCCTTGTAAACGCTTTCAAGGTATCCAAGCGCTGTCGGGGAACCGCTGCCTGTGGACGTACACTTCTCTGAAGTTACTCCACCAACCGGGTCCAAGTTATATATGGAGCCTCCCTTCTCATCATAACCTGCAACCAAGAGCTGCACTAGGAATGGGAAGAATTTCTGCTGGAACAGGATGTTTGAGAGAAGTGTTGAGACGCCTTTAACAGGCATCGGTTGATTATTCTGAAGCCTGAATATTTTGAGCTCTGCCTGCATATAGCGTACGAGCGCCTGCGCATCACCAACACTGCCTGCAATTGTCATGCCAACGTGGTCATCAAGCTTGTGAATCTTCTCAACTTCCCTATTGGCTATGAAATAGCCCATGCTGGCGCGCATATCAGCTGCAAGCACCACTCCATCCCTACCAACTAACCCTACGGTAGTTGTGCCTTTCTTCGGGTCAAAATTCTGCTCCATCAAAAATCACCATGCTTTCTATAAGCCAATCAAATGCTTACAGAGTAATTAGCTGTATGAATAGAAAAAGAAAAACTTAAAAACGTTTTTTATTGCGATTTGCCCTGTTTGTAAGTAAAACTTATTTTCCAACCTTTCAGAGCATCATCTTTTGTTTCTATAGAGGAAGTTGTCCAATAATCCCAACCATTACTATTCCCACTATATTCACTTTTACCGCCACTGTCTCTTATTACAGTGTATTTATCAATAACAGAAATGCTCGCCCATTTCTCAGCTAATGTATACCCTGGTGCAACTTCCCAGACGCGGACCATATACTCGCCTATACGAGCGACACCTTCATCAACACTAACAACACCTTTGGCTATGCTTTCCCCAGTGCTGTTTACTATTTCTAACACTGCTGCATCTGCACGGTTGCCACTTGCAGGTACCAAATCCTTAACTAAAAGAAGGTTGCCATCACCAAGGTCAAGTTGATCAGAAATGTGCAGCAATTGGTATTTCTTCTCTGTTACCAACTCAACACTTTTATCATCGGCCTTTGAGAGTATCATCTCACTATCTAAATACATAACCCTTTTGCGAAGGTGCACATCACTAAAAGGTATTGCATACTTAAAACTGCTGGCGTGCTCAACAAGCAAGCGATTACCACCACAATTTGTACCCTGCGCAGAACCAATGGATGCCCATACATTCTCTATATACTGCTCATTGTCTGTGCCCATATAACCCATTTTATACGTTGATGTTTCAGCACTCAACTCTTGTGTTGGCCAGCATGAATCAACACTTGATACTATACCCAACTTGGCCCATCTGTTACCTAATGTATATCCTAGGCCTACCTCTTCTACATATATTTTGTACACCTGCCCATTCACTGAAACTTCATGGATACAGCTTAAACCAAGAGAAGCTTCCTTAAGCAAGACGCCATCCTTATCAACAATGTTTACAACTACCTGCGTTTCTTCCGGGTTGGCCGTAGCTAATATGTCCTTAAGCATTAACCTCCTGCCATTATCCAAAGGAAGCGATTCACCTATATGCAGCATACCGTTTGCACTCAAGTTTATTGCCGTTGATGGGAATTCACATGTACTTTTAATAGGCGTCACATCTTCCTTTATTAATTGCAGTGATTTATCACTCGCGAACACTGCTTTTTTTGCAGTAAGTGTGTACCCTGCAATAACCGAGCAGCATTCAAGCACCTGCTCAACACCATCAGGATTCACCACCGTAATTGAATCTCCAACACCTACAACTGCCTCTTTTGCATTGTCTCTTCCAGCATACCAAAGCTTGAGCACGGCCTTGCTTTTTTCATTATTGGTATTAATTATATCCTCTAAATACGCGATAACATCATTCTCAAGCTTCATAAAATTTCCCATATCCATCGTTGCAGTTTTATCCTCCTTACTAAAATCAATCTTTGAAGTGCCGGGGCAAAACTTAAACTTAGGCTCTTCATTATCATTTACTACTTTAACTATTGGTGTCTTCTGCTCTGGCACATTTACCTCCACATAGGGTGTGGCTTCATCGGCACATTGGACTGCCATCAGGCCGGAGGCAAGCACGGCAACCTTTAAAAATCTCTTTGTGCTCTCCTTCACATTGTTCCATGCCTTAAAAACATACCCGTCATCCTTCGGGATGCTGGTTATTTTTTCTGGTTTGTAATTTTTCATGAGCTTTTTAGAAAAAATTAGTATTTAAAAACATTTTGATTATGCTGTCAAACTATTTAAGAAAGACAACAAAAATCACATCCAGCTATTTTTTTAGCAGAGGAAAAGCAAAAAAAATGAGTTGGGTAAGTACTTTAATAATCTCCTACTGATTCATCTTCGCTGGTTGATGATGGGTTCCACGTATAGTTATATTTAACATACCACTCGGTTACCCCGCCATCATTTCGATTTGTTGTGAAGATATATTCATAATCCCAATCGCCTTTCTTGCCTTTTTCAAAAACTTTTCCTTCAACCAAGGTTATCGGCGCACTTACAACAGCTATTTCTGCGGTGCTTATGCCCGGGTAGTTTGGATCAATCTCAACACTATAAATGCGAATAAAGTAATTGCCAATTTTACCCAGCTCACCGCTATTAATCGTGCCTTTCGCAACCTCTGTGTTTGTGGAATCCACTACTTTTATGACTGCAACTGGTGGCTGGCCGTTTGTTCCTTCTGATATGCTCTCTATCTCAATCTTGTTACCGCTATTATCAGGCACAACAAGCCGTTCCTTAACAAAGAGCCGGCCATTATAAATTATTTCTTTGTAAAGCGTTATGCTGTTCTCGGTAACTTCATAGAGGTTAAAAAATTTGCGGCTCCAATTGATAAAGAAAAACAGTGCTGTCGCATGCCCATACGCTTTAATAGTAAGGGGTCCGCCAAACTCAGTCCTGACTTGAACAAGCAACTTATCTATACACGTGTACCCTCCATCCGGAAAGTAGCCATCAACATATCCATATGTTTCATACATTATCTGCCGATTTCCGTCCTTCATCACGTTTAAGAACGGGAAATCATCATACGTTCTATCAGATAATTCACACCTATCAATAACACTAGTGTCTGGCACGCCGCCTGTATCGGAATCCAACACATCTCCAGCATCAGAAACGTCCTCTGAATTGACGTCTTTAACATCTATATCTGGTAGTGCCCCGCCATCACTTGAAACATCGTCAACATCGGTATCTGGTAGTGCCCCGCCATCACTTGAAATATCGTCAACATTATTATCTGGTAGTGCCCCGCCATCACTTGAAATATCGTCAACATCGGTATCTGGTAGTGCCCCGCCATCACTTGAAACATCGTCAACATCGGTATCTGGTAGTGCCCCGCCATCGCTTGAAACATCGTCAACATTAGTATCTGATGGCCTTCCTTTATCCGCTGAATCACTAACATCCGCAACTTTTATATCTGCTGGTGAATTTGCACCTTGCTGTGGGTTCTCACCACAATTAGTCAGAGTATTGAAAACAATGGCTGCGGTAAGAAGAGCTGTTGCCAACGCCCTTTTTCCTTTCTTTAGTGCACTAACACCTGCATTCTCTTCAGATTTTTCGTGTGGTTTTTTTGTATTCTCCCCTGCAATCTCGCAAGCGTTCTCATATGGCTGCTGCTTATGCATTTTTGCAAAAGCTTTCCAATTCTTACGGCATCTTTCAATCTTAGCATTTTCATTAGATGGTTTGTATGTTCTCATGTATTAACCTAAAATGCTAAGATATATTAAGTTTTCTCTGCAACAGCTTTTGCCTCACACCTGGGTTCAAAAAAAGCTACTCTTTTCCTAATGCACCGCCAGTATCTTTCGCTTTAGGGGGCCTGCTTCTTGCATCATCAATAAGCGCAAGCCACGATTCGCCTATCTTGTTCAAGTAATTCCCAAAGGTCTTACTTAAGGAGATAACCATGGGACGGTACTTCTGCTTGCTATGCTCTGCACTTATAGTTTCACGCTCTACCTTAACAAGGCCGACGCGCTTTAAGCGGGGGAGGACACGGTTATAGAATGTGGCCTTTGAAATTGAGTTCACCTTGATAAAGTTTGATATCTCCTTACCTTCCATCTTATGTACCTGCATAAGCTCTTTCATAAAAACAAGTGATATCTCGTGATATGTGGGCTGGTATTTTTTAGGAAACACAAAGTTGAGAAGCTCTTCGAGGGACCAATAATTCCTGAGAGGTGACTCATTGTCATCCTGGAACTTTCGGAGCTCGGGCGAATAGTGCGGTGGGAGGTAAAAAGACTCCTTGCTCGGGATGCCCCGGGTTGCAATCGCTCTTTTTAATTTATATTCAGTTTGTAGCGCCTCCTCCATATCTCTATATCACGCTCCGAATTTATAAATATTTGAAGTTAAATGAGTGTTATGTCAAGTGAAGGCGGGCTGTACAAGGAATCCCAAAAAGAAGAAAAGAGAAAAGGGGATGTTTTCAAGGAAAAGGAGATTCTTAGGGAATCAAAAAAAGAGCACGCCTACAAGGCACATGCTAAAAGATTGTCAAACAAGGAAATATTCTCCATGCTCTCGGGGTTCAAGAAGAAATGGGTGAAAGGCCTGCTCGGAGCGCTGAGAAAACTGCTCGGCTAAAAATAACGAGCAGGGAAATTACGAAAGGGCGTCTCGCTTTGTTTTAATATGTGCATTGCATTATGTTAAGAATTTCTTTTTCAGCTTATCAATAGCGGCCTTGACAGCAACTTTCTCATCGACCGTTATATTTTCATCTTTCAGGACAAGCTCTGCATACATCTCATCAAAAAAGCTAAGCGTCGATTCCTTATCCTTCTCAAACGCGCGCCTAAACCAGGCAACGGCCTCATCCTCATTTTCAAGCATTACATAACAGAGACCTATCAGGCAGGCGGCATGGTAATCCATGCCCTTAAGAAACGCCTCGTTAAGCGCCTTTATCGCATCCGAGAACCTGAACATCTTTATGAAAACGTATGCCTTGCCCATAAGAGGCTCAACAAGATTTATGTCCAGCTTGGAGGCCATATCAAAGGCAAGCAATGCCTCCTCGTATTTCTCCATCTTAAAAAGCGTCATCCCCTTCATATACCATGCGAGGCCCTGCTTTGGGTCAAGCTTGGTTGCATCCTCATATTTCTCCAAAGCCTCCTTGTATTCACCGCGCTCGTACATCTCATTTGAGTGTGCAACCAACCCTTCATATGCATTGTCAACCGCATCCTGCTTGTTGTCGCCACTATCCTGGGAGGACATAACCCTTATTCTGCGGGAATGTTTAAATACATTGGAGGGCAAAAGCGCTACTATGCATTGCAGGAGGCATGAGTATAAAGGAAAGGTTGTGTTTGCGCTGTGTGACAAGGACCTAATAGGCAAAAAGCTTGAGGAAGGAAGCATTGTGCTTGACCTTGATAAGTATAGGAATTTTTACATTGGTGATGACCTTGAATCGTTTGATGGCACATTTGAATCCATAAACGCGGTGGGTGAAAAAAGCACAACCTTCCTTATCGAGAAGGGAATAGCGGCAAAAAAAGATTTGAAATATATAGCGGGCGTGCCAATTTTACAAGTGTACAAAATAAAGTAAAAACATAATTATGTGCTGGATTCTTTCTTGATCCACACAAGTTTTACAAATGTGCAAAATAAAGTAAGTTGGGCAGTTAATAAGATTTCCCCTTATTAAGCAGCATAAGGAGATATACCACGAGCACGATATGGTTACCAAACTATTCCTGTTTTGCTCTGGGCTGGCAATCCTGCTGCAAGTGCTGTGCGGTCTTCACTCTATTCCTGCTTTCCTTTAAGCATTGATGATATTACAGGAACATCTATATCCTCGCCAAGTGCCGCCTTATATCCAACATAAATCCCATAGAGCCATACAACCCAGCCAAGGAATAACATCCAGAATAACACGCTCACTGCCCAAAGCATGGCAGACTGCTTGCAATGAAACACTGTGCGCTCTTCTTTATTTAGCAGGTATAGTATGAGCGAGCCGAGCGGGAAAAAGAAATATGCAAGGAAAATGTCCCATCTCCCTGCCGGTGCGCTTTTTTCCTCCCCTGGCTTTTTTAGGTCCTCAGCAAGCCCCTTTGACATCTCGGCTGGCACAACCATCTCGCTCTCACCTGTATCGTGCCTAAGCTTATTTTTCTCGTCTTCAAGGAACTTGCCAGCTATTTTCGGCTTTGCCTCTTTTGGCTCGGTTTTCTTGAAATCTGTCTTTTTCTTAAATGTGTCCACCATCCAACCACCTATAACAACTTTAAGTGTTTTGTAAGAGGGTCAATATCAGATGATTTTGCAGGGCCGATTGCAAGTGCAGTTATGGTACCCGGCTCAAGCTGCGTAAGGCCAGCATCCTGTATGAGTGCACACGGCAGGCCCGCTTTCCTTGCTAAGGTAAAAATTGATTGCATCTCTGCAAGAGAGGCCTTTACTGCAATCTTTTTCTCGCCCTGTAGTTTCCAGTCAGATACAGTGCGCGGCGTGCTTCTGGCTGCATCCTCAAACGCACGCACAGCTGCGTGGCACGCCTGCGCAACCGCTTTCCCCTTTCCCATCTGAAGGTCACTACGGATAATTATCACTTGCTTTATCTCATCAAGCATACAGGAATCATTCTGCACTAAGTGTTAAATACATTTCAGAATGCAATGATAAGGATGGAAGACATACGAGGGCTTGTCGAAGAGCTTCAAAAGGCCGAGCAGGCACGCATAAGCACTGCAAAGGAGCTACTAAAAATTGATGGGATAAAGGCTAAATGCGCAAACACGAATAGTGAAATTAATATTAGGGTTGGGGCTGTTGATACGAGCATTATCCTGCAGGAGTTCCATGCGTTTGACCTTATGATAACAAAAACTGTTGGGGTTGTGTTTGAATACCAAAATGGGAGATTGAAAAGCCACGAGTATATACCTTCGCCGATGCCAAAGGAAAAGCTGCACGTTCACGGCTCAATGGACTTGATGGAGCTTGGGAATTATAAGAGCATTGTGCGGCTGAAAGAGGAGATTTCGCTCGCAATCAGGATTGCTGAAAAGTGCGACCTCCTTTTGCTTGATGGATCGCTCGTTCCTCTCCCAGGTGATAAGCCATCATCAAAAGAGCTAAGAAAGGAATATGACGAATTGCTCGCGCTTTATAGGGAGCTGTTCTCAAAATATGAAAGCAAAATCGTAGGTGTAATTAAGGATTCACGAAGCAAGAGGCTTATGGAGGAATACTCCACACTTATTGATAGCTCTGTGATGTGCAATTCAACTGACAGCACACTGCTTGACCTGATGCTTGAAAAAGGTGAGATGAGCAGGGTGCTTTCATACTCAAAGGACCCTAAAAGCAATGGTGTGCTGAAAGACCTCCTACCATATTCGGAGAGATTGAATTGCGTGTACATCAAGCCTGGAAAGAATGACCGGCCAGTGCGGATTGAGATGTTTGGTAATGGGGAGGGTGTAATTGATAAGGTATATGCATTATGTGATATAAACGATAACTATTCTTACCCCGCCGTACTTATTGATGTTGACCTGCGCGCGCTGATGGACCCCAGGAATGTTGAGAGGATATACAGGGAGATTGAGGTTGCACCTTACCTGAAAGATGTGCGCGCGCTCAGAAGGAACTCGCGGCCGTTCAGGACCTAGGGCTCCGAGAGAGTTCAGAATGAAAGCGCATATTTTTAGCAAAAAAGCTTATAAATGTTCTTTGGGAAAGTATTCCGTAGCTCCACTCCGAGTTGCGGCCATAGTGGTCGCCAAAACGCCACCGCCAGTCCCGATGGACTGGCCTAATTCTTTTTAATGGCTTTGCATTAGCGTTAGCCTTACACACAGGCAAGACGCTGGTTACTGGCTTGCCCTGCGCATTGTGAGAATTCCTATCCCTAAAAGCCCTATGAGAGCAGGGAGCACAAGGCACACTGATGGGCCAGATGGTTCCCCGGAGCGGATACACTTGTGTGCCTGGCACACATAGCCCGGATCGCAATCGCTGTTTTTGTTGCAACTGCCCGTGCCTGCCGGCATATTTTGCCCTCCGCTTGCTGGCTTTTCGGAACAGACACCATTCCTGCACGAAATCCCAAGACCTTTGTAAACACACTCATAATCCTGCTGGCAGGGGATTTCCTTTGATAGTGGAACGGTTGCAGAGTAAACACCTATCGGCCTGCTCCCATCAACCTTATCGTAGAACTCCTTTGTTGTTATTGTAAATGTTTCTGATGCCCTGTTGTTTGTATTGGGCTGGTACGCATACATTGTAATTGTTGCATCATACTCGCGCGGCGGGTACGGGACGTGTAATGCCCCTTCGGAAACTGGTACATCGTAGGAGTACGACAGGTGTGCATTTTCACCGCTAAACTTAACTTCTACGTGTATCATAGCACCAGCGGTAACTGGATTGCCGTTTTGGTCAACAAGTGCAAGCTGGATTTCACTCCCGTTAAGCGCCTCAAGGTCGCTGCGGTAATCGGACGGCGCTGCACCGTTCCCTGAATAACCGAACGGCTCGCCCTGGTCCCATCTCCCATTATTATTTAGGTCCTGGTAGGCACCGTGCATAATAAATATCTTGTCAAGCTGTGTGATTCTCTTATCCTTGTCATAGTACTCAAGCAATGGCTTGTAGCCGGATGCGTTAAGCGCGATATACAGGTCACGCAGTGTTTTCACGTGCCTCACACCCTTTCCGTCACCGAAATCGCGCTTCTGCGAATATGCATCCATTAACGTTGAGATAGGGATAACTACAAAATCATCATCAATGCCCCCGCGCGCCTGCGGTGAATCGCGAAGGTCAATCAGCAGGGATGCAATCGCCATCTCCTCCATCATGCTGGGGTCGCTGTATTTGTTCTTCTCTCGGAAAACCTTCTCTTGCATCTGGTAATTGAGCTCAAGGTTGAATGCAACACCGCGTATGCGGTAAAGGTCATAATCAGGATTATCCTTGTAATAATTCTTCATCTCCCACGCACAATACTCCGCCCATCCTTCAAGAAGGCCCCACTCTGAATTCGGGTTTGTGTAATAACCACCGTGGTCTACGCCCGGACGGCCTTCCTTTGTGCTGAACAGCTCGTTCTGTATGTGGTGGCAGTACTCGTGGTATATTGTATCTTCTATGTACGATGAAGTAAAAGAGGAGCTCATATCAAGAAGGCGCATCCCCGGCGCATTTGGGTCATCGTCCTGCCACACCTCATCAACGTGGGTGTTGCCTTTCTTGTTATATATGAAGACCCTCTCTTTTACTGTTGAGGTTTTCTTGAATACATTCTCCTTGAACTCAACCGCTTTCTGAGCGGTTACAAAAACCTTTGCAGCATCCGAGAGCTCCTGCACCTTATGACTTGTCAAGTCCATCTGGTAGTTTGAAAGGCGCGGGTCTGAAACCGGGATTGCATCTTCATATGAAAACCGTAATGGATAGTTTGGGTTATCCTCAACCACATACAGCCTTCCCTTTGACTCATCAAATACAACCTCAACCGAGATCTCATACCCGGGCTGGAATGCTTTCGGGTCATCCCAAACAAACCTGCCATTTTCATCTGTGGTAAGGTGGCCGTATGCGTAGATGTGAGTGTCCTTTACTGCAATCGTCTCTATTTTCACAAATTTGAGAGGAACCTTCTTGCCCACTGGGCTGTAATAAAACACCTCCCCCTGCATCTTCACCTGCCTGCACTTCGTGTTATCTTCACACCCCTGCGGGCACTGCTCCTCTTTATATGTACACGCACCCGTGCCTGGATCACACACGCCTTCAGTGTACATTACACCATTCTCGCACTTGTCAGGGCACTCTATACCAATACACTTGTTTTTTTGTGGTTGTGCTGCGGGCAGTGGCTTGGCGCAATCTATTTTGTAAAAGGTCTCACCACCATACGGGCAGTTGCACGAGCAGTCCATTACTGTATCCTTCCACTGCACATATGCCACAAACGCGCAGTCATTCCCAAGCTTTGCCTTGCAGTATGAGTTGCAGTAATCTGTAAGTGTTGTTGAACCATAGCAGGGATTCTTTTCCCCTGTGGGCTGTTCAGGGGGTTTCGATTGCCTGCATTTTGATTCACAGGATGTTTGCACGGGCTTGCAGTACTTATCAAGAAGCGCATTGTAGCAATCGCTCTCCTTTTTCCTGCAATAGTCATCAAGCTCTGAGTAATCTGCCTGAATCTCGTTCGCTTTCATGCAGGACATATATAGGTTGTCACAGGTTGCCTCCTTTTCGGCCCTATAAGCTGCCCCTGGGTTTTCATAGTATTCAGATGTGCCCCCTGATGACTGCACACCGCTCTTGCAGCGCCTGTATTCCCAGATGCAGTCAAAAGCGCACTGCTCCTCTGATGACATTGCATTGTAAGCAGTCATGTCATAGAGTGCACAGTAGGAATATTCACACGCCCAGATTCCGGACATTGTCTCGCAATTTCTTGCGCATTCTATATAATCCATCTCGGCAAACACAAATGTGATGCTGGACAAAACAAGCAGGAGCATTAGGTAAAATCTCATGGATTAGAATAGATAAGAAACTATTTAAACACTCGAACCAAATAGTTATGCATGGCGCAAACCACCGTTGCAAAAAATAAGGCCGAACTCCTGGAAGAAGCTAAGCTTACAGAAGCTGCAAAGAAGCCGATACTTGATATACTTAACGGTAAAACTAGATATGCCGAGCTGTGGTATGGGACTAATGCTTCTATGGAGAAGGCGTTTGCACAAATAAAAGATATTTTGCCGGAAAGGGAGTTTTACCTGAAAAAAAAGACTGCTATCGACACTGATGGCAAAGAATACCATATTATAACAATCGCTGCACGTGTAAGTGCAAAGGAAGTGCCTGTTGTTAAAAGCAAGCCAGTGGTTCCTGTTAAAAAAGCACCTTCAATCCAGGTTGATAAGACTGATATGGATTACGGTGTGCTTTCAGATAAGTTTGGGGATAAGATTGCAACACAGATTGTATACTGGTCAAAAAAGTATGGTATTGACCCGCTGTTCGTGGCATCGCTGATTGTTGCAGAGCAATCCGGAAGAGCTGATAAAAATGCCCTTGAAATTGTTGGGAAGAGGCTTGCCAAAAACCCAAATTACTATAATAAGACAGTTTCAGGTGAGGGAAATATAGACAAGGAATCGCGCGGCTTGATGCAGATTACAAAGCCAACTTATGAAACAATCACAAAACTGATGGGATTGGGGAAAAGCGCAAAATCATATGAGGAAGTTGTTGGGGATCCTGCACTGTCAATAAGGTATGCTGCCAGGTATGTTGCATACCTGAAGAAAACACTTAATACTGAGGATATGGATGAGCTTGCCGCAGCATACAATGCTGGCCCTGGAAGAGTCAAGAGTGCAAAAGAGAAAAACAAAGATATGGGGAAACTATCGCTTGAATACAGGCAAAAAGTAAAAACTGCTTATATGCAGCTCGAGGCTGAAAAGAAGAGATTAGGAAGTGAAATAAAGGAATAGCTTAATTTTGATTTTGCAATGCCCAGCATCTCTTAATCTTCCATAAAATATGCTGCTGTTGGGTCTCCCATATCAGCAAGCTCTTTCAAATAAGAGGTAAGCTTTTTGTTGGATTTTACCCTTTTTATATCCAGCCAAATATCTGCCCACTTGTTGCCGCATTCTATTGCATCCAACACTTTAAGCATAGAACTCATATCGTTTTTTAGGCCTAACCACGTAAGAAGGCGGTATTTGAGTGAATTTGTTACAACCTGTTTTACGTAAGCACGAATGCTAGAAATCTTATTCTTAATTTGTTTATTTGAGATTGATTGATTTTCTGGGATTTGCTGTGGATTTGCAGTATCGTCCAATACGCTCCCTTTATTTCTTAATGCAACCAAGATTGCATCCATTATCTTATTTATATCGTCCGATGGTTGCTTATGATCTTCCTTCGGGGCCATCTCTTGAGTAGGCTGCTTATGGTTTTCGTCTTTGGGCGATGGGTTCTCCTTCGGGGCCATCTCTTGAGTAGGCTGCTTATGGTTTTCGTCTTTGGGCGGTAGGTTTTTCTTTTGGGCCAATTCACGAAGCTTTAAAGCTACCGCAGATGCCAAAATACTCTGGTTTTCTGCCGCATCCTTCATCATACCAAAATTTGATTGCCTTTTCTCAATTGAAGAATCTCTCTTATCTATGTTTTGTGTGGTTATCTTTCCAGTACCCATAAAAACGTACCCGCTTCCTAAGTATTTATTTGCCATATCTTGTATTTATATGTTTCCCTTTATGGTTACAAATTCGCTAAGGCGCAGGGCATACAATGAGCATCTTATTTCTTTGTTTGTTTTGTATTTTTAGCAACCCATTTCTCAAAAGCAGGCGTTGATGAAGAATTCCACGTAATAATTGCTGGAAGCTCGTAAGGGTGTGATTTATTGATTATTGCAATTGCGCTCTTTCTTTTGGCAGGAGTGGTCTTGGCAATAAGAATAAACTCAATAGTATCTTGTAATGTGCCTTTCCACTCATAAATGCTACGTGATTTTATAATGTTTGCGCAAGCCGCTACACGTGCTGTAATGAGCTGCCTTGCAACAACCTTTGCGGATTTGAAATTCGGAAATGGCGAGTAAATTAATGTAACCATGTATTCAGATGTTCATAAAATAATAAAAGCCTGTGCCACTATAAAAAATCAATAAGCAATTAGTACCGGCAAGCCGAAAGGTTTAGGAGCATGGCTCCCTACAACTTCGGGTTGCCGGGGTGGTAGGGCCAAGCAAACCGAAAGGTTTGCGGGCACCTTTTGCAGACGCAAAAGTGTGGGCGCCGGCTCCCTACAACTTCGGGTTGCCGGGGTGGTAGGGGGCGCCGGCTCCCTACGCCGAGGTGGCAGATTGGCTATGCGGCCGGCTGCAGAGAGCCTTTTCTTTACAAAAGAAAAGTCTCGCGAAAAGAAAGTGTGATTGGCACTATCCACTATCCTTAGGGGATAGGTGTAAACCACACTAAGGACAACGTTTGGCGAAGCCAAACGATGCGCCATTCGCTTATGCGAATGTGCGAGGAGGTACCTCCTTCCATCAGCAACCGGCAGAGAGGGGTTCAATTCCCTTCCTCGGCTTGTACTTTCTTTTGGTTTCGCCTCCGGCGAATATCCTAAAGAACCTACACTAAGAAACTCCTTCTGTACTCTCTTTTGGTTTCGCCTCCGGCGAATATCCTAAAGAACCTACACCAAAAACAAGCCTATGGTTATTTTAGTGATTAATGCAAAATACGTCGTGTGCTATTTTTTTCAAAAATAGATATGTATATATATAACATTAAACAAAATATGTATATGCCAACGCACCCTTACCTCTCAAAGGGACCCACCACTGCACTAAAGGAAAAAAGCGCTGAGGAGAAAAAGAGGTCATTCAACAAAATGAAAGTATTGGGCGCGCTCATTATAAGTATCCCTTCAATTATTGGTGCGTGGCAAACCTACCAATATGCAAGCACAAATTATCCTATATGGAATGCAAGCATATACAAAATTAATGGCGAGGGCAAAATGAAAAAGGTATGGGATAAGGGGAATGTGAATAATATTAAGGAATTCACGCAGCTGCTTCCGGGCGTGCTCAACACAGATAATGAGAGATTGCTGGAGGGCCTGAAAGGTGTTATTATCCAATTCCATACAGAGGACCGGCCGGAGATGATTGGCGGCAATTACGATTCTAAAAATAACATAATCCACATATACCCTGACACAACCAACGGTGTGCTGCTGCACGAATTACTGCATCATATTTACGAGAAGGTGCTCACGGATGCGGAGAGGGCTGAGTTTAATGCATTTGCAAAAAAGGTTTACTCGCTTGCAAAAAAGGATACTGCTGAGCTATATGATGCGCTTAAAGGCGGGCTTACCCCTGAAGGGATAAAATACTTTGAAAGGGCATATGAGATTTCATTGAGAGTAGAGCAATACAAGAACAATTTTCAATCATCTCAGGAATTTGAGCGGTTTGCTGCGTCTGAACTGTTTGCCGCAGTGTTTGATTTCAAAGATTTTGGGGTAGCATACCCAATAAAAGCGATATATGAGAACTACCTTGATGAGTCGTTTGTTTCACAACTTGTAAATCAGCACACCAAAGATATGTTTTAAATATGATGCACAGAAAGAATAAAGGTGAGATTATGCCAGAACAAGCAGAAAAATATTGGTTAAGCAACAAGCAAGGTTTTGAAAAGGCGTTGGAGGAATTTAATTATGCTGCAAAAAATTTCGTAGATGCTAGTATTCTAGGAAAACTTGAAGCATATTTTAAACTGAGGAATGCGGGAAGGAAGCTTGATGATGCTGCGCGCAACCTGGCTGCGGAAATAAATGGATTTAGAAAATATGGCTCAAGAGACATCGAAAAGCAAGTGAAGGGTGATCCAGTATTGCAGCTTGCACTCAGGATTGCCGAAGAGCAAAACAAGACCCTTCAGGCCGTTCCAACAAAGAATGTTGGAACTACCTCAGAAACTAAGAAGCGTACTGGAAATAAAGAGAGTATTGGTCATACCGGAAAAGTTTATGGGTATTATATCGATAAAGAAACTGGGGAAGTAAGAAAAAAATAATAACAGCACATCATCTTTTTCCGAATTTTTTTGATTACTAGAAGTAAGGTTATAGAAACATTAATAAACCTTACCAAAGAGAGTATTACCTACCAAGATACCTTTATATTTGTATTGTAATAGAGGGTGTAAAAATGACCACTGTAAAAGAATGTCCCGAGTGTAAGGGCTCTAAAATTATACAGGATTATGAGCGTGGAGAGCTCATCTGCGCAACCTGCGGCCTAGTTATAAGTGATAGCATGGTCGATGAAGGTCCTGAATGGAGGGCTTTCGACAGCGACCAGCGTGATAAAAGGGCAAGGACAGGAGCGCCAATAAAGCTTATGAGGCCGAATAAAGGTCTCTCAACTGAAATTGACCAGTACAACAGGGACATTCGTGGTGTCAAGATTAATACAAAGAAACAGGCACAGCTCTACAGAATGAGGAAATGGCATAAGAGAAGCAGCATCCAGAGCTCTGTGGAAAGGAATCTCGCAATTGCACTCACCGAATTGGATAAGATTGCATCATATCTCGGGCTGCACGAATCAATCCGTGAGGAGGCAGCGCTGATGTACAGAAGATGCATCGAGAAAGGAGTAAGGGGTAAGAACATTGAGGCACTCGTTGCAGCAGTAATTTATGCTGTGTGCAGGCAGAGAAACATGCCAAGAACGCTTGCTGAGATCGCACAGGTTTCAGGTGTGAAGAGAAAGGATATAGGCAGGACATACAGGATACTTGTGCAGGAACTCAACGTTGGTGTGCCTCTTGCAAACCCGCTACACTATGTACCCAGGTTTGTAACGGCACTCGGCCTGAGCGGCAGGGTACAGGAGACTGCAATGGACATACTAAAAGATGCAATCGATAGGAAGCTCATTTCCGGTAGGGGGCCAACTGGGCTTGCGGCAGCCGCTGTTTATGCGTCATGCCTGCACCACGCAGAGCACAGGACACAGAAAGAAGTTGCGGAAGCTGCTGGTATCACAGAGGTTACGATAAGGAACAGGTTTAAGGAGCTCAAGGATACGCTTAACCTTGACCTGCCTGAGATTGAAGGCCAGTTCGCATAATCCTGATGATGCGCAACATAACAAACAAGATAAAGCGCGAATGTGATGTTGTGCTCGTGGTTGCTGATGCGCGCAGCCCGGGCACGATTTTTAGGTTTCGCCCTTACCCTGGGCAGGAAACAATCCTTATCTTGAATAAGATTGACCTGTGCACAGAGGAGGAGATTCGCACACTGAGAGAGAAATACAGGGGCGCAATCCTCATGTCTGCACGCACAAGAAAGGGGAAGGGGCACTTATTGCATACGCTAATCAGGATAGCAAAAGAAAAGGAGCACCTTATCAAAGTAGGTGTTATAGGGGTGCCTAACGTTGGAAAGTCATCAATTATCAACCTGCTACGCGGAAAAAGAAGCGCACGGACGAGCCCTACCCCTGGCGAGACAAAGGGGATTCAATGGCTCAAGCTTAACAAGAACATTCTGCTCTATGACTCACCAGGGGTGTTCATAAGGGATCCGGGGGAGGAGGCAATCGCACACGCATCTACAGTTTCAGCTGAAAAAATGAAAAACCCTGAGGAAGCTGCCACAAAAGTGCTGTCACACATAATAAAAACAAGGGGAAGGATACACGTCGCCGCACACTACGGGATTGAGATTGCAGAAAGCGATGACGAATACGCAATCCTTGAGAAGATTGCGGTAAGAAACGGGATGCTGCTCAAAGGCGGTGAGCTTGACACCGACCGGGCAGCCAAGCGAGTAATACACGATTGGCAAACGGGAAAAATCTAGCGCACCATTGTGAAAGAATATAAGAGTTTAAAACCCAAATTTTATTATGAGAGCAACAATCACGATTGCGCTGGCAGTGCTGCTTCTGGCAGCACCTGTGCTTTTTGCTGAGTGGACTGAGAAAATAGAGATTCATGTAGTGGACAAATTAGACAGGCCCATCAACGGTGCTGTCGTTACCGTACTTTACCAGAAACATTCTTTCCCTGTAACAAGCGATGAATCCTCTCTCGATGGGAAAATTGTGATGAAAACCAATGAAAGCGGTAAGCTTGTAATACCATTTGCAAACATGGTAAACACAAAAGAGAGCGAAATAAGATTTTACATTGTGAAGGCAAACTACAGCACGAGCAAGCAGCAAAGCGAAAAGATATTATGCAGCAGCATGGGCCCAACGTGCCACGATAACCAGCCATACTTGAAAACATTCACTTTTGATGCATATCGTGTAAATATCCTGGTACTGGACCAGAACGGAAAGCCGATTGAGGGCGCAATGGTGTATTCGGGTGGTAATGAGTATGCAACATCAAAGGACGGAAAGGTATGGGTAACTGTGCCCAATGGTGCCACATATACGATAGTTGTTGAGTACGGCGGCAAGAAAAGGACACTAACCGGAAAAATCAGCGGAAGTGATGACCAGAAGACTGTCACGTTCAATAGGTATACTGTGCGTTTCAGGGTGCTGAATGATAAGGGAGAACTTGTACCAGCGGAAGTGCTCTTGGATGGCAAGATTGCACACACAGATGAGCAGGGGTACGTGGAGTTTGCAGATATACTTAGTGATAATATAGATATTTTCCTTAGGTATGGTGGAGGGTCCAGGAATTACAACTTTGCGCTTACAGGAAACCTTGATAGTGAGCTTATTGTTGATGAAAGCGAGCCAGCGGTATCCATCTCAGGGAAGACCGTAGATGAAAAAAGCAACGCTATATTCATATCTGTTGTTGCATCCGACCCAAACCCAAAATCAAGCGGGCTGCGCACTTCCGAACCGGTTATATTGAAATACAACGCGGGGGAAGGTTGGAGAACTGTTGCTATGTACCAGACCGGTAAAGGAACGTTCCAGACAACAATCCCTATAGTGTATGATAAGCAGATATTGCTTGAAGTCAGCGCTTATGATGCACAGGGTAATTCAAGGACAATTACGGACAGCATTACTGCAAGCAAAGAAGCCAAGCCAGGCACAGAAAACGAAAACACACAACAATCATCTGGTGGAGCCGGTGAGAGTAGCGGGCTTGATATGGTCACGCTTGCAGGCGGTGTAATCGTTGTGCTTATTGTGTTGATTATCCTATACAAGAAATACACTGGTGAGATTTAAGCCCGAGTAAACCGCAGATTACAAAAACATGCAGGTAGGTTATACATACAAGAAAACATTTGGTATGATAACTAATCACTGAGCTTATACTGCCGCACTTTCACACCTGCCTCTTCAAGGAGTGCAAGCGCATTTCTGGAAAGAGGATACTTATCATTAAACACAACTTCAATTATGCCTGCATTAATTATCATTTTTGTGCATAGCAGGCAGGGGGAAAACGTTGTATAAATTGTGCACCCTTTCGTGCTGACACCGTTGTATGCGGCCTGCACGATTGCATTCTCCTCACCGTGGGAGCAGAAGCACTCTTCGAGATTCTTGCCCGATTCAGAGAATGAATTACAGCGTGGGCATCCACCCTCACTGCAATTTCTTGTGCCGCGCGGAGTGCCATTATAACCGGTAGAAACTATCTGCTTGTCGCGCACAATGACAGCACCAACCCTTCTCTTAACACAGTTGCTCCGTGTTGCAACCTGTTGTGCGATGCCCATAAAATATGCATCCCATGTCGGGCGCTCCTGCTTAAACTCCTTTGAGAGCTCACCAAGCACAAAATCTATCTTCTCATAAAACTGCTCGCGTGTGCCGTTGTTTTCTATCTTCTTATCAGCAAGCGCAAACGTCTTCTTAAGGTTCTGCATAGTGCTTTTCTCGTTTTCCATCTCAAACTGCTCGATTTCCCTGAACGCCTCAAACGTCTTCGGGTCTTCTTCACGGCCGCGGCTGCGCTGCCTCTCAAACCTCACATATGCATCAGCAGTCACATAAATAAGGTAAAAATTCCCAAGACGCCTGAGCTCCTCAACCTCAACCGGGTTGCGTATGGAATCAATCACATAATTCTTATCCCTGCTCATCTTCTCTTTTGCGCGCACTGCAAGCACACTGGCACCAAACTTCTCCCTCAGCTCGTTGCCTTTCTGGATGAGTGTTTCTCTCGTGATTGGCCGGCCTTCCTCCTTAAGCGCCTCACGTATAATATCAGAAAGCGAGAGCGGGTAAAACCCTTTTTTTACAAGGTAATCTATCGCTGTCGTCTTGCCAGCGCAATTTTCCCCTGTGAACCCTATGACTAGCATATGGATATTGCAAGTGATAATGCTAATAAATATTGCTTTGCCTAAAAAAGATGTGCTCCGGTAGTGTAGCGGATAGCATTCAGCCCTGTCACGGCTGCGACCCGGGTTCGAAGCACCTCTTTTGGGATGCCTAAAGAGCTGCACCAGAAAGGTTTCGAAAATCCCGGCCGGGGCGCTCTTTTTTTCAATTATATTTGGGAAAAAATTAGCTGTGCTATTTTCTCTGCATCTCCCTTTTCACTTGCTTTCTTAATTATAACCTTACCGCGCCTGTAAAGTGCAACCTCAACCTCGCCTTTAGTCCCTATTGCGAGCACATCGCTTTTCATTTTTATGCTAAACCCTGCCTTTTGCAGGATAGAGCACATCTTCTCAGGAGATAATTCCACCTCGCTTTCAGGTACCACATCAAACGTGTTGCTGCCGCGGCACGGCGAGCTTAACCGGTATTTCATTAATTATTTTGTATGCTATGAAATTATAAAGCATTATTTGAGTGTGGGGTGCATACCAAAATTACTTGCGGGATTGGAGAAACACCAAAAAAAACCTCTGCAAAAACGCAAGCACTGAAAGGAGTGCACCCAAGGAAAGGAGATACATCGAATAAATAGGTGCAAAAAGGTATATGGTAAGCGATATGAATATCAGTGCCACCCGCTCGGCCCTTTCAAAAAAGCAGTGCAGCCTACTTATTTTTTGCTTGCCGAGCGTGCCGCGGTGGTCCGCATACGCTTTTGCAAACGAAGTAAGGAACGTGCCGAATGCAATCATTATAAGGATAGAGTAAAGTGCAAGCGCCTGGTTTGGCCAGGTGAGGCTTATCATGGAGGCAAGCACAAAAAACTCAACTATGCGGTCTGAGATGCCATCAAAATAAGCACCAAACGGCGTTTCCTGCTTTTTTGCGCGCGCAACTATGCCGTCTACCCCATCAAGCATAAATGCAATGAAAACAAAAATAATGCCATAAGTCACATCCCCTAGAAATATGAGATATGAAGCAACAGCTGCTGAAACTATGGACAAGAAGGTAATCGTGTTTGGAGAGAATGGGATATATTTTGCAAAATGCTCAAACGCGGTTGTTTTTATTGCCTGCTTAACTCCCATATAGCAGCATTCACCTCAAACAAATAAATATCCTTTTTATGCTGGTGCATCCTCTATCCTGTATTTGGGGCTTATTACCAATTCATTATCAGGATAGTTGCCATTGTACTTGCCATACAAAAAATGTGCCGTATATGCTATCATTGCCCCGTTATCCCGGTTGTACTCATTTTGCGGGGCACAAAAAGAAACCCCATTCTCTTCTGACATTGCACGGAGCATCCATTGAAGGCGCGTATTCTGGGCGACACCACCGCATAAGAGCACCTGCTTTTTCTTTGTTAGCATAAGAGCGCGTTCTGCCGCCTCACACAGCATCGCAAACGCAGTCTCCTGAAATGAATACGCAATATCCTCGGGGGCATTTGACGTGAGCAGTTGTGTACACCGCGTAAGGAGGCCTGAGAACGCAAAATCCATCCCCTTAACTGTATAGGGGAGCTCAATATACTTACCAGATTTAGCAATACGCTCAATCTCACCACCGTGCGCACGCTCAAGCCCCATCTCGCGGGCCAGTGTGTCAATCGCATTGCCAAGACCTATATCCAGCGTCTCACCAAGCACACGGTAGCGGTTGTTTTCTTTTATTAGCAGTTGCGTATTGCCACCGCTTGCATAAACAACCAGCGGGTCATTGAATTTACATTCGTGCCTGCCCACCTCTATGTGCGCAACACTGTGGTGTACTGGAATTATCGGGATTTTATAATGCGTAGCAATAAGCACCGCCGCAACACGCGAAACACGCAGGCACGGGGCAAGGCCAGGGCCTTTTGAATACCCAACCAGCCCTAGCTCAGAGAGCCTGATGCCTGCCTTATCTATGGCGGCATTGAGCACAGTGCTAAAATTTGCAGAGTGCGAATCTGCTGCATCGCTCGGTTTCATACCACCAAACGGCTTGGAATATGTAACACTCTCGTTTGCAATAATCCTTTTGCCATCGTATATCCCTATGCCGAGAGTATGGGCAGTGCTTTCAATCCCAAGCGATATCATAAAAACCACTAAATGATGCTAGAACTGCATATACTTAATCATATAAAGCGAGCCCGCATTTATCATCATATGCGCAAAAATAGGCGATTTCAAGTCCCCTGAAATCTTAAAGAGGAGGTAGAGAAATATGCCTAGACCGAACGCCCCAACTATTTCATATACCGAGCCATATGAAAGATGTGCAAATGCAAAAATGATGTTTGCGGGGATTGGCCCTACATACCTTGTTAGAAACGAGCGGAAAAACACCTCCTCAGCAAGCGGTCCCACTGTAACTGCGTAAAGCAGTATATACGGCGGAAGCGCTGTTATTTTCTGGTCAACCTTATGCGCATCATCAAAGCCAAGGTAATATGCGACCTGTGAGAGCAGGAATACCAGAACCAATGCCGGGAGCATTGATACCACTGCGAACAGGAAGGCGCGCACAATCCCCCCTTTAAACCCGAGCTTTGAGAGTGTTTCAGCAAGCGTGGCACCGGTGCGCATATCCACACATATTGGCGTAAGCAGCATAATCAAAGAGAGCAATATAGGTGTGAAATAAATCACTTCATGCATACCAATCGCAAGGAGCGCTGTGAAAAGAATCATAAGAAAGGCATCTGCTTCCCTGCGCAATAACAGGATTATTGGCAGCACCAATGCCGATGCTATATAGTATGAGCTTACGTTAGTGAAAAAAGAGATGGCTGCTGACACCAGCACAACACATGCTGCTGCGAGCAGTGCAAGCAGGGATTCTCTAACCTTGCTTTTTCTCATAGTAACCGCATTTACCGCAGGAGAACCTGTCTTTATGTTCTGCAAGCCGTGTTCCTGCGCCACACCGCGGGCAATCGCGACCCTTCTTGTATATACGTGGCTTCTCCTTCTTTTTATCGGCCATTTTTACACCTCAAACTTATGCTGCTGGCTTTTCCTTCTGGGTTTCGGTTGTTTTTCCCAGAGACTTAGCTGCCCGTGCAAGCAGGTGCTTAGGCTCAATGCGCATATCCTGCTCAGATTTATAAATACGTGCCTTGCCATAGCACATCTTCTTGCCGAACGGCTGTCTTATATACTCAACCACTATCAGATTTTCATCTGCTTTAAGCGCGCTTGCAAGTTCCTTTATTACTGATGCCCTGGACGGTGTCTCTGCATCATGCCTAATCTCAAACGCAACTTCCATCCTGTTGAAAAAGGGGTTTGTGCTTTTACTCGTAATATCCATCTTCATAACAACACCTCGGAACATGATGCGCTACTCTTTACCTACCCTAACCACCATTTTCTTGCCCATTGTCTCAATATATTCAATCTCCTTGCCGGCAACCGCCTCCTCTGCCATATCACTTGGGATTGCAATGTCAAAATTCTCAAATGTGGTAAGGTCCATAACGACCATACTGTCGCCGCTCACTGAAATTATCTGGCCACGCTTCCTCTCAATTATAGGTGCCTCAACATCATCACCGGAATGCGTGAACAGCATACGTTTCTGCCCATCAAAGATACCTATCCCTGTTATCTGAACCTTTGCCGCGCCGTGCTTCCCTGGTTTGGAGGAGCTTATATCCACCACCCTGCACGGGAAACCATCTATCATTACGAATTTTCCGGGCTTTATATCCCTTGTATTAACAAACGTTGTGCTCATAAGCTGATTTGAGCCTAATAAAATATATAAATGGTAAATAACTATTGATTGCTAATAAAATGCCTAATGCTGCACATAAATGGCGAAAGGAAGTGCAACTATGATAGATGCGCATTGCCACCTCGTGGATATAAAAAATGTGGATTTTACCCAATTCTCCGAAATGGAGGCAATAGTTAATTCGGGGTATGATGTGTGCTCAAGCAGCAAAGCTGTTTATATGAAGCTGAACCGTGCTGCAGGTGATGTGCATTTGTATGCAAATGTGGGGATAGGCCCGCAAAAATGCATGGGTCCTGACGCAATGCAGGGAGTTAGAGAGATTGAGGGGATTATAAGAGGGAATGAGAAAGTTATTGATGCGATAGGAGAGGTTGGGCTTGATTACCATTGGGGGGATACTGAAGATAAGCGGAGGATGCAAAAGCAAGCATTTGTTGCAATGATTGCACTGGCAAAAGAACTGCAAAAGCCAATTGTGATACACTCACGGCAGGCCACTGCGGAATGCATTCGCATTCTTGACGAAGCTAAATTTGAATATGGTGTCATGTTCCACTTTTTCTCTGGCAATCTGGAAGAAGCAAAAGATATTTCTGATAGGGGCTGGCTTGTATCCTTGCCTCCATTAAGAGGTGGGAGAATAAGCATTGCGCGTGCACTGGACCTTGAGAGTATTGCTGCTGAAACCGATGCACCTTATGTTGGGAAAACACCCTTGGATGTAAAGGAATCCATACGCATTATTGCAGAGGCCAAGGGCGCAGAGTTTCATGAGGTCGAGAAATGCACAAGCGCAAACGTGAGAAGACTGTTCAAATAGCAGTATTGTGCCAGTGAATTAACTAATATGACTAAAAACAAAAAAGCAAAAGATGCATAGCAAAATTACAGCTTATCTAAAATGCACAAGCGCAAACGTGAGAAGACTGTTCAAATAGCAGTATTGTGCCAGTGAATTAACTAATATGACTAAAAACAAAAAAGCAAAAGATGCATAGCAAAATTACAGCTTATCTATTATGTCCCTTACCCTATCTGCAGCCTTTTTCATCGTGAGCAGGACAAAACCAAGGTCCTCATCAGGCCTTATTATTGCAAGAATAAGCGACTGCTCGCCTGCACGCACTATAACCTGCCTGCCAAGCGTTGCGTTGAAAGCAACATAGTTTACATCACCCTTGTTAAGTGCCTTTGATGCTGCCTCTGCCTTCTGCATCGCCCTGGCGCTCATAGCAGCCACGGATTCGGGGTTGCTGCCTTTAGGCAGGTTTGAGCTTATCACCAGCCCATCTTTCCTTAATATAATCCCACCGAGTATGCGCTGCGTATCAATCATCTCTTTCATTATGTTATCTAGGTCAGATTTTGTAACGCTCTTTATTGCCTTCAACTTCACAATCGTATTGCCTTCAAGCGCGACGGGCAGGTCGGTCTCTGAAATAAACCTTTCAACAACCCACGGCCTCCACTCTGGCGGTATCGTGCTCAGCATCGCTGGGTCGACACGCTCTTGCTTACGCAGCAGGCCTTCAATTGAAGATTTCCATCCCGGCCATGCAGAAAGCACTTCGCTCTTCTTGCGAAGCGTGAATAGTATTGAGTCAACCTTTGTGTTAAGTGAGATTATCTCGTTCTTTATCTGCTCTATCTCATCCAACCCAAACTTCTCAATCCTATCGCGCAAAGGACCGGTGCTTGTTGCATAGAGTCTTTCCATCTCATCAAAAGGAATGAGATTGTTCTTCTTGCACACCTCAACAAGAGTGCCTGCCTCATGCAATTTTGCATCAATCGCATCAAGCTGCTCTGAAAACTGCTGTACTGCCGAGACCTTCTTGCCGAGCTCAGCTGCCATATCCGAGAGAATACTGACCGTTGTAGCCAGCTCCTTCTCATCAACTTCATTCCTTTCTATCGCGTTTATTAATGAGTCAACATTTAACCCACCCAGCCTCTTTGAATATTCCTCAACCCGCATGCCATACCCTTTGCCGCGTGTGATCAGCGTAGATACCTCCGTGAAAAGCTCATTGACACGCTCAAAAGCACTAACGGAAACCATAAACCTTGCTATTGTGTTCTTAATGTCCGATTCAATCTGGCCATAACTGTCTGCAAGCTCCTTACTCCTGATAACTGCTTCTTCGATAGGCATCTGCTCCAATGATGCTATTGCCTCCCTTCCACCAAACGCTGCAAGCCTCTTCTCATAAATTGAAACATCAATCCCGTTTTCTTTGGCCTGTGTAATCAATGAGGGGATTGTATCCAAATGCTTAATTATCCTGGCAATATGTTGTTTCATTTCATCTTCTTCTGCAATTATCTTGCCAAGCACTTCACGGAGGTATTTCATTTTTTCATTAATGGTTGCAACCAGCTCTGAGGCCTTATCAAACTGCTTTGCAGCAACGTTCTCACGCATATGTGAAAGCAGTGTTTCAACAGAAGCAACAAGGCGGTCTGCACGCGCAACCTTCTTTCCCCTGAGTTCTATTGCAAGCGCTTCAAGCTCGTGCCTCAGCTCACTTTCCCTGGATGCAAACCCCTCTTCTAGAGGCACACCACAGCTTTCGCACCTGTCTGATGCAAGCGAAGTTGTGCGGTTACATACAGGGCATGGGAATTTTGTAAGCTTGAGACGCTCAACCTCTGATAGCTTACCCTCTATCGAGCTGCGCTCCCTGCGTATCGCTTCCTGTATTGAGTCCAGGTACGTTTTCGCTGCGACAAACCCCTGCCCGGAATATATTATAGAATATCTGTTAGCCTCAACACGCCAATCTTTCTTTTCAAGCTTAATACCATACCCTGTAAGTTTCCTGTAAAGTGGTTCCAGCTGGTCTATCTCATCCTCAATATCACTGCGCGCCTTCTCAAGCACCTTCTCCTGGTCCATGCTCACTGAGAGCAGCTCATGCAGTGCAGAGTACTCCTTGCGAAGCTCTTTTTCAAGCAGCAGTTCCGCCTCTTCAAGCTCACCGCGCGACATTCTGGTCTCGGCTTCAGAAAGCTTTGAAAAGAACCTATCTATACGTGATATATCAAAGGAAATACCTGCAACTGCCGCGCTTTCCTTGAGTGACATTATATCCTTGCGCATTTTCAGGAGCTCATCCCTCATCTCTTTCTCAACAAGAACCTTGCGCAGGCCGTGCTCAACAGGCGCGCGCATATACCTCTCACCAAGGAAACGGGCTTTCAGCAGGTCTTCCAAAACGAACCCTATCAGGACAAGGCCAATAACTGTTATTGACACACCAAGCAGCAGGCCTATGCTTGTGGTCATTGCAAGTATTACATCATCAGTTTGTGGCTCTCCTGTGGAGGCTATTAGGTATCCACCTATTATAAGTGCAATCACTGCTGCAATTGTAAATTCTTTCCTGCCACGGCCGCCAAAACCGGCAACCCTATATATTGCTTCTGATATAGGCTCGTGCCTGGCTGCACTTACAAAAAGACTGTATACTAAGTAAAGAAGCGTATACAAAATATAGATTATAAGAAGGATAGCAAACAAGACAAGTGCCAACCCAAAGCCAAATCCAACATATGCGCGGATGGCTGCAAGTGCAGAGTTGAATAGCGCTCTCCCTTCAACGTAAATACCTATATTTTCAAGTGCAAGCACACGTATAGTCCCTGAAGGGTAAGTTATTTTCTGCATCTCAAGGTCCCAATTTGCCGGAGGCGCCTGCACTTTATACCCAAAATCCACCCGTGTATCTGATGGTTTCTTAAAACTAATGCGATATCTTGCAGTAAGCGGTACCGAATCAGAAACATAGACAGGAGGCACAGTAAGAAAAGTTATGTCGGATTTGCGCACTGCAAATGATTCTGGGATTATTTCATCTGCATCAATGATGGCGTTCTCATCATAAATGTAAGATGTCCTTGATGTTATCTCATACCTGGAATATGCAGAATAATACTGTGCCCTTGTTGCACCTGCATCTTCCACGTATATGACCTGCAACTGCCTGAGCTGCTCGCGCGCAATTATAAGCTCATTCTGCGAGCATATCCCTAAATCGAATGCCTTATCCCAAATCAGCTTGTTTATTGCCTTTTCAAGCTCATCACGCTGCAGCAGGATATTATCAACCTCGGCTTGAGCGAGCTGGCTTTTTGATGCTATGATTGCGCGGAGATCCGCTGCCTTCCTCTTAACATTTGAAAAATCAACTGATGTCTGGTAAAGCGTGCCATTTAGGGCGGGATACTTGTTCAGGCCGTTATTGCAGCGCACGTTTGAAGTGCACAGGTTTTGGCATTCTGATTCACTGCTGCATACCGTAATAACATCATCCAATGCATAGTTACAGTTCAGGTTTATTGTTGCGAGCCTTGTTAATAAATCGTAATATGTATTAGCTGCCTGCTCATCCCTCTTGTAAACGGGTTGCAGGCTGAAATCCGGGTTTTTCTGTATCCCTATTATGATTATTTCCCGTGCCATCTGGAGCTTGCCGTCCGCCTGTGTTACAAACGTATACTTCCACACGTTAGGTATACCATCCCCATCCGTATCTGACTGCTGTGTTTTCTCAAGCACAGCTTTCTTTTGCGCAAGCGGAGTGGCACTCTCCAAACAACCCATACTCATAATAAATAGTGCAATAAAAAAGAGCAGTAGAGCCCCACGATAATTCATAATGATACATCTCTGAGAATGTTTAAATACATTCCAATGTTTAAAGTAAACTGGATAGGCCGGGGGGCCAGGGGTCCCTTGTTACCGCAAATCCCCTTCAGGCGGGGCCGAAAAGCCGGGAGAGGCTTCAGGATGGTGAGCGGGTCCGTACGTCCCGCGTCGATCTCCTGCCTTACGCGGCGGCTCGCTGTGCGAACCGGGTTAGGCCGGAAGGAGCAGCCCTAAACACTGCGTGCCGTGCCGTAAGTCAACAGGAGGGAGTTGGCGTGCGGGGTGCCTTAACATTATCTTGCTGTCCATCCCGGTGAATCCGCTTATGTTAGAAAACGGGTGAGAAGGAACAACCTTCTTCTCCAAAGAGCCATTGCCATCTGAAGGCATGAGATTAGAAGGAGAGAGGGGGCGAAGCCCACTTCCTCTCAAAAAACACTCTGCCCCTTTCGGGGGGTATGAGATTAGAAGGAGAGAGGGGGGCGAAGCCCACTTCCTCTCCTCTGCTGGGGTCGCCTAGTCCGGTAGGGCGCTGGATTGCTAATCCAGTGGCCGAAAGGCCGCGGGAGTTCAAATCTCCCCCCTAGCGTCCTATTTTATAAGTAAACCCGCAATTGAAACTTTTAAAAAGGGTGCATGTGCTAATAATAGAAGGTGTTGTGTATGATGAAGCAAATCACTGTTGTTGTGCAGAATAGGGTAGGGGCACTTGCAGACGTGACAGAGGTATTGAGCAGGAGCGGCATTAACATAATCTCAATTTCCGCGCAGGGGTTTGAGAACAACGGTGTTATCAGGGTGCTGACAACTGATATGAACACTGCACTGCACGATTTGAGCAAGGCGGGGTTCAATGCAATCGTTAATGATATTATTGTGTTGAAGTTGCCTGACAGGCCGGGTGAGCTTTACAAGGTAACAAAGAAGCTCTCAAAGGAAGGGCTGAACTTAAGGGCGGTTTACATAATCGGCAAGGAAAATGACAGGACGGTTGTAGCGATTGACCCTGAGGATTACCAGAAGGCTGTCAAGGCACTCGAAAAATAGCATTTCCCTTTCTTTTTCTTATTTATGGGAGTCGTGTTATTATTATTGCGCCGTCCCGGTTTTCTATCCTGAACTCCCCAGCCACATTCTCGCTTACTTGGGACGTGTATTGCTCTGGCACTACACAAACATATGATTCAGCAATATATACCTCACGCGAAGTGCCATTGAACGCAACTGGCAATTGCGAATAAAAAGTCCTCACAGCACCGTTACCACTTATTTTTGCAGAAAGGATTTTCTGTGAGATTTCTTCGCATGTGCGCTCCATTACAAGCCGCGATGCATACACTACTGACTGCTGCCCCTGTGTATGTGCAACCGCAAGCAAAGCCGTAAACACAACTGCAAGCGCACTTAATGCAATTAAAAAATCAAACACTATCTGGCCGCGCTGCATCTCAGGACACCTCAACTGTAATTGTCTCGCGCTCGCCGCTTGGGCTCCTTAATATAACTTTTCCTGATGAGGTTGCTGTTATTGTGAGCTGTGCCTCACTCCCTGCAGCAATTTTTTGTGACTGCCAGCTTAGTGTGATGCCTGTACTTGGTGATGCTGTTATTGTTGTTTCCTTCTGGCCCGGGTTTTTTACAGTTATCGATACCTCTTCTCCAGGATTGGTATATACGAGCACTCTTGAAACAGCAAGTGATGGGCTATCAGTAATAAACACATATCCGGAATGTGATACTACATACACCTCATAATCCCCGGGTACAAAAGATAGGTTGCCGCTTACCGGAACATCAAAAAGCTGCGGGATATCTCTGGCACCGTACTTCTGCTCTGTCCTTATGTTAATTATGTTATTAGAGATGTATGATTCCTCTGGAACTACCGTTGTTGGGATATGAATCACTGATTTCTGCACCGAGCCGGGACCTCCCTCATATGCCTGCCTGGCAAGCTGTGCCAGCTCACGCAGGCTGCGCTCTGTTAACTTTGAATCCAGCGTAGCCTGCATATCCTCAAACGAGGAGCGAGAGGCTGCAACCAGTACACCTAACACGAGCAAGGCAACTGCAAGTATTGAGATAAGCTCTATCGATGCCTGGCCTTTATGCGAATAAGCCATATGCAATGAAATATGCACAGAGTAATATATACCTATTTCTTGGTGGGTTTGGCTGTTATCCAGGAAATTAACAAAAGGTTTTTAAACATATAAGTATATACTTATATGTTATGGGCAGGATGGCTGAGGCATTTAAGGCGATGGGTGACGAAACTAGATTAAGGATACTAAAACAGCTCTTAAAGGAAAGATTGTGTGTTAATGACATCTGCAAAAGGATTGGCACCACACAGCCAAACATATCACAGCACATCTCTGTGCTGAAAAGGGCTGGCCTGATAGAAGTTTCAAGGCGTGGTAAGAAGTGTTGCTGCAGAGCCAAAAAGCCAAAAACTGTGCTTAAAGCCATTATGCTGCTTGAGAAGGTGATAAGACATGAGAGTTGATATGGATAAAGACCTGGAAGAACTGCGTAGGAAAAAAATGGATGAAATGCTTAATAGTAACAAGAATGGCCATAACATCATAATATACAGGACGCCAACGTGCCCATACTGCCATATGGCTGCGGAGTACCTGAGGAGGTTGGGTGTTGAGTTCAGGGAAGTTGATGTAAGCAGGGACCAGGCCGCTGCAATTGAGATGATAAGAAAAAGCGGACAGATGGGCGTACCTGTGATTGATATAGATGGAATGATAATTATTGGGTTTGATAGATTGGCCATAGATAGTGCGTTATCAAAAGTAAGATAAGCTAAGTCAGAAAGGCTAGTACGGCCTTCCTCCTTTCATTTTCCATCTTTCAAAAAGCTGAAGACATTCCTTGCGCATAAAAGATGGGATGATATTTATTTTCAGTCGGCCGAGATGCTTTAGTTGTATGTCCCGCACCTTTATCTCATTAAAGCCGTAGCGCGCCGCATCAGATATCGTTGTACCGTATATGATTGTGCTTATTCGCGCCCAGTGTATTGCTGAGAAGCACATCGGGCACGGCTCGGTAGTAGAGTATATTGTGCATCCAGATAGATTAAGAGATTTGAGCTTCTTGCACGCTTTCCTGATGGCGTTAACCTCCGCGTGTGCTGTAGAGTCACAGCTCTTGAAGACAGTATTATGGGCGATTGATATAACCTTGCCATCCTTGCTAACTATAGACGCACCGAACGGGCCGCCTTCACCTTTTGTAATTCCTTGAATTGCCGATTTTATGGCAAGCTGCATATACTCTTCTTTTGGTGTTTCTAACTTTCTCATTAATGTAAACTCTCCACCAAACTTAAAAAGTGTTAAACAGAAGATAATTCATGGCAAAACCCTCTTGGCTGAAGATAGGGTTACCAAGCCGAAAGTATGAAGATACAAAACGTATCCTTTCATCCCTGGGAATTACTACTGTGTGCAAGGAGGCAAAATGTCCTAACGTGAATGAGTGCTGGGGAAGAGGGACTGCAACGTTTATGGTCCTAGGTGATGTATGCACGCGCGGGTGCAAATTCTGTAACACAAAAACGGCACAGTGCGGCAGGGAGGTGGACCAGAAAGAGCCGGACAGGATTGCAAAGGCCGTGCTTGCACTTAACCTTAATTATGTTGTTATTACTAGTGTTGACAGGGATGACCTTGACGATTTAGGGGCGGGGCATTTTGCAAGATGTGTTGCTGAGGTTAAGAAAAAAACTAACGCGAGAGTTGAGGTATTAACACCAGACTTCCAGGGAAAAACAAGCCTTGTTGATATGGTTTGTGAGGTGGGTCCTGAAGTGTTCGGGCATAATGTTGAGACTGTTGAGAGGCTGCAGAAAATTGTCCGGGATTCAAGGTGCGATTATGAAACCTCACTTAAAGTGCTGAGGCATGCTGCAAGCAAGCACAGTGGCATTATCACAAAATCTGCACTTATGGTAGGGATGGGAGAGAGTGTGGAGGAGGTTATTGGAACACTTGAAGATTTGAGAAATGCTGGTGTGCGGGCGGTTGCAATCGGGCAATACCTCCAGCCAACAAAAAGGCATTATCCTGTAAAGGAGTATGTTACGCCGGGAAAATTTGCTGCGTATGAGAAGGCAGCAAGGGAGATGGGGTTTGACTTTGTTGAGTGTGGCCCATTCGTTAGGAGCTCATACAAGGCGTGGGAGATGTTCTCCACAGGATATAATACTTTGTGCTGATTTCTTAGTTGGGGGAAGAGGTGCTGTGTGATGGTAATAAAGAAGGTATTTTCTGCGGGTGTTGATTATATACAGGTGCTTGATGAAAACGGAAAGGCCGATAAGGCACTTGAAAAAGAGCTTGTTAAGGACGGGCTGAAAAGGGAGCATCTCATCGCGCTTTACCGTTATATGGTCACTGCGCGCGTGCTTGATGAGAAAGCCATAAACCTGCAGAGGCAGGGCAGATTGCTTACATATGCACCGTGCAAAGGAGAGGAGGCAATATCAGTAGGCACATCATTTGCGCTCAATAAGGACGATTGGGTTGTGCCTTCGTACAGGGAGCAGGGGATGTACGTTACAAGAGGCGTGCCCCTGAAATATTTCATGATGTATTTTATGGGGTTTGAGGAAGGCAACCACCTTCCTGATGAATTCAACATAACACCTGTATGCGTACCAGTAGCAACGCACTTCCCGCACGCTGCTGGGATTGGGATTGCACTCAGGTATAAAGGGGAGAACAAGGTTGTGATGACATATACAGGAGATGGCGGGACTTCTGAAGGAGATTTTTATGAGGCAATTAATTTTGCAGGTGTTTACAACGCGCCCGTGGTTTTTGTCATAAGAAACAACCAGTGGGCGATTTCTGTGCCAAGGAAAAAGCAGACTGCTGCAAAGACTATTGCACAGAAAGGCATTGCTGCAGGGATTAATTGTATGCAGGCAGATGGGAACGATGTGCTCGCAATGTATTACACTGCCAAGAAAGCCGTTGAGAGGGCAAGAAAAGGGGATGGCCCAACGCTTATTGAAGCAGTATCATATAGGATGAGCATGCACACAACTGCTGATGACCCTAAGAGGTATATGCCGGAAGAAGAGATTGAGGCATGGAAAAAGAAAGACCCGATTGAGAGATTCAGGAAATACCTGAAAGCAAAGAGAATATTGAACGAGGCACTTGAAAAGAGAATCTTAAAGCAGGCGAACACAGATGTTGAGCATGCTGTTGAAGAGGCCGAGGCGTTCAGGACTGATTACACGCATATGTTCAAGAGCGTTTATGAGAGGATACCTGCCGAGCTTGAAGAGCAGATGGAGGAAGCGGGAAGATTTGCAAGGTAGGTGATCTTATGAATGGTTATATGAAGATGTGTTGTTTTGTGAGGGGTGGTTGAATGGCTGAAGTTAATATGATTCAGGCAATCAACATGGCGCTTGCACAGGAGATGGAGAGGGATAAGAGGATTGTAGTGTTCGGTGAAGATGTTGGCAAGAACGGTGGAGTGTTCAGGGTGACGGACGGACTTCTGGAAAAGTTTGGCGAGAAAAGGGTGTTTGACACGCCTCTTGCCGAGTCTGGGATAATTGGCACTGCTGTTGGGATGGCATATGCTGGGCTGCGGCCAATACCTGAAATACAATTTGATGGGTTCTCTTTTCTCGCTTACAACCAGATCAATGCGCACATGGCAAGGATGAGGAACAGGACACGCGGCAGGTATCCAATGCCAATAATCCTCAGGCTACCGTACGGTGGTGGGGTACGGGCACTTGAGCTCCACTCTGAGCCTATTGAAGGGATGTTTGCAAACATACCTGGAATCACAATTGTTATGCCTTCCGGCCCGTACGAGGCAAAGGGGCTGCTTGCAGCTGCTGCTGAACTTAACGACCCTGTGCTGTTCCTGGAGCATAAGCGTCTTTACAGGGCATTTAAGGAGGAGGTCCCTGAGAAGAGATACACGCTGCCGATAGGCAAATGCAAGATTGTACGGGAGGGTAGTGATGTTACCATAGTTGCATGGGGTGCAATGGTCAAGATTGCCGAGAATACTGCAAAGGAGCTCAGCAATGAAGGGATAAGCTGTGAAATTATAGATGTGCGGACAATCAAGCCGCTTGATGATAAGATGATTATTGATTCTGTGAGAAAGACGGGAAGGCTCGTGATTGTGCAGGAAGCAATGCGCAGCTTCAGTGCAGCTTCGGAGATATCTGCACGTGTAGCTGAAAAGGCGATTATGAGCTTGCGTGCACCTGTTGTAAGAGTTACTGGGTACGATGTGCCCGTGCCTCTGCCAAAGCTTGAGGAGTTCTTCCTGCCAAATGAGAGAAAAGTAAAAAGTGCTGTGCTTGATGTAATGAGGTATTAGTGAGGGTAGTAAGGTGCTTATGATGAAACGGGTTGCCAGAAACAGCAGAGGAATTGCCATTGTGCAAAAGCGTGATGGTAATATCAAGCAGTCTTACAGGACAGGGCTTGGTTTCGGTACGGTATCCGGTGTCATAACAACGCTCGGCCTTATAATGGGGCTGGATGCGGGGACACATTCCACGGCAGCTGTGCTTGGTGGGATTATAACGATTGCAATCGCGGATGCGCTTTCTGATGCGCTTGGCATACATGTATCTGAGGAATCAAGCAAAGATACAACTGAAAGGAGTGTTTGGGAATCAACACTTGCAACGTTTGCAACTAAACTTATAATTGCACTCACGTTTGCCGTGCCGGTGCTGTTGCTCCCGTTGGATACGGCAGTGATTGCATCGGTAGCTTGGGGCATGCTTCTGCTTGGTGCGCTCAGCGTGTACATCGCAAGACTGAAAAAGGAAAATGCATACAATGTGCTTGCAGAGCATTGGGGGATTGCCGTGCTTGTGCTGCTCGTTACGTACCTTGTTGGCACGTATGTTGTAAGCCCCATGGTTGGTGCGGCTTAGAAGAGGTGTATGAAAATGGTGTTTGAATTTAGGCTTCCGGACCTCGGTGAAGGCATGGAAGAGGCCACGATAATAAAATGGCTTGTTAAACCTGGGGACATTGTCAAAAAGGACCAGAAAGTGGCGGAGGTAGAAACGGATAAGGCGGTGGTTGAGCTGCCTTCACCTTTTGAGGGAAAGGTGCTAGAGCTAAAATTCAGGCCTGGTGATACTGTTAAGGTTGGCAGTGTATTGTTAACGATAGGCCCTACAACTGCAAAGCTTGAGGTTGAAATGAAAGAGGATAATGAAAAAGCAAATGCTGTTGAAGCACCGCGTGAAGTTCTTGCAACGCCACGTATCAGGGCACTTGCAAGAGAGCTTGGTGTAGATATCGCGCTTGTAAAGGGAAGTGGTGTGCACGGTGAAATCACGGAGGAGGATGTAAGAACAGCTGCGGCAAAGAAAAGGCCTATCCTGCGCGAGTTGGACCGTAATGAAAAGATGCGTATTGTTGAGAGGGTGCATGAGCACCCGCCGGCCGTTCAGGCAGTACCGCGTGCGCGCGACCTCGCAAAAAAGATGGGGATAGACTTGTCAAAGGTTGCAGGGACCGGGCCTGGCGGGGTAATACTTGAGCGTGATGTACAAAGCGCTGCTGAGAGGTTGGAGAGCATTGTCAAGGTTGATAAAATCAAGAAGGATGAGAAGGTTTCATCAATAGATGAGAAAATCACACATCCGCTTAAAGGTGAGCTGGCCAAATATGTGGAGGTGCGCATACCTATCAAAGGTGTAAGAAAGGCGATCATGGCACGGTTGGGAAAATCAAACTGTGTTGCTGTGCAGGCCACTGCCATTGAAGATGCTGATGTGACTTCACTTGTGGAGATACGCGAGCGCGAGAAGATAAATGCTGCAAAGGATGGGATACATCTTACCTACCTGCCATTTGTGATAAAGGCCGCTGTGATTGCGCTTAAGAGGCATCCGTGGCTAAATTCAACAATAGATGAGCACACAAACGAGTTTGTGATTAAGAAATACTACAACATTGGTATTGCTGTTGATACTGAGGATGGGTTAATAGTGCCTGTGGTGAAAGATGTTGACCTAAAGAGCATTATGGATATTGCACGCGAAATAATGGTTCTTTCAGAAAAGGCACGAAAGAGGGAACTCTCGCCGGATGAGATTAGCGGCGGGACTTTTACAATATCAAACTGGGGGTCGATAGGTGCAACGTATGGCGTGCCGGTGCTAAATTATCCTGAGTGTGCTATCCTGGGTGTGGGAAAAATACAAAAGAAGCCTGTTGTGGTAGGAAACAGTATTGTGATAAGGGATATTCTACCTCTATCGCTCACGTTCGACCACCGGATAACTGATGGCGCGGAGGCGGCAAGGTTCCTGCTCGAAGTGAAAAAGCACCTAGAGGACCCTGGCAAGCTGCTGGTTGATATAGTATAATTTAAGATGCCATCTGTGGCATGAAGGACATCCATAGGCCCAGCAGGGATGCCCAAAGTATTAATAGCAGGACTATTACTACCAATATAACAACTAATAGCGGTAGCACGATTATGATGATAGTCTTTAAGCTGCTCACTTTATGGACTTCCCTTAGTGCCAAGAACTTCAGGTATATGCTGTAAACCCATACAAACAGTAATACTACCTCAAGAGGAAATAGAAGACAAGCACAAGCAGTCCCGACCGTCGGGATTGATGTAAGCGCGCTGGATAAGTTAATCAAGATGTATATTGGGAGCATGATGATGAACATGCCCAGATGTGGCATTACGCTTGCAAAAAGATGCCTGCTGAAATTTGCGGTTCCACCTAATAGCTTTGCAAGAATAAACTCAAAACCAGCATATAACAGACTCAATATGGGTGAAATGAGTGCTATAACAGAAGATAGTGCAAAGATTACAACAAGCAAGGAAATTAAAGCTATAAATGCCACTGGGTTTACCACATATTGTATAAGCAGTTGTGGCAGGTAGCTAAAAATTGCAGATATGACCAACCCTAACAGTGCCACCACATAAAGGTCGATGAGTATGCTGGGCACGGTTACATTTTTGGCTTCTGCCACTATTTTTAAGGGGTTAAGGAAGAAATTTTTCCATAGCTCCGCTTTTTTGTAGGGAATAAAAGATATCAGCAAATCAACTATGCCGAGGTATTTTTTTAGTATATCATCAAGCTCATCAAGCTGTGTCATAATATTCACCTGTGGTTATCTGGCTTTACATCTTATTGCTATATTTTATATATGTTTGATGAGAGCTTAAAACATGGTTATGGGGGAAATAGGAAAGGAACGCACACTCGTAATTATAGGTGGCGGCCCTGCTGGATATATGGCTGCAATACGTGCAGGCCAGCTTGGCATAGATACTATACTCATTGAAAAGGAAGAAATTGGTGGTGAGTGTTTAAACAGGGGTTGCATTCCATCAAAAATGCTGTTGAACGCATCATCACTTGTACGTGATGCTAGTTATTTAAGGAGGATTGGGATTTCAGCAAAGATTGGGAATATTGATATGAAAAAGGTAAAAGCGGAAAACCTGAGGGTTATCGAAAAGTTAAGGAGAGGTGTTATGTTTTTATTAAACAGTTATGGCATAGAAATAATCGAAGGTGAGGCCCGTTTTGAGTCCTCTAATCACATACTCGTAAAGAGAACGGATGAAAGTGTAGAAAGCATAAGGTTCAAGAACGCCATAATTGCCACGGGCTCAATCCCGTATATTCCAAAAGAGGCAAAGCTGGGAAAAAATATTATTACATCACGCGAGGCACTATTCCTTGACAAGCTCCCAAAGAAAATTGTCATAATTGGGGCAGGATATATTGCGGCTGAGCTTGGGACATTTTTTGCTGAGATGGGATGCAATGTTAGCCTGCTTGCACGGTCGAGATTCCTGTCAAGGTTTGACCCGGAACTGGTGTCTGAAGTGCTGAAATCAAAAAGCAATAAGATAAGCATATATGATAAAAGCTCTGTGGTTTCAGTAAAAGAGGATGGGAAAGGTGTAGTTGTGGAATTTACGGCAGGTGATAAGGGAAAACTGCAAAAGCTCCGCGCAGATAAGGTTATAATAGCTATCGGGAGAGCACCTAACACGACCAGTCTTGGGCTGGAAAATACCAATGTAAAAACAGATAAGGATGGATTTATAATGGTAAATGAGAAACTGCAGACAAGCGACCCAAACATATATGCGGCAGGGGATTGTGTAAAAGGCCCGATGCTTGCACACAAGGCGTTTATGCAAGGGTTTGTTGCAGCTGAGGCCATCGCAGGAATTAAAAGCAGTGCGTTTGAGCCGCGCTGTATCCCTGAAATAGTGTTCACAAACCCAGAGATTGCAGTTGTGGGGCTTGATGAGGAAGAGGCAAGAAAAAGAGGATATGACTTAAAGATTGCAAGGTTTCCTTTCTCTGCACTTGGCAGGGCAGTTGCAGTATCCCGTGAGGACGGATTTGTAAAATTAATCTGTGACAAGAGCAATAGAGTGCTCGGGGCGGGAATCGTTGGAAAGCATGCATCAGAGCTTGCAGGGGAGATTGGGATTGCAATTGAGATGAACGCATACCTTGAGGATATGTTTGCAACCGTACACGCACATCCTACGTTTTATGAATCGATACACGAAGCTGCGGGGATATCTCTTGGCAGGCCGATGCACTACCTACCCAAAAGAAAATAAACTGCACTTGGTATTATTGGCCTTTTAAAGAGCTTCCAAAACCCTTGGGAAAATTCCGCTTTTGCTGTGCCAGTTATCTCCAGAAATTCCAATCACGTGAGGAATATTTTGATTTCGCGAGCCAGTACGCATCAGCCAGCTCTTCCTGCGTGAACGTGCCAAAGCTGAACTCCTTACCTGCGCAGAACGCATCAAGTACCGAAGCGTAAAGAGCATCAAAAGAAACTGAATCACCGGTAAGCTCCCTTATGCTTGTTACCCTCTCCTTTGCTGATTGTATCATCTTATCACGAATTTTTGTATCTGGCACTTTGAGGCACCTGAACATAGTTTCAGCATCCAGGCCATACAAGATCGTCCCGTGCTGCTGCAGGATTCCGTCCCTGCGCGTCTGCGCGTTCCCGGATATTTTCCTGCCGCTTGTAACAATATCGTTGATGGGCTTGAACTCTGCATGTATACCAACACCTGCAAGCCCCTCAATTATCCAGTTGCATATTATTTTGTAAGATGCTATAATATCTTTGGGAAACATATTCTCTGGTGCTAGCACACTATACGTGAGCTCGCCCTTTGAGTCGTGATATACTGCACCGCCCCCAGTCCGCCTTCTTACAAAATTTATGCCATTTTGGGTGCAGTAGTTTATATCAACTTCGCGCTCAATCTCCTGGAAATATCCTATGGATACGGCCGATGGTGACCATGTGTAAAAGCGTATTGTCGGTGGGGAGGCACCTCTTGAAATGGCACGGCATACTGCCTCATCAAGCGCCATGTTCAGGGCGGCATCATGTTCAGTTAGTTGTATAACCCGCCACTTCGTATCAGGCATCATCAATCGCCTCACTTATCATATCTGAAATATCTGATGGAGTAAAACCAACTATTTCTGCATTGACAGATGAAAAAACCTCTGCAACACCCTCCGCGATGTTATCCTTGTGCAAGCCAACCATCCTGCGCTCAATTTCAATGATTGCATCTTCAGGATGCATAAAAAAATCCCCTGTTATGCGTATGCTGGCAATCCTGCCTTCCATAAATTGCACATCAACCCTGACAAGCTTGCCGCCTCTTACTTTACGCTCTATCTGGACCATATGCAATCACGATACTATCTTTTGTTTGTTTTATTATGTATCACCTTGCTGCACGCTATGCGGAACGCATCAAGGGAAACCTTAACACAACCTACCCTGCCTATTGAAGGCGTAAAGCCAAGCAGGCGTATCATCGTGTTAAAATCGGATTTGCACACGTTGTTTATTTTCTTTCCTATTATGTAGTCACAAAGCATATCCGCACTTACAGTTGCAAGTGCACAGCCGTGCCCATCGTGCCTTGCATCCTCTATAATCCCACCATTCCCAACAGAGACATATATTGTTATGCTATCGCCGCACGGTGAGTTTGATGCACTGCCAGAAAACGAACCACGTATTTTTCCCTTGTGCTGCGGCTTCTTGTACCTTTCAGCAAGCGCTTCATAATCAATGTCCATTATAACACCTACGCACCAAACACCCTCTTCACTTTTTCAAGGCCGGCAAACAGCGCATCTATGTCCTCTCTTGTATTATAGAAGTAGAGGCTAGCACGTGCAGTATAATCAACACCCAACTGCTTGTGGAGCGGTTGTGCACAGTGATGCCCTGCTCGGATGCAGACGTTCACCTCATCAAGAATTGCTGATACGTCATGCGGGTGTACACCCTTAATATTAAATGAAAGTATGCCTACTGCATTTTCAGTGTCCATGCTTGAATATACTTGGATGCCTTCTGTTTCGCCTGCGCGCTTGAGCATATATGCGAAGAGGCTTTTTTCTGTGCTCTCAATCCTATCAAAACCAACCTTATCCAAGTAATCCAATGCGGCTGAGAAGCCAATCACGCCTGCAATGTTTGGGGTTCCTGCCTCAAACTTCTGTGGAAGCTCTGCCGGCTCAAACCTCTGCCTATCAGCTTTTCTTATCATGCTGCCGCCGCCCATGTAGGGAGGGAGAGCGTCAAGGCTCTCTTCCCTGCCTACCAGCACACCCACACCTGTCGGCCCAAGAAGCTTATGTGCAGAAAACACGATATAATCAGCTCCCAGCTGTGAGAAGTTAACTTTAAAGTGTGCAGCACTTTGTGCACAGTCCATAATAGTTGTTGCGCCGCACCGTTTAGCCAGCCGTATGATTTTTACGGCATCGTTCACGGTGCCAAGCACGTTTGATACGTGCACAAACGAAACAACCTTTGGGCAGTGGGTTTCAATCTTGCTCTTAAGGTCATCATAATCAAGGGATGTGCCATCCAGCTCAACATACTCTATGTTTATTCCTATCCTGCTTTTTAGCATAAGCCACGGGATAATGTTGCTGTGGTGCTCCATTGCAGTCAGAAGCACCGTATCCCCTTTCTTAAGTGTTGAGCTCCCAAGCGTGGCCGCAAGCAGGTTAATTGATTCAGTAGCGTTTCTTGTGAATATCACTCCTGCTGGGGTAGCACCAAAAGCCTTGGCGGCTTTCTCGCGGGTACGCTCATACATTTCAGTAGCACGCTCGCTTATCCTGTAAACGCCCCTGTGGACATTTGCAGGGTACTCCTTATAATACTCTGCCTCGGCCTCAATCACTTGCACAGGCTTGAGTGATGTTGCCGCATTGTCAAGGTAATGAAGCCTCCCAATTATTGGAAAATCATTCCTGTAATCTATCATAATAACACCTCATATTTCACTTTTTACGTGCATGCGCCCTAAAACGGTATCATAAGCAAGTACGTTATCTATTGTGGATGCCATCTTATTTATCATTTCCAAAACAAGGCCTTCCTCGGCAAGCGCAACTGCATCCTCAGGACTTATGCCCCTGCTGCACATATAATCGAGCTCCTGCCTGCCTAAATTCATTACAGATATGCCGTGCGATGCCTGGGAATCCCTGCTGTGTATTTTGAGTATCGGAAGTGCCTTTACGCTCGCGCCTGGCGCAACCATAAACCTGCCTTTCATACTCCCAACAACTTCATTTGTGCTTTTAGGAATGTATATCTCACCAGTGAAATTGCAATGTGACCCTGTGTGCAGCACGCCCGCGACATCAATTACACTTTGTGAATCCCTGCCAGCGTGCCTGACTGAGATGAATTGCTCTGTGCTTGTTTCTGGCCCAAACGGCCGTACAAGCGTGTTTGCACACACCTTTGATTTTTCATATGATACAAAAGTGGCCTTGCCTGCAAAATTTCCTTTGTGAGAGAGTATGTTATTTAATGTCAAACTGGAGTGCTCCTCAGCCGTCATCTTTGCGCCAAGTGTAGTATGTAAATTCTCCCCTTTAAAGTTGAGTGTTGTTGTACAGATTGCACTTTTGCCAATATCTGTGTAAAGGCAGAGGTTATGCTCTTTCTCGCGCGATTCGCTGATTATTGTGAGTGCTAGCCCTCCTTCATTGTTAACATTAATGTGTACATCACCTGAATAAAGAATAACCAGTGTGGCAGATGCACGCACACCTGGCGGTATATCTATTGCTACTGAATGGTCCTTAAACGCGGCATACTGTGCATTCCCTACGAAATATCCCATCCTCATATTGGTTACCTCCTATCGCCGGTGGCCGGCAGCATCATAACCATCTACCTTGATTGCGCTTTCGGTACAGACCTCTGCGATTTTGCGTTTAAACGCCGCTTGCTTGCATGTGGTGCATTACTAGCATTTATGATAGAGAACCCTTGCTTTTCAAGGAGTGCTGCAAGCTCGGGGCCTCCCTCTTTTGCAATTTTACCACCCGCCATCAGGTAAACGCGTGTCGGTTTTATGAACTTAAGTATGGTTGGGCTATGTGTTATTAGGATTATGCCTGTGCCGGCTTTTGTACATTCAAGTATTATGTGTGCAGCACGCTTGGCAGCATCCACATCCAGGCCGGAGTCGACTTCATCAAGCACTGCAAACTTTGGCTTTAACATAAGCATCTGTGCAAGCTCATTTTTCTTCCGTTCACCACCCGAGAACCCGGAATTGACAGGCCTGCTGTAAAAGCTTGCATCAAGGCCGGAGCGCATAAGCGCATCCTCAAACTTCTTCTTAAACGTGGCGGCATCATCCCCGCTCCCGTGCGCAAGCAGCGCCTGCCTCATAAAGTTTGAGTTTTTTATGCTCTCAATCTCAGGAGGGTTTTGAAATGCTAGAAACAGGCCGGCACGTGCGCGCTTGTGCATTTCAATCCTTGATAGATCTTTTCCTGAAAGTAGTATCTTGCCTGAAACTGCATACTGGGGCATTCCCATAATGGCGTTTGCAAGCGTTGTCTTCCCGGAACCGTTCTGCCCCATTATCACATGAATTTCACCTGCACGAACTAATATCGAAATGTTGCGCAAGATTTCTTTTTTACCTATGGAAACGCATAATCCCCTTATCTCAAGCGCGTCTTTTTTTATGTTTTTATTTACCATGAGACCACCAATATATTTTATCCTGTGCTTCCCTCCATCTCTATCTGGATAAACCTGTTCAGCTCAATTGCATACTCAAGCGGGATTTCTGAGATTACTGGAGATATGAAACCACTAACGTAAAGCATTATTGCATCCTGCCTCTTAATCCCCCTGCTTTCAAGATAATTGAGTTGCTCTTCTGAAATCCTACCGGCGCTTGCCTCGTGCACGTAAGATGTTCCTTTAGATTCAATTATATCAGAGTATGGAAATGTATCAGACTTTGCGCCGCGGCCAATCAGAAGTGAATCGCACTTCGTGGAGGATGTCGAGCCAACTGCACCCTTGCTCATCTTTACAAGCCCGCGGTATACTCCATAACCGCTGCCGATGCAGATGCCTTTTGATATCACGGTAGAATGGGTATTCGGTGCTGTGTGAATCACCTTTGCACCACCTTCCTTAACAGTCCCGCTGCCTGCAAGCGTTATTGTAAGATGGCTTGCGCGCGCCCCCTCACCTAATAAAACGCTTGAAGGGTAAAGCATTGATACTTTTGCACCGAGAGAACCGCCTATCCATTCCATAAGTGCATTCTTGCCTACAAACGCGCGTTTGGTATTGAGGTTGTAGATGTTTTTGCTCCAGTTTTGGACTGTTGAATACCTCACGTGGCTGTTCTCCTTTGCATAAACCTCAACAACTGCTGAGTGGAGCGCATTCTTATCATAAACTGGTGCTGAGCACCCCTCAATATAGTGGACACTTGCACCTTTCTCTGCAATTATAATAGTATGCTCAAACTGCCCTTCGCGCTTTGCATTCATGAAAAAATACGCCTGCATCGGGACACCAATGCTGACACCGCGCGGCACATAAAGAAATGAGCCGCCGCTCCACACTGCGTAGTGGAGCATACTGAACTTGTTATCATTTACGGGGACTGCCTTGGCAAAGTACTGCCGTACAAGCCCTGGATGTTTCCTGACCGCCTCGTCAAGGCTTGAAAATATAACGCCCTTCCTTTCCCACTCCTCCCTAAGCCGCTCGTAAACACTTTCAGACTGGTATTGTGCAATTGAGCCGCCAAGAAGTGCCTTTTTTTCAATTTCCGGGAGACCCATCTTCTCGTACACCTTTCTTATGCTCTTCGGCACATCTTCCCACCTTGTGGCCCTGCCTGCATCAGGAGGGGTGTAATAATTTATTGAATTGAAATCCAGGGACTTTAGCGAAGGCACCTGCCATTCCGGCATTCTTGCTTTGCTGAATTGCTCAAGTGCAGATAGGCGGATACGAAGCATCCACTCTGGCTCATTCTTAGCCTCTGATATCTCTTTTACGAGCGATTTGTTAAGCACCAATTAAATCCCCTATGCTTTACTCAACCTCAACTATGAACTTCTTCCTGTCAACAGGCACTATCCTTACAGTTTTTCCCTTTGCAATGCCCATATACTTTGCAAGGTCTTCTGGGACAGATATTATGAGGGACCTGCCTGAATAACTCACTTTCCTCTCAAAGAAGAGGTTTTTCTTTTGTATATTATCAACACACCTCTCGCATGTTGAGCATTTGCCTTGTAATGAGCGCTGCACGGCCATTATATCACTGATTTAATTAGTGAAAGATAAGTATATAAACATGAATTACCCAGATATGTCTCTACTTATCCTTGCGAGCCTTGTTATGTTTCTTGACAAGCAGAATCAGAAGATGTTGGTGCTTGCCCTTCCTTACCCTGACATATCCCTGCAAGCTTCTGGTCTTTCCTCTTCTCTGCTTCAAGCCGTTCAAGATCATATTCTTTCATGTCAACAAACTGCATCGTGTCAGCAAGCAGCGGGTGGACCTCCTTTATTTTCCTATACATATCCTGTGCAATCCTCCTGTAATCCCTATGCCCCTGCCTTCCGCTTCTCAGCTCAATTAAATGGAAAGCCTCACGCAGGTTCATCCTGATATACCACCTAACCTTGTACGCGAAAGGCACAACGTACTGGGCGTGAATTGGGGATAAGGAATGCAGGCTCCAGAATACACGGGCCGCATTTTCAAGCGCCTCCCTAAACTCGCTTTCGTACCCCGCATCATCTATTTCATAAGGGATATCATATCCGTGAGCAACCGTAAGAAGCTGCCTCTCTTGCGTAAGTATCCTGTGCCTATGAAGGTCCCTGTAAGCACCAAAGTTTGCTGTGATATCAAAGAGGTAATAAGTGTTCTCAAATGCGCGCCCCGGCTTATGCCGCCTGTTTGTGCGGTTCCCAACATAATCGCGCAACACCTTAATCTTTTCATCATCAGTCATTGAATTGGCTATCTCGATACACTTTTGCATGCTTACACCAGCAGAGCCAGAATAGAGAATTGCCGCAATCACCTTCTCAGTGCCATCTTTATCATAATCAGCAAGAAAAACCGGCTCCTGGCCCCCAAAAGGCCTTAGCTCCTTAACAAAAGAAGGATAACTGCTGCTCCCAAAAAATTGCACTGCCTCATCACCGTGCTTTGAGTATGCCCTCTTCAGAAAAACAGGAAACACTTTGCTGAGCTCATCGTGCATTTTTCTGCCGAGATGAGTTATCTCGCTGAGTTTTGACGCGCGAGATTTTGTGATGAGATACTCAAATGCACGGCCGTTCCCGAACAGGCCCACATTAGTAAGCGTAGATGCAGGAAGAAGCCCGCGCAGCGTGTCACACACCTTTGCACGTATTGCTGACTCGTATGCACGCCCGCTTGTGCTCTCATCACGCGGAAACCTTTCCTCAAAGTATTGCTGCATCTTCGGCATGAGCGCGCTGTACGTATCAAAAAGAAGGTTGCATGCAGATATGTACTCATCTGCGTATTTGGTGCCCATTATATACTCATCACGATAGAACTTGTAGTTACCGTTCACTTTTTCATTGAAATATACATACCTGCTCGACTTCTCGAGTGGTGATATGCCTATCCGCGCATCCTCAATAAACTTGGTTGCAAGGTTGCTTATATTCTCAAGTGCAATGTGTGCGCCTGCAAGCTCGGCAACTGAGTCGTCTCCGTATTCAACCAGAACACGCTCATAAAAATTATCTGCCTTTGAGATTGCACCCTCAAGCCTGGTATCAGAGCTGGCCTGGGGATGGAGCTCTTCCAAGCGGATTTCAGAACCGCTTATGAACTCATCAAGCAGGAGGCGCTTCAGGCTCTTTGGTGAGCGGCTGTACCGTGAGAACAGCGTCCCTTTAACAACTTCTGGCATGTTTATGAGCACAAAAACGTCACCATCAACGTTTGTGCAATATCTTGAAAGCGCAGATTTCTCAAAATCCGTAAATTCTTCTGGCATAATTCTTTTTGTACCTAAACTATTATATGTGAAAACATCCAAAAACCTATATAACGAAAAATGCAAAATAAGGAAAAATAGCTATTAGTGGTTGCTGAGCCATTGCAATATCCTTGTGTACACCACGTATACCTTATCATTGAAAGTACCAATGTTGCCCTGGTTATACACCTGCACTGTTGGACCGCTTGGTGTATATGAAAGCGACCTTGAAGTAACGTTAAGAGGTGCATCTGCAACCAGTGTGCCGCCAACATAAACCTGCAGGCTCGCATTATACTGCTCAGGCAACGGGCTCGGCTCAAGGTTTGGGCTGCCTGTAGGCACGAATGATATCAGCGCCGAACCGCTCGCAGTCGTGTTTGAATATCCAATACCTATGTTGGAGACGTTAGTGTTCGTGTACTGCGGGAGTGCTAACGGGGGCAGGCCGTTCTGCTCAGTAACCTGGACACGTGCGTTTGGTATCGGTACAAGAGTAATATGGTTTAGCACCGTTACGTTAAGGCCGTATGGCTTGCCTGCCCTCAACGGGTAATTATTGCCCACAACCGTACCGTTGGTGTATACTATAATGTTGAGCTTCTCACCACCGCCACTTCCACCAAGCGTGAGCCATTCCTTAACCCTTGAGTATACCCTGTACACATCATCATTGAAATAGCCTACGTTGCCCCTGTTCGGCACTGAAACCGCTGATGAATTCGCATAAGGCAGGTTCCTGCGCGATACAGTCATTGCAACCGTACCTTTGTGAATGCCATTCTTATACGCCCTTACTGTTATGTTGTATGCACCTACTTTCTCAGCAAGCACCTCTGCAGCGCCTGTAGGAACAACTGTCAATGAGATATTACCGTGTCCATCGGTGTGCGATTTAGCATAAACATAGTTGCTGACGTTTGAGACGGTATACTGCGGAAGGGCAAACGGCAGGTAGCCGTTATATTCATAAATCCTTACCTCGCTGTTCGGCACACCTGTTCCATTAAAGTACTTCAAGCGTACTGTAAGGTTATACGGCTCACCTGAATTATAGAAAGATGTTGTCTGCTTCCCATCAACGAGCGTGATTATTGTGTAGGACGGCGATTCTGTGTATCCTGAGAATGAGGTGACACTAAACCTCATTGTATTTGGTGTCAGGCATACTTGCGAGGCTGGTGAGTACTCGTAACCGGCTGCCAATATTTCAGCCTTGCTCTTTGGGAAACCTTCCGCCCTAAGCACGCCAACACCACTTTCTGGACCGCAATCGCTCACATTAATCGTTATTGTAGCGCTCTTGTTGAGCTGTGCTGCACCAGAGTGTGAGCTGTTTAATGAGACAAACTCCTTATCGACTATGATGTTTGTCCCGTTTGTTAGGTATGCGTATGTGATGTTAGCAAAGCCCCATTTCACACAGCCAGCTTCTGAGCTGTCCACGCATACTGATAGGTTCGTGAAATTGTTCGAGTTAGCGAATGTTGTTGAATAACCTATGTAGAAAGACGCGTTATATATAAGAACATCTGATAACCTGTTAAACTCTGGTTGGTTTGCACCTGCAGATGAAAATATAATCATTGGGAACACGCTTAGTGCGGGGTCATGCATTGAAACATCAGAAATATTATTCCAGTCAGAATCCTGGTTAAAGTATATTGAAGCCATTGACCCATAAACTTCCCCTATATGGATATTGTTTGCAATGGCATTCTCCATCACAATCCCGTATAGGTTGTCTCCAAATGTATTATTGGTAAGGTTTGCATAATGCGTCCTATAAACATATGCCCCTAAGAAATTGCCTTCTGACCTTGAGGCGTTTATTCTTGAGTGGTTGCTGAATAGGATTATAAGACCGTTGTTTTGCAGCGTATCTGAGCCACGCAATGTTGTGTTTGTAACATTCGCCCTTATCGCACCGCAAAGCACAAGCTCTGAGTACTGGCCGTTAGCAAGGTTTGTCGGGACGTTTACAAAAAGTATCGGCCTGTTGCCAGAGCCGGTTACATTCTGCAATGTTGTGTTACATATGGCATAGTATGGAGAATCGATAACTTGAAGATCCATCATGCCGCTCTCCTGTATTATGTCGTGTGCAAGCCTTGTACCTGTAAAAATACCACCTATGTAAACACCTATCACAGATGAGTTGTACACCCTATTATAAAGAAGGTTATTGTAGTTTCCTCCTATTACAATTCCTCTTGAGGCAAAAACTACCCTGTTCCAGGAAACATTATTCAAGGAGCTCTGGTCCAAAGAGATGCCATCATAACATCTTGTAATATTGTTTGATGAAACGTTGGCATAGTGGCTATTCCTTATGTAAATCCCATTCCCATCAGAAGAACTGCAATTTACAATCTTGTTGTATGCAACCAGTGTCCTGTTTGAGTTTTGGTCAACAAATATGCCTTTTGATGTATTGTAAACAAAATTCCTTACGTGGCGGTTGCCTATTGCGTTCTGAGACATTATCGCGGCCGCTGTAAATCCAATGCCCCCACTAATATTTTGTATGGAGTTATCAGTGTAATTATTGTTATATGAGCCCAGGATCAATATGCCACCGGCAACATCGCGCCCTAACAGGTTATAGATGTGGTTATCATATATCGTGCTGTTTGTTGTGCCAAAATCTACTATGCCTCCCACCATTACACCAGACGCTGTTGCCGAGAGGTCCTTTATAGTGTTGCCTCTTATTGTAACATTAGATAGATTGCCGGCTGACGGGCCACTAATCATCAAAATCCCAAATACCTTGCTTGAGGCCGGACCTGGCACATCTAACGTTATATTCCTTATCGTGTTATTAGCAATCACAAAGCCGCTGGATTTGTTCATGCTGTCTCCCAGTATTATTCCGCTTACGGTTTCACCATCATCAAGCTCGCTCCTGAAGTTCTCGATTGTGTTGTTAACTATCCAAATGTTGTTGAAGTGGTTGTAATTGTTTGCATCCTCGCCAAAATTGATACCGTGTGGCTGCTTGCCGCTGTCTGCTGTGAAATTCCTGAAAATGTTATCTAATATTAGGATGTTGCGGGCTGGATAGGCTGCTTCAAAACCTGCCCTGTAGTTCATGAAAGTGCAGTTGCGTATTGTTATATTCTCTATGTAGGCTGGCACACCGCTGTAAACAAACATTGCTGTGCCATTTCTGTTACCGATGAGCGTGCTGCCGTTGCAGTCAAGGCCAGATTTTGTAGTAAACAAGAATAAGTAACCATCATTTGTTGAGTTCCAGAACGCAGGAATGTGATAGGTATCCTTACAAAGGATAATTGGTGCGTTAACCATAAGCTGGATGGGGGAAACGCCTGATATGTTAGTAAGCCTGCCCTCCCACGTGCTATTATCAGAAAGATTTACACATTGCAAAGTTTCTGCAAGCGGCCCGAACGGGCTGCTAAAGTTAGTAATCTCATACGCTGTTATGGTATTTAAGATTGGGTTTAGTTCCTGCCGTGCAATAAACCCTTTCCTCTGCCAAGAACCTGCGCTACTGCTGTATTTCCATATCCTGATATCAAACTCTGAATGGCCAGGTGGGACCATAGTATCCTCATAGTAAAATGTTAAGTTAAGCCGCGAGGTGGGTGATGTGTTCTGGATTTCCAGGAATAACGGTGGGGTGGCCAGCAAATGGTCAACACCAAACGGCAAAAGTGCAGACGGCATCGTTGTATTGGAAATCACCACATCAATATCACTAAATGAAATGTGTGTATGGTTAAACCTCGAATTGTTGACTAATGTATGGGATCCTTGCAACGAGATATAATATACCCTGTTCGTGAGGTTTACCTGGGAAATGTTCATGTTGTTAAATGTGTTATTCTTAGATTGGGCGATGACCACTACACCTTCAGGTATGCCCCATCCCTGGTATACATAAAGCGGGTATCTCCCCGTAAGGTTTTGCAGCCTGATATTATCAAATATATTGTTCCACGCCCCAAACATAACGATTGATGGCACAACAACGGAATTTATACAGGAAACGTTTGAAACCTGTGTATTGTTGGTAAACATCATATAAAGGCACTGCAAATTCTTATCAGATGTGGAATTGCTTATGCTAATGTTTTTGGACCATATGAGGTTAATTGCGCGCATGTTACCTACATAATCTGGCGGTAGAATAGGCAGAAAGGGGTCTACGTTATTTAGACGCTTAAAAGTGTTGTTGTACGCACGGGAATTCTGCGTAACAAAGAATTTTATACCTTGGAGGGTCTCACCTGTGACGTTCCTCACAGTTACATTATCTGAAAATCCAATATATACAACGTGAGATACCGAAGTTATACTAAGATTTTCAAATATGACATTTGAACAATCAATGCACGCATAGTAACCGCCGTTAGTGTTTGTTTCAACATAGTTGTGCTTGTCGTTCCCTGCCCAAGAACAATAGTAGTATATGGGCTTTCCATTTATTGTATTTGAAGTGTCTATGTCATGCTCAAAATAGTCGTGTACGATAGGGCCCATTACCTCCCCATCATCATATGCAAGCCCGAAGTTCTCAAAATTATTCACAAATTTGTTATTGCGCATTATAAAATGCTTGAACCGTATTCCGCTGCCTCTAAAATTGTTTGTTATGTTGTTGTCCTGGAGTGTTGTGTTATGGGCGTGGACGTAAAGTGCATGGAAGAGATTATCAAAAGAGCAGTTAGTTACCTTAAACTTTTCTGCATAGCCAATAAAGTAGTTGCCATAGGGGTCACTGCCCGGTATCCTGCCTTCTATCCCGCCAGTCATATTATAGAAAACTGAGCGGTCAATCCACACATTAGAGACATTTCCGTGGTTATGGAAGCATATGCCCCCATATTCTATCCCACCATTTGAGCAATTCAAGTATGATATGTTTACATTGTAAACATTCGGGTAAAGATAGATGTGGGCGCGGTCGCCAAATGCCGCCACGCTCGCGTTTGAGTAGGTAATGTTTACGTGCCTCATCCGTATGTTGTATGTGCCCCAGAACAGAACCGAGGTGATATTGTTTTTATGGAAGGATGAGTTCTCTATCCTGATGTTTGTTGAGTTTGCAATCCTTACAACTGCGAGCGGGTTGAAGACATTATTATCCGTACTCGCCCTGTGCAGCGTGAATTTGCTGTTAGAGATTGTTAAATCATCTGCAAAAACAGCCTGAACAGACTTATTGTTGTTTGTGCTTGTTAAGTTGTCAATGAGAACTGATTGGGTTGCGTTTGAAAGGTTGAGTACCATATAAGAGTTGAACACACTTGTATCTCTTATGCGCAAATCACGTGATATGCTGGTTTTATTGCCATAAATGTAGAAAGCAGTCGTGCTATTAACCACCCAGCTGCCTGTGAAATTGATGTGTGATGAAGCGTTTACGGCAAATCCCTGCGGCGTATTATATATGCTGGTGCCGATAAGCTCTGACTGGTTCGTATCTATCAGCCATATTCCATAGAGGCAATTGCTTACATTGCTGTTGCTTAAGGTCAGGTTGTTAATGTTCCATTCTGAAATAAAGGCTAAATCACACCTCGTGAAATTATTGCCTGATACTTGGTTATGGTCAGAGTTCTGGGTTATCTCAACACATATGTTTGGGATATTATAAAACCTGTTGTTATTGAAGGCAGAATAGTTTGTGCTTATTATTAAGGCGCCCCTGCTTCCAAAGGAATGAATCCTGTTTAAATTAACCAGCGCATGTGCTGAGTTCTCAATGCGTATACCTGCACCGTTTGTGAAGTTGTAGATATCGTTTAGTGTCACGCGGTCGCGGGTGCCGTACTCAATGTTGATGCCATAAGTGCAGTTATAGATTGTATTGTTGAGGAAAGTATTGTTTGAGCCGTCCTTTGAATATATCCCAGTGCCTGCAAGGATGCTGAATATAGTGTTATTAGCAACAGTATTGTTATGGCTGTTATCCATCTCTATCCCGTACTGTGTCCCGTTAAATATCATGTTTCCTATGATTGTGTTGTTATATGAAGGGTCCAGATAAATGCCTGTAGAAATATTGTATATCACCACCCCCCTTATATGGGTGTTGTTTGATGAATTAACAACAATCGCCCTTGTTGTATTGAATATTGTACCGTTCATTATAGTAATGTTCTTCAGGCCGGGCACGACATATACACCGGTTGCCCCATCCCGAACATTATAACCATTCAAATCAAGTATGACGTTGCTTGAAGTTATTCCTATTATTGCAAGTGTAGCACTGCCCTGCGAGTAATCCCTAGAAAGTCTAGTAACACCTGGCGAGGATATTGTCATATTGAAGCTGTTTTCATACTTGTTTACCGCAGCATAACCTGAGAATGAGGTTGCGTTGAACCTAAGTTTAGTGCTGGAGATACACTCCCTATAACCAGGTATAAATTCAATGCCTGTTGAGAGCACATCTGCTCTAGATAGCGGCAACGAAACTGGACTTCTATAAATTGTGAAGTCGTTGGGATTGGAGCATCCGCTCACTAATAATGTGACGTTTGCAGGGCCATCAAACTGTGATGCACCCCAGTGTGTACCATCCATAGATACAAAATCTGCCCCTATGAACAGGTTATCAATACCCCCGCCTCCTTGGTAGCCGAGGAATGCGTTTGTAATCTGCCTGAAGCTAAACATGATGCAGGTTGAAAGTGAATTATCATTACAAAGTGTAAGATTGGTAAAGTTCTGCGGGCGGTAGCCTGAAAAATCCCAACTGAATCCAACATACCTGGAAGTATTGTATAGGGTAATGTTATAAAACGCATTCGCATCTGGGAAAGTTGAGGGGGTTGTGTTTGAGAATTGTATTGCATACGTCCAGCTATAACCGTATGCAATGCTATGGAATATGGAGTTCGAAATAACGTTTTCTTTTGAATTGTCCTTCAATAAAATTGCGTTTACAGGGAAATATGAGATTGTATTGTTATCAAGCACACATTTGCTTGTGTTGTCAAGCATAATGCCTGTGCTGAACGGGCCGGTACTGCTAGATATTATATTATCCTTTGCAGTACTGCCATTTGATTCTACCAAGTGTATTGCATTAGTGCCTGATAGAAATATCGTGTTGTTAATGATTGTTATGTTAGGTGTTGGGGAATCACTTGGCCCTGGTGACCAAGCACGCTGTGAGCCGATAGCGTCGTACTGCGAGCCAGAGATGTAATTGCTTGAGATTAGGTTATGGCCAGAGCCATTCATTAGCATGATACTATTGCTTCCACCAAGCAGATGGTTCCTTAAAATACGGGTGTAAATGCTGCTTGAGTCAAGCATAATATTCTGCCCGCCGTTGTTATACGCCGTGTTATTGGTAATGTTACAGTTCTTGGACCCTTTAAGATATATGCCAAACCCTGTGCTGCCTGATATGGTATTGTTTTCCAGCCGTGTGTAGTGTGATTTGAATATGCCTACACCAGTACCAAAGCCCAATATGTTGTTTATGTTGCTCACATTATTGCCTATAATTGAGTTAAGGCTGGAGGAATCCACATTTATTCCCATACCATTTGTGCAGTGGCTGATGCTGTTATTATAGATTAGGTTATTAGATGAGCCAGAACCTATATCGATGCCGTGGCCACTGTTGTTGTATAGTGTGTTATATGCAATGATGTTGCCAGTACTAGAGTCAAACAACCCTATGCCTTGGGCAAACCCTGAAACTGTATTGTTGTTTGAAAGGATGCGGTTGCTTGTTATGTTGCTGCTTAAAACCCCTGAGAAAATAATACCTGCATTGTTGTTGAAGCTTATAGTATTATTATGGAAAGAGCTGTAAGCGATTGTACCACCACCTATACCATAGTTCCCGTTGTTGAATATTATGTTTTTTGAAATGTTCGCACTTGAAATTGTACCTATTTGAATACCAATATCATTATTGCCATAAATAGTATTGTTAAAAACTGTGAGGTTTATGCTGCTACCAAACGAAGCGCCTTTATCATTGTTATAAATAACATTACGAATAAGCCTGGTATTGTTTGCTGCAAAAACCTCAAACCCTGTCTCTTCATTATTGTGGATTTTGCTATCTGCAAGTGTAATGTTGTTTACAATATAGGCCATAATGCTTTTGTTGTTGCCGTATATGTCAACGTTCTGAACTGTTGTGTTGTTCAGCTTGTACATCCATATAGCAATTGGTGTTGAGGCGCCCGGTGCAGGTACGTAATTAAGGTAATCGTGTATGCTACAATTCTTGAAAGTTATATTAGTATTTATGACACTTGAACCGCCAAAAAAATCGTTCGGGTCACCTATGAAAACTGCAATTGCATCAAAAGCCCCAGTACCATCGATTTCGTTTCCCTGGCAGTCTATTATTATATTTGAGGTATTAAAGAGCAGGCATACTGGCATTGAAGGGTGTATTATTCCATAAAGTGTGTCATTGATGCGATATTCAGTGTATGGGGTATCATATATACCGCAAGCAGATATGTTTGTGTATGCAAAAGAGACTGAGATGGCTAAAGATAAGACAGCAAAAGCTAATACAAATAGTCTTAAGCACGTTGAGCATTCCCGCATAATGCCTGCACCACCTTAATTATATATAATATAATTTAAATACCTGCCATATAATAAGGGCGGCTTTTAATAAGAGGATCAATACTAAAGACCAAGACGGCCAAGCATACTCATTATTTAGAAATTATCCCTGCCAGTAGGTAGGACAAGGCTAATATTGCAAGAAAGGCGGCCAAGCCATAGAGTAATGGCAAATACCTGCTTTCATTGTGTTTAAGCCTTTTCTTCTTCCAGCGGTATGCCGCAAGTGCGCCAATAAGGCTCAAAAGCAAGGATAATAATAACAGGCACAGGGGCTCATAACCGTACTGAGGCTGCACCTCGGCAGGCCGCTTTGAAACGTATAATGTTATCTTGCCCGTGGATTGGAGGAGACCATACTCATAAACCTCTACTGGTATTTCATAAGAGCCAGGTGCCGTACCTTCGGGAACATATATTGTGTAATTGATGTTTGCAAACCCTCCAGCTTTTACTATCGAGGGGACCGCTGCAAGCCGGACCCAATCTTTATACGGGCCGAGCAGGACAACTGTTGCATCTGCGGAGTGCGCATTTCCAGTGTTTAATATTGTGAGCATGCTGCTGTGCGGCACGGAAGGATAGACTGACTCAACACTATCAACAACCTTCAGCACGGGTTTTCTTACTGTTAGGTATACGTTTGCTGAAAGCGGCACCCATATTGTTTTATTGTAGAGCCCTATGCATTCAAAAATCCCTTCCGTGGGCCCTTTGTAGGTTAGGGCCATCTGTGGGCTCATATCTAAGTATATCGTTGCATTTACAGGGGTGCGCGCAGAAACGTGAGATGAATTGAGAGCTACCCTTACATAGCCGGCAAGATCCGGCCCTAAATCAACACGGCAGCTCACATTATCCAGCGGAACATTTGAAAATAATGTTACGCTTGCACTGCCACCTTGGGGATAATTGTTTTCAAGGTATATATCCTCACGGGAAGGCTTAAAGAGAGGTGATGGGGGAGCAACTGGATGTGTCTTATTTGTAATGTTTATCAGACCGAACCAGCCACCACCGCCCCCCGTCACACTGAATGTTATGCTATCATGGCCAACGTTGCCGAAGTAATCCTCCGCATAAAGAACAAGCGAATATGTGCCGGCTTTCAGAGAGGAGAGGATGTATGATGTGTCGCAGCTAGGGAGAGAATAACTTTTCCCGTTAAGTGTATACCAGCAAGATTTCACGCCATCATTATCTGTTATGAGGAAATTAAACGGAATCTGCTCACTTTGCCTGTATTTGCCGCCGTCCACTGGAGAGTATATCTTGACATATGGGGGGATTGAGTCATCCTTAACTGGGCCTATGCCATTTACAAGTATCGAGTAATTCCCGGTATAGCCGGCAAGTGTAAGCTGTGCGATTTCGCCAGGTTTTACTATTGCTGTGCTTGTTGTTGTCAAGCCATCCGATTTTACAAGGCCGACAACAAGGTAAGGAGTAACCGGGATGATTTTGTTACCGTTTATGTCTGTTGAGTTTATTACCGTCACATTAACCAGGTTGCCTGAACGGGTGACATTAACTGTGTAATTTCCGGTCAGCCAGCCCCTGTGGCGCACAAGCTTCCACCTGAAAGCAGATGAGAAATCTGAAGGCGTATCGCTGATAAGAACAAAGGGAATTGATGGGTACCACGCCTTAAAGCTTGATATCTCCAGCGGAAGGTTGACACAGAGTGTGGGCGGCACGGAAGTTACCTTAACTGAGTAATGAGTTATCTCAATATAGTGCCCATCAATGTTTGTGCCATCAGCATATGCGAGCGTGATGTATTTGTTTTGCAGGTCAGATGCGGACGTGCTGCATACACGAAGCATCGCGTCTGGATTTGATATGCTGTTGTCCTTGTACGAAGTTGAGTTTACATCATACGTTAGGTTTAGGCTTTGCAGAGGATTATCTGCGCGCACTATAGATACTTGATAGTACTGTGCGAATGTGCCCGCGGATAGGATTAACAAAGCGAGAACAACTATTTGCAATCCAACCCGTACGTTTGCTGACATCAGTACACCTTTTGCATCTTATGGAGCAACTAATTTTTTGGTTATGCTGAACATCTCGTACAACCAGTCAAAGACCGGCAAAACATAATCCTTAGACTGAATTTCCTTGCTGTTCACCCAGCCGGGGTCTGCGCATGATTTATCAGAGACAAGAAGAGGAACGGTTGTCGTGAACGAGCCATTGTAATATACAGTAACAGGGGTCGTAACATACATTGAGTAGTTGCCTATCCTGGAAGATAGGATTGGGCCACGCACCGGGTCGTTGTATAGCTTGTTGCAGGTAGGTGCTATCACAAGCTTTGCATACCCGCTCGTGTTCCCAGTGATTGTGCCCCTTACAGTGCTTGAAACACCTATCAGGGTTCCTGAACTGTTCCAAATCTGTGTTGGTGTGAATGGATTAAGGCCATTGATTTCAGTTATAATAAGCACGGGGCTCGGATATATGTTGCCATCTGAGTCGTTTATATACATCGTAACATTATAAGGCCTGCCAGCATATGGGAATATGTTTGTCTTGTTGTTATCTATGAGTATGTAAAGCGTGCGCACCGGATTGACCACAAGAGTGCCTGAAACAATGTTATTCTCATCGCACTCAACAAGCACATTATTCCTGTCCGCATGCGCGGTAAAAATGTAAGAGCCGCTGCGTGCTGTGTTTGAAAAAGTGACTGAGCGGGTTGTTGAGCCGCCTGGCAGGAGGTTCTCTGTAATTATCCAGCTTGTACTGTTTACATAGCCACCAGGCCCTGTTATGTTGAGTGTCAAGTTGAAATCTGTAGTTATTGGGACATTCCCTGTGTTTGTAAGTGTGATTGTGGCAACCGATGAGCTCCCTGAATAAATCGGGTTTGCACTGAACCCCAGCGTTGGAACGATGTTAGAACCTATGCATAGCGCAGTACCAATACCGTTAACGACGAAATAGCGCGTGTATGCGCGCTGGTCGTTTACGGTCTCGTTGAAGCGCAGCTGGACTGGGAGTTGTGATGAGGAGTTGATTATTTTTGCATCACAGCAAGAGCTGCCATGGTCATCACTACATAACCCTACTATCAGTGCACGGCCTTTCGAAGAACTTATGCCCCAGTCAGGATCTGAAGGCGATTTAACTTGCGTGCCTGCATCTGTCTGAAACGTAATTGCACTGATACTGCCAGTAACGTTGCCTGTTGTGTGCGAATATGTTGCTGTTGTAGAATACGTGCCGCGCAACGTGCCGTTTTTATAATCCAAGAATGCAAATGATGGGTTTGAGCCATCGATGCTGTTGGAATACAATATGTACGGCCTGCCGGGGAATGCTGAAACATATATTATAGGAGTCCTTGTGAAATCCTTGAACTGCGAGAATGCAAACTTGTCAACGGGCGTCATATAGCACGTGCCCCCAGCTGAGATTGATGCGTTTACGAGGGTTGCTGATGACCCTGCTGTAAGGTCCTTGCTTATGGTGATATACGTGGCTGTCCCGGAAGTATTCATTGCATAAACTGCTGCAACGTACTTCTTACCTACGTCACATATTTTTATTGTAAAATCAGGGTTGGTTGCCGGGTCAGGCAACACATCAACATACACTTTCTGTGTGTATGATGCAGTAACGTTCCACACGTGGCCTGATGAATTTGTAATGTACGCTGCCTGTGGGAATGCCTGCGAAAGCAGCATAAAAAGGAACACTAAGACCTGCAATAAATGCAAACGACCTGACATAACTACACCTGCTTCTACTGCACTTTTTTTGTATGTTGCACATTCTCACCAATACTTTATATTGCTTAATCATATTGTTGAAATGGACGCCCCCATATTTGAAAGCACCATATTGATGTTCTGCAGCGAAGATGCTATCAATGTTGCTGTTGCCTCATCCATATCCTCATCCATTGCCGCCGGCGGCTCAAGCTGCGTATCTACAGGAAAAGAAACCTCTGCAAACTGGACATTGCTTTTGTAAAGCCTTATTGTCAGGTTTGCGTTGTTATTATACTTTGTCGGGATTACCACGAGCAAACTTCTTGTGTCCAAAAGCTGTGCATTTGAGTAGTTCTTATCCGGCTGTTGCGGGACGACCATTATGAAGCCTGAATCCTCGCGGACAGTCATATCTGCAATAAATGGTGAACCAAGATTGTCAAGCGCTGTAACGTTGATTATATTTGGTGCGCCTGCCTTGAGTACCGGCACGGCTGTGTGAGTCCCATCCTCCGATATGTTTATTGCATGGCGTTTCATCTTACCTTCTGAAATCCACTTGGTTGCTGTCGCTGCAAGGGCGTTCATGTTCTGCACAGAGCTCTTTACCTGGCTGGAGTATTGGGGGCTTACAAGCGAGCTGCGATATGTGGGTGAAAGCGAGGCATAATCTGTTATGTTAAGCCGCTTAATGCAATAAATGGGGCTTGTAACTTCTACATATATCTCATAGCCATACGAGTCAGGTATGTTATAGCGTGTTGGTGAGACAGCATACATCGCCTGGCCGGTGCCATCTGCAACTGCATAGCCTCGCTGGATGTGTGTGTTTGCACCAAATAATGGAAGTAGAATATTACGGCCATTAACTTCAGAGAGCCGCAACTGTGCGTTTGGGATTACCGCACCGCTTCCTAAATCGCGCACAACAACACGCAGCTCGTAAGGCACACCTGTTTTCGGGAAGTGTGTTGTATAAGTGCCGTCTATGTATGTGTCTATGACGCATTCAGGATAAACATAAAAGTAATAACTCTCGTTCCTGGGCATCATATATTGGAAATCAAAAACGGTTGTGTTGTAGCCTACCTGGGGGCCAAGCGTTACTATAAAGAGTGGCTCAACGCGCGTGCCGTTGTTGAATTTCAATATGCTCAAATTGATATTTGGGTTTAGTATTATGTAGGGGCACGGGATTACAAGGCCGCTAATATTGCAGGAGTGGTAAATGCATGCTGGGTTGCAGAAAGTATAGAGCGGGCTCTCAATGAACTTCATAAAATCTAGGCCTGCAAATGTCGTAAAGCCGGAAAACATCCCGCCATTGCCGAAATCTGCGGGTACTGGCGACTGAAAATGGCTTGGCGAGGGACGCACCGGCAAGCGGGTAAGTATTGCACTCTGGCCTGGGAAACTCCCATTGATATATGTTGTGTAAACTGTTGCATTTTTGGCATATACAAATCCGATCGGTTTTGAAACGTCCGGAGATACCGAAACGTTCATCCAGCCAACAACCGCTGCCCAATGTGAAGTTGGCATATTAACTGATAGGTTTGAGCTGGAGATGTTACCGCCGCGCGTAACCATGCTGCCTGCGTGAGCCGCGTGCGCTGCAAGGATTATTAAAATGAATAAAAATAGAAAAGATGGGCACTGCGACGCAACCATCATCTTAGAACTACCTCTTTCTCTTAGCAGTCTCGTGCTCCTCTGCCTGCCCGCCCCTCCTTGTAGCAAAATATATCACCACTATCAGGAGAATTATCACTAATATTATTAAGCCAATCATCAGCGGGTCTATGCCTTTATCACTTGCAATACGCTGGAGTGGTACTACTGACTCTTTTGTTTTTTGCAGGAACCCTTCCCTTGCACCATATTTGAGTGAGACCTTAACTTCTTTGTTCGCCTCCAAATCAGAAGGGGATAAGCTAGCTGGCAGTGTTACCACAGTAATTGAGCCTACTGGCACTTTGGTTGTGGCTCCACCCTTTAATGTTGTTAAGCTTCCGCCCATAACAAGAGATACTGATGCCTGCACGTACGCATCCTGCTCGCCTGTGTTCTTAATGCTTATTCTTAAATCGCCATCTTTATATGAGACACCTGCAACGTCAACATCTGAATTATCCATAAACGAATACGTTGCAATATCAATTGACTTTGCAGTAAACGCTGTAAGGGATTTTGGGGTTTCCCCATATCTTACTATAACATCACCGGTAATCTTACCCTCCTCAATAGATGGCAATTCATAATCATACTCAAGCCCTTTCGTCTCGCCGCGCTCTATGAGTAAGGGTTTCGTGTCTCCCAGCACTTTCAGCTCAGTATCGTCCTGTTTTATGTGTATTTCTGTCTGGTAATATTCCGGCCCTTCTGCCTTGCTTGTGATTTCAAGCTCGATTTTGCCAGTCGCCTTGTTGTATTTCAGGGAATCTATACTCATCCCAAGGACGTATGAGGGGACCGGGAAAATATCAAGAGGGAATGTGCCCTGGGTGCCAGGCACTGACTGCCCAAACTTTACTATTACAGCAATTGATTTGTCGCTACCCTCGCTCTGCAGCTGGGCCTGCACTCTTTTCTTGAGATCATATGCCGGGTTTATGAGATTGCTGCCTATAAGGATATATGAGCCCAGCTTGCCCGTGCGGGCATTTTCAAGCACAAAATCATAGGTAGAATCTGCAATTATAGGTGATATCAATACCACTGGAAGCGTGCCATCAACCATCCCCTCTTCTATAAACGTGCCATCGGACATTATCGCCTGCTTAACACCGTGCTCATTTACCATTTTTGAAACCAATTCAACGTTATCCTCATACTTGTCTTCCCCTTTGCCTATTACAGTTGGGGAGTACTTCTCTAGCTTCTTTCTTGTTGCTGAATCTACATATCCGAAAATTGTTACTTGCGGCGAATCCTTCCTATCAAGAAATTTGACAACATTATCAACGTTTCCACTATACGCAAATATGACGTAAGATTTTGTCATTTTTGCATATGAAATCACTGAGATTGCATTCTGGCCAAAAGAAGGGTCTATTATTATGAATTTGTTTACTCCTGACTTCTCTGCAAGGTCCAGGTTTGTCTTAAACCCATCTGCGGATACACTGTATAAAGTTACCTTGTTTGATTTTCTCAGCTCATTTTCAAGGAATGTCGTAACTGGGGTGTTTGCGGATTGTATAAGCAAAATATCCCTGCCTGAACCTACCTTGGCTGCTGTAAGCTGATAGTTACCATTAAACGGCATAAACCGTGCGCCTATACCTATTGCGTTTGCATAGTAAATGCCTGATAATACATCAAGGCCGCTTTTTGAGTTTATAACAACATAATTCTCTGCAAACGCGAGCGGAAATGCAAACAAGAGCAACATCAATACAGCATGCTTGCTTATCATCATAACACCCCTACACACTGTTTCTATTCCCTATTTTTATTACATTACTATAGCGTAATATTATATAAAGGAATCATACCTGCAGGAAATTGCCGTAGCAGGAATATAATACCATAATACCGGCTTATTAATAGCACGCTCTTTCCAGGATACGTGCATCAGCGCATTAATGGATAATAAGAAGAAATGCAAAAAAGAAAGAAAAGAGGTTTCCAGCTTATGCGAGCTCTGCGTAGAAGTAGTATGTGGTCAGGCCTGTATCTGGCGTTGTTGGAACCATCAGCTCATAGTGTGCTGGGTTGCCAAGGTAGTTGTTGCCTGTTGCGTTTGCTGCTACGCAGAATGCATAATTTGTTGTGTCTGTAATTGCACAGGTCCTGAATGTATCTGCTGCATTGTTGCCTGTGTCAACTGCTGGAGCACTGTTAATAGCACCCTGGCCTGCAAAGTTCAGTGTGCATGTCCCGGTAAGTGTGTTGGTTGCGTTGTCTGCCGCATTACCTAAGTTATAGAATGAGTTGACGCCTGCAGCAGTTGCAGCAGCTGCACCAAGGAAATTGAATGCACCACTGTTTGATGCACATACATAACCACTGTTAATCGTGGTTACAGACCACCTGTAAACATAGTTTGTTGTGCTGCCTGCAGCAGAGGTTAAGTAAATCGTACCTGTCAGGTTTCCAAAGAAGGCTGCCCACCTGTCAGTTAATGATGTTGCTGAGAGGTTCAGGTCTGAGATGTTACCACCTTCAATGGATATCCCCTGTGCTATCGCACTGCCCTGCCACCTAGCATAATAGCTTTGGGTGGAGTTGGTTGCGTTGTATGGTGTTGCGAACGCGAGGCCGAACACCATCAATACTCCAAACATGGCCATGTATCGCCAATTCATATTGTATCACCTGGAACGTATTCTGCAGTAAGGTTTAAATATCTTATATGATATTCCTTCCCACAAAGAAGGATATCTATCTGGTAAGAGTTACTGGCGTGAAATGATTGGTATTAATAAGTATTTTGGTTGTAGAAAACTATTTATTTTGGGCCTGAGTAAATTACCTCATGAAAACGCTAAAACACTCTAAGATTAATGATATAAAAGAGAACGAGCTGAAACAGACCTCTAATAAAGTTGAGTTTGCGAGGCTCTTTAAAGATATGCTAAAAGATGAAAATAAAGAAAGCCTGCTCACCAAATTAAAGGAGAAAGGCAAAAAGGCAATGATCACGCTTATCGCCGTCTCAATGCTTTATACTACTAACATAAACTGCGGTGAGAGTGTTCCACAACCGCCTGTCGTTGAGGATGCGGTAATAGCAAAGGATGCGTCTCCAAAAGAGGATGCTACTGCTCCAGATGATGTTAGTGACGCTGGGAAGGATGTACTGGAAGATGCTAAAGGGGATGTAGATGTTGATAGCGGGGTGGGTGATGATACCGCTACGGACGCTAAAGAGGATGTAAATGACGACAGTGGGATTGATGCTGGGGAACAGGTTGATGATGTAGGGCTTGATGCAGATGATACTATTGATGTTAACTGGCCGGATGCGGGAGTGGATGCTCAGGATGTTCCTGATACGGGTGATACTGGCGAGGTAACAGATGTATGTACGCCAGGAGAGTGGGAAACAAAAGCTGAGGATAAGAGCAGGGATGATATTTTTATATCAAAAGAAGGTACAAGCATAGGTGTGAATACAACGTTTAACGTAGAATACGAAACTAACGGCTGTGAAATCAACAATGAACATATAACTCGCATAATATACAAATTTTCACCCTCTATAAACCTAGATAAAATGTCGCTTTCCCAGGTGCAACTAGGGCTGTGTACAACTATTGATAATTGCGATTTGCTGGAGCTTGAATATCCCGGAGAAACTTCTGCGATAAAGCTGGCACAAACTTATGGGTTCGGGCTAGAGAAGGAAATAATATTCGGCATAAAAAGGATTGTTGATAAATCAAATGAGTTTACCGGGTGCCATCCAATCTCACCAAAATGCTACACAATGAAAGAAACAAATGGTACAACTGAGAGGGATGTTCAGGTATGCTGCTTTGGGAATGGCCAGCAGCCTATCGATTTGTACTATAATAAGGTAAGGTATAGCGTTGCAACCACAACAGGTGCCACTTGCTTAAGTGCAGATGACAGGTGCTTGGAGCTGCTTACATTTACACCTAATGAAGACATAAGCAAAATAAAGTACAGATTTTCCGTTGCCATCGACCAGCCATATATGATGGTTCAAGGAAAAACAATATGCTACGGCGACTCTATGCAGGTACCGCTGGGTAACGTTACAAAAGAGTGTGTTCCTTTCGAAAAAGATGGTAAAGTTTTCTCTGTGGAATATGTAGAGAAAGATGCAAATGGGGATATCAATAAAATCGCAATGAAGGTAAACAACAAGGAATAGAAGATTTGCTTTTCACTTTTATTTGATTACTCCAGTTCTATATATATAGTTATTGTGTTCCCTGCGCCTTCATATGTTGCGAGGGTATACGGAATCATTGCAGCGTACATATACTCACCGTACGTGTCAGGTTCTGGGGAAGGACTTGCCTTGACTGCCCATACCGTGGATTGTGTGCCTGAATACTCACTACCACCATCTGATGTGTCCCATAATATACCTGTCTTGAATTGTGTTGGTCGTAGTGATGAGTTTGCAACGGGGACGTTTTCAACTGTCCTCTTGTAGATTGCATAACTGTCTGTCTCTTTTGGAATCGTCCCATCAATTGAATATGTCTTGTTTATATTATCTGGGAATGATGTACTTGAAAATGCCGTGTCAAGCTCAATGAAATCGTTAGAGCTCGCTCCACCGGAAGTATCCCTGCCTATTGCCTGAAGCGCTTGCCAATCAATTATCGAATCACCATCTGCAAAGTACACGTTAACAGCCTTTGCATCATTCCACTTGTAGACATATCTTGAAAGCCCTCCTTCACTGTCTGTCAGATAAATGCTCCCATTAACATTTCCAAAAAATCTCTGCCAGAGGCCTGAGCACGAGAATTCACAACCATAATGGTTATTCTCGGCCCACTGGTACCAGTAGTCACAGTAGTCTTTCTGGCCGCTGCTTGATATCATTCCGTTAATATAGTTGTTTTCAATATCCATGTTATCATTAAAGCATATGTAGTTGCTTGAAAGTGTATAAGTGAGGCTGTTCTGGTCAAGATAGATTCCCTTAACGGTGTTTCTTGATATATTATTACCACTTAGGAAAATGGTGTTGCTGTTCACTGAATTTATACCGTACGTGTTTGAAACTACTGTGTTGTTGTTTGCGTAAACACGTACTGAAGAGATAATATAGACACCCCCATACAATGCGCTCGGATTCCTGATGTAATTAAACTCAATGAAGTTATCCTCGCTTACTCCAAGGAAGTGCACTCCAGAATACTTGTTGTCAATAAAGGTGCTGTTTGCAATCAGGTTATATCCTGTACCATCAAGCATTACACCGTGTTGTGTATTATTATATGAGCTTACATTAACCAACCTGTTATTAGTACCACCAATTAAAAGATATCCGGAATATGAGTTATTGTATGACTTGCCGCCGGTTACATTATTATATACGGCCCCATTCAGGATAAAACCATACTCACCGTTAAGGTAGGCGGTATTATTATTTAGAGCATTATAACTGCTCTCAAAAACATCAAATCCATTCTTGGTGTTTGAATACATCGTGTTGTTTATGATGTTTGATCTGGTTGACATATAAACAAGTACCCCATCAGGATTGTTGTTGTAGCCAATGTTATTTCTCATTGTATTGTTATCAGACTGATAAATTACATAACCTGCGTATGCACCGCTACCACAGTTATATACCGTATTATTCTCAAAGATGCTATGGTTTGATGAGTTCGTTGCAATACCAAACGCAGAGTTGTTTATTACATTCCTGTATGCAACGCTGAGATTTCCAAGCTCATAGACTATTCCACCGCCGAACACCGCAAATGAAATCCTGTTGCTTGAAACATTGATACGGCTGCTGTTGTATACATTGGTTGCGTGAGAATAGCTCAAGGACATGTTGTTTTCAGAAATGTTTGAGGTGGCTGAATTCCTGAGCCGTATATGCTCATAATTCATCCTGAAAACGTTCTCCACCACTGTTATATTTGAAACAAATTCTGCAAGAATGCTTTTTCCATTGTTTGTTGTATGGTTCTCAAATATGTTGTTTTTAATGAGATTGTTACCGCTTTCTACCATGTGTATGCCGTAATATGAATTGTTTGCAATTTTATTGGAACCAATGAAGTTATTCTGTGAATTGCTCTGGAAAAGCATCCCCTCCTGGTTTAAGCGCACTGTGTTGTTTGTGATAATCGTAGATTCTGTTCCGTATATGAGCATGCCTGCATTTGAATTTTGCGTCACGTTATTCAGTATAATAGATGAATTCCCACAGTAGGATAATGTAATACCGTATGAGTTGTTATATACGCTGTTCCCGTATATCGTCTGATTCCTTGATGGGTAGAAGTAGAGGCCGTGGCCCTGGTTCCTGTACACCTTATTAAGCATTAATGTGTTGTTGCTTGAGGCAGTCAAAACACCGTCCCCATAATTGTGGTGGATTGAGTTGTTGTATATATAAGAGTATGGAGACCTGTCACCTATAAGTATCCCAAATTGCGAATTGTTGTATATGTCGTTTCCACTCAAGTTTGTATACATAACAGATAGTACAAGGTTGTATGAGTGGATTATCATCCCTCCCTGGCCGTTAAACGAAACATTATTCTGTAGTATTTTGCTGTTGTGGCTATCCCTTATAATACTAATGCCTGCCGCTGTGTTCCTGGTAAATGTGCTATTCCTGATTACGTTATCTGTACTACCATCCCTAAGAACAATACCATTTTGCGAGTTAAATGACGCTATGCTGCTATTTATAATATTCTGGACACTGCCTATAAGGTAGAACCCATCGTATGAATTGTTGGATGAATTATATAACGTAAAGTTATTGTTGTTTGAGTATTCAATGCGCACGCCATATGAATTATTAGATGATTTACCTCTTATTATCTTGTTAGAGTTGCTCGCGTAAATATAGAAGCCATAAAGATTTGAATATGCGGTATTGTTTGTGAAATTATTATATTGTGAAGATATATATGCCCCTAATCCTGCAGCTGAGTTGTTGTAGAGAGTATTATTCTCAACGTTATTGTAATTTGACATATAAGCTAGTAATATTCCAAACTGAGAGTTGTTGAATACTGTATTGTTATGTATGAAATTCCCAGATGCCAAGTAAGTCGTAACACCATGAGTGTAATTTTGCACCTTACAATTTCTCACCGTAACATTCTGCCGGTTTGCATCCACAAGCACACCTATTGAACCATCTATTGAATTTGTACCGTTATTCCTAACAGAATACCCCATACAATCAAACACAACGTTTGATGAGTTAATCTCAACACAGACCGCAATCTGTTTGTTAATGTCTGATAGGTATACTGTATAAGGCGCCCCTGTGATGTTGTTATAAAGAACATAAGAGCCACTGCTGCTTATCTTAAAGCACTCACTATCGTTTCTCTGCAAAATACCGTACTCACTTAATGGAACCACATCCCTTAAGGATAGGAAATTTGACACTGTGTCTGGTGTGTTATTCAGCAAAACCCAGCCGTGGGTTGTATTATATTTCCAAAGCTCAAGCTTCTGCTCCTTATAACCAACTGTCTCTGAATCAGCCCAGTGCCATTTTATGCTATCAATGGAAGGTGTCCCTTCAATGGGGGATATCCTCAAATATTTGCCCCTGAAGGAAGACCTTTGTGTCGGCAAAGATGCTGGCTGTGACGTCCAATTAATTACGTAAGATGTGCCTGCATCTATAACATCACTAAGGTATATTCGTGTATAGTTCACATAATTGCCGAGCGGGTTGTCTATTGATGTGTTGGTAATGTTTATTACAAACCCTGAAAATGTGCTATTAATGAAAATATCATAGCTGTTGTTGTATATGTGCTCATTTGAAACTATGGAGTTATTCTGATTCTCAAACACATACCCAACTATTGAGCTTGAATGTAACGTATTATTGGCCAGGCTTGTGTTAACTGACCCGCTAATAGATGCTCCAACAGGATTTAGGTATATTGAGTTGTTTGCAGCATCGTTGTTGTTTGCCCTCAAAAATAACATGCCTGCCATCCTATTGGCGTATAACCTATTGCCAAAGATGTTTGTATTGTTTACCCTGTCAAGGGATATTGCAACATAAGCATTTGTAATGTTATTGAGCCAAATCGTGTTATTGAGGCTGCGTGTCAGGTCTATACCATTCACAGCCGTTCCTGAAATATTGTTTGCAATTATCGTTATGTTGTATGCATAATAATTAACTTCTATCCCATGATAATTGCAGTTGTAGATTTGGTTATGTAATAAGAGATTGCCATTGCTGTTATACATGAATGCCACACAATCATAAGTTGAGTTATATATTGAGTTGTAAGAAATGTTATTGTAGTTAGACTCATTCACAAAGACTAAAAACGAGCTATTATAAAGAGAGCTATTTACAAGCGTGTTATTATTTGACCTGATTAAAGCAAAGCTTACATTTACGTTGTGCCTTGCAGTATTATTCGCGAACTTGTTATTTGAGCTCCTATAAATAAAGAACCCGAACTGCCTGTTGCGCTCTGCGGTGTTGTTTACTAAAGTATTGTTATTGCTGCCTATCTGTATTGTGCTCTCATAATATACATTAAAGCCACCAATAGAATTGTTATAGGCTAGATTATTACTCACGCTGTTGTTCTGAGAAGACCCTATTGCAAACCCATACTGTGTGTTATTGTATGCTATGTTTGATGTGATGTTGTTGTATGAGCTCCAAGTGAAATCAAAACCATCTTTTGAGTTAGTATAAACTGTGTTGTTATGGATAGTATTATTCCTACCCTTATAAAACACACAACCCTCTTTTTTGTTGAGGTATATAACATTCTTTATAATACGGCTGTCATTAAGATTGCTCGAGTAGAAACCATCCTCAAAGTTGTCAAAGAATATGTTGCTATTAATCTCAACATTTCTTGAATCCAGAACTCTGGCACCGTATCCAAAATTCTGGCTGAAGGTGTTGTTTACTATTTTTGAGGATGTCACTTGCGATACATAAATCCCATCATTGTTATTCTGCCCGCTGTTGTTTGTTATAATTATGCCATCTGCATTGTTAACGAAAATACCACCATATATTTGAGTGTTATAAACTTGGTTTTTAGTTATGTTTATGCTGTTTGCCTCACTATATATACCTATTCCTGCATAAGACCAGTCAACCGTATTGTTTAAGATATTGCTGCTATTGACCCTGTAAACAAGAATGCCGGCACCATCTGTAGAATAATTAATTGTATTGTTAGATATTAGAACATCTCTTGCCGTGCTTACAAATATTGAATGTGATTCCGAATTGTTTAACACAAGGCCTGAGAGGGTTATGTTCCTTCCAATATATACATATGCATTGAACTGAGAATCTTCTAATGTGGAATTTAACAGCTTAGTCAAATTTGAGTTGTAAGATACATAGTTATAATCATAACCATCTACCTTACAGTTTGATACTGTAACATTCGTTACGGAGCCGTTTATAAGCATGCCGAACGAATCCTGCACACCGCTGTTTTTGATTGAATACCCTTCACAATCAAATATCACGTTTGATGCAGTAATCTTCACACATGCATAACCGCTGAATGGGTCTGCTGCGTTTGGAGCACCAGTATAATTTGAGTCCATCAGATACGCACCGCTCTCATTTATTATGGGGCAGTTTACGCTCTCAAGTATAGTATAATTGGAAAGCGGGATATGATTACTGAGAGAGAGTGTATTCTGCTGTATGTTGGGGGTGCTATTTAGCAGGTGCCAACCGGTTGAATTGCGCTTCCAAAGCTGCAGGCGGCCCTCATCATAGCCGGATACTTCACTATCTTTCCATTGCCAGGAAATGCTATCTATAGATGGCGTTCCTGAAGCAATTTTAATATCAATAACCTTGTTCCTGAAAACCCTCTTCATCTTAGGTAGGGTTATTCCATTGAGAGAGCTCCAGTTTATGTAGTAAGATGCGCCTGCATCATAATTGTCAGTGAGGTTTAGTGTTGTGTAATTTACAAAATTGCCGAGGGGGTTATCAATAGTAAGGTTATTTATGCGAATGTAGCTGCCTGAAGAGATGCTGCCAACATAGAAATCATATGAATTGTTGAAAAGATGGGTATCGTTTGCTGTTAGTGCTGCTGGTGATTGCAGGAATAGCCCATAGCCAGAACCTGATATTTCATTATTCTTCATTGTTGAAGAGCTACCAGCAGTGAAAATGCCATACAAGCAGTTATATACTGTGTTTCCCCTTACCTTATTGTTAAGGCCCCCTTCTATTATGCAATATTCGCTGTTTCCATAAACTGTGTTGTAATCAATGAAGATATCTGAACAGGATGCACTCTCGAGGTGAATACCCCTCTTAAATTGTGTTATGATATTCCTTGTGATGTTAAAGCTCTCCCCACCCGTTTTCATATAGATGCCAACACCGTTTCCTCCTGGTCCAATCAACGTGTTGTTGAAATATTTGTTGTTTGTCCCACCCTCTGAATAAATGCCATGGTACTGCGATTTTATTGTCGTGTTAATCACACTATTGTAATCGTTGTTGGTGCCTGCCAAATATATTGAATAATAGGCCTGTGTTATGTTTGAGCTGTTTATTATATTGTTATCTGCGTTGTAAATCAGGATACCTATCAAATCCGCATAAGAAGTGTAATTCTGCAAAATGTTATTACGCGAATTGAAAGCAATTGCTACTCCTGAAGAAATTTCACTACCTATATTTGTAGAAGTATATGAATCTGTAATATTATTGTAGTTAGAGTCGTTTATGGCAAAGCCAAACTGCGTGTTCTGATACGCACGCGAGTTCCGTATTAGAGTCCTATTTGACTTATGAAGCAGAATTCCATTCAATGTGTTGTAATATGCGCTAACGTTTGAAAGCAGATTGTTGTTTGATATCTCTAAATATATGCCGTCATTATTGTTGTGTGCAATTGAGTTTGTAATTAAGTTGCGCTGCCCGCCAATAATCCTAAATCCTGCAAGCGAATTATACCGAGCTGTTGAGAGATTTAATGATACATTTACATTATTGCCCAAATGTATGCCCACAAGATTTCTTTCTGCCGTAACGTTGCTAATAGATGAATTAAAGGAGGAATGTATTATTATCCCGTAGTTAGTATTGTTTGCAAGCAAGCTGTTCCTGAACGTGTTGTTCTCTGAGTATCCTACATAGATGCCTGTGTTTGTGTTGTTATGTATAGTGTTATACTGCGCAATAGAGTCGTTTCCATTATTTATTGAAAGCCCGATGGAATTCTTTCTGAGGATGTTCCCTGATATATAGTTGTTGTTTGCATTCTGTATATAAATGCCGTTCTCGCTGTTGTAAACAACATTGTTTGTAAAGTTGTTGTAGCCAGAGAAGGTTGCTATGCCTCCATAAGGTGTACAGCTATAAACGGTATTATTATCTATCAGGTTGTAAGGTGATGATGTGTATGGTACTATGCCTGCCGCGGCATTGTATACTTTGTTCCCCCTTATGATGTTGCGGTTCGAAACATCTATGAGAATACCAACACCGCCTGAATTGCTAACAGTATTGTTTTCAACAAGATTTCCATAAGATTCAAGGTACAGCTGAATACCGTGCTCCTCGCTTGAGTCTACAGTGTTGTTAATCAGCTTGCTGTCAAAGACACCCTGTAAGAATATGCCGTTTTTATATCCGGTTATTGAACAGTTCTTAACAGTTACATTATCCCTGTATACAGACAACACACCTATAGCATTGCTCACACCATTATTGGATATAGAATAGCCGTTGCAATCAAATTCAACATTTGAAGTGTTAACAAAAATGCATACATTCTTGTTTACATAGGGTAGCCCTGTGTTTGGCGCACCGTATATATCATTGCGTATAGTATATCTTCCTGGCTGGTTTATTACCATACATATTGATGTTGTATTCTCCAAAATCCCGTATATGCTGGCTGGATTATGATTGAATAAAGAGAGCGTATTAAAGTTCACATCGGGACTTTGGTTTACCTGCGACCACACCCCGCTGCTATATTTGAACAAGCTAAACCTGTTTTCATTATAACCGCTCGTTTCCTGGTCATCCCAATGCCATACTATCTTATCTATTGAAGGGGTCCCTGAAACCGTAGATATGTCTACAAATTTCCTTCTAAATGAAACTGCATCGGTAGGCAATGCACTCGAGTTTGTTGTCCATTTTATGTAATATTGCTCAGAGGACGGGACAACATCGTTTAGAGATAATATAGTATAATTTTGCTTTATGCCGGCAGGGCTATCTATCATCACGTTTGAAAGATTGTATGTAAGAGGGCCATTTAAAACGCGAATATCATTAGTGTTGTTGTAATAATGATCCCTGTCTACAAAAACATTTGTCGCGTTATTTATCCATAATGAGTAATATTGGTTTGTGCCTATCGTATTGTTGTAGAGAGATATGGTATTTGCCTTTGTGTTAAGATAAATACCCACATAGTTCTGCCGGCCGGTATTGTTTGCCAGTGTTGTGTTGTATGCGCTCTGGTAAATCTCATAAGCATAGTATGAGCATTTGCTTGCATTGTTGAATGCAACTATGTTGTGGCTTGAACTGTACCCTATAGCATAGCCGTCGCGCGTAAAGTTATATGCGCGGTTCCTGAATATCTTGTTATAATTGGACGACCCTACAACAACGTAGCCATATCTGCCATTGTAGATATTGTTAAGTGAAATGTTATTGTAATGGGAAGCTGTTAAATAGACAGTATAACCATAGTTGGTATTTGTATAATTATAGAGCGTATTGTTGATAACTTTGTTATATGAGGAGCTTGCCAATGAGATGCCATAAACATTACCACTATGCACCGTGTTATCCTGTATTGTTGTGTTCTGTGAGCTGCCTAAAGCAATCCCGTTATTTGTGGTGTAATATATCCTGTTTGACGTGATTGTGTTGTTATGGCTTGTATCTATGTATACTCCATAACGGCCAACACGATAAATGGTGTTATTATGTATGAGGTTTTTGTTTGAGGTTAAGGATACATAAACGCCATCCTGTGCTGATTGGTAAATTATGTTGCGTGTGAGATTATTGCTGGGAGATAAATACCTCACTGCCAGCCCACCTAATGTATTATTATAGAGGGTATTGTTTGTCAGAAGGTTATTCTGGGAATTATAAAATATGATTGCACCATATTGTGAGTTGTTGTAGATTGTATTTTTGTATATCTTGTTATTCTGTGCATTATACGTTGCAATTCCTTGCGTATAGTTAAGTACTTTGCAGTTCCTTATCGTAACATTTGACCGTGTGGAATCTACAAGTATACCAACAGCACCATTCGGTCCGAGCGTGCCATCATTTTTCACTGCGTACCCCATACAATCAAGAATAACGTTTGATGCATTAACATCTATACACGCTCTGACCTGCATCCCGACTTCTGGCAGAGAAACGAGTACTGGCGCACCAGTAACATTGTTGAATAAGATATACGTGCCAGATGAAGATATTACTCCACAAGATGAGCCTGTGAAACTGAATAAGCCATAAACCGCTGGGAAGTTAACATTTGACAGACGTATTTGGTTGTTTGCAGTGTCCGGAGTGTTATTGAACAAAACCCAACTGCCACTTGTATAGTTGTACCCCCATAACTCGAACGTGCCCTCATCATACCCCGGCAGCTCACTATCACTCCACGTGAATACAACATTGTCTATGCTTGTTGTTGTGCTGTTTATCAAGACATATTTATCTTTGAAAGAGACCCTGCCGGCTGGAGGGGACGCCGGTGCAGATGACCATTTCATATAATACGGGATAGAGGAGGTATCTGTGAAGGACAAATTAGTGAATTTGCTTAAACCGTTTGTGGGCGAATCAAATGTTATGCCTGCGGCGGTTATTGAAGATGAAGTATCAGGATAAAATACAAAATCAGTACTGCTCCCATTGTATATTCTCATATTTGATAAAGTAACCTGCGAAGATGTAATGTATAAGTTATGCTGGCTTGAGTGGTAAGTTGAATTTGAAATCTGGATATTATCGTCTTTTATAACCCTTAGCCCATACGCTCCAAAAGAAGCTGTGTTGTTCTTGATTATGTTATATGATGTAAAGTGCGCAAAGTTTTGTGATATGATGTTTGCACTTGATGAGTTATAAACCGTGTTGTTTACTACTGTTATATTATAGGTGTTGTGAAGGAGGTTTATACCAACCCAGTTATTGTGTACTTTGTTATTTGTAATAATCGAATTTGATGCATTATACACTGTTATCCCATACATGTATTTAGATACGTTACAGTTCTTTACGGTTACATTTGACCGCCGTGTATCAACAAATATGCCCCCTGTGGTGCCACCAACATCTGTGTTTCTTATGAAATGGCCATCACAATCAAAAACAACGTTTGATGCGTTTATCTCCACACACACCTTGGCGTCCATACCTAAATCGGCCAGATGTACATCAATTGGTGCACCTTCAAGGTTATTCTTTATTTTGTAGTTGCCGCTCTCGTTTATTATTATACAGGAATAAATGTCTGATGAGGTGGTATAACCACTGAACGAGGTTACATTAAACAAGACGTAATCCCCTGTGCAGGAGAGCAGCCTGCAGTTTGGGCACAAAAGGCCATATGTCAAAATCTCATTTCGTGATGTCGGGAACCCCGGCTTTTTGTATATTTTGAGCTTATTGCATGATGATGTGTTAAGTGTTATATTGGCAGGGATGTTTGTAAGTGTCGGCGCGTTTAAAGACACAAAATCTGGGGCTGCACGATAGTTAGTGGTATTTACATCTGTGTACTGGATGTAAAAATCACCCATCTTTATCTTTCCAATCGATGAGTTATACCCCATCACCAACCCAACAAAACGTGGATTCTTCAGATAATTTACGGACCGGTTAACGAATAATGGAGATGAGGTGTTGTAAATTTGGATGTTATTGAACACAATCGCATAATCTCCTGTACCAACAAGGTAGTTTATGGCATATAATCCATAGTTTGTTGTATTTTGTATATATGCGTTTTCTATTTTTGCAAATGTCACATTGTTAAGATATAACCCATAGCCACCACAGTTAGAGAACGAGTTGTTAAGGAATTTGTTAACCCCTTCGTACATAAATTCCCTGATGATCATACAGCTGCTCCCACACCTGTTAATTGAGTTGTTTGCAATTAATATCTCCTTTCCATACGAGACATCTGCTCCATCAATTACATCTACAAGCTGATTATTCGTAATATTAGAATAAGCAATCTCGGATAAAACAATTCCGTTTGAGTTTGATGAGAAAGTATTATTATTAAATTTAAAAAAACTTAGGGTTGTACCTGTAAGTTTTCTTGTGTTCGTAAAAGTATTATTTTCGAATTTAGATATCAAAACGTTTGATACTACGCTCTGGCCAGCATCTACAAAACGGTTATCATAAACATCAATAGAGATTAGATTCTTTATATGTAATGCGCCTTCCATCCCCTTTATAGTGTTGTTATAAATTTCAGTGTAAGCTAAATTCATTTCATCAGAATATGCTGTAATGCCCCATGCACAACCTCCGCATTTTCCATCTATGTGGTTATTGAATATCTGAAGAGAGTTTGGGTTCGCAACGCTTTTTAGGTAATAAATAAATATTCCACCAAGGTCTGAAATCAAAAGTGATCCTCCAAATGGGCCCTCAATGGTATTATTATATATCGAAGATGAATGTATTGAATTTGCTAAAATAGTAATTCCTCCATTTGTATCTTTAATCGTATTGTTATATACCTTGGCATTTTGCATATCAATCATAACTATAGCTGTAGGTACTCCAAATTCTTGAGTATCTATAAACTGCTCAAAATAATTTCCACTGATATTCAAACCATCTTTTGATGAGGCAAAATAAATACTTATGGCATTTTTATAAAACGTGTTATATACAAACGTGATGTTTTCAGCAACTCCGGTTATAAAAAAACCAACACCTGTATTTGTTACGTTATTTTTAGCGATTGTCACATTCTTTAAGGTCGTGACACAAGAAAAACAGGACTTTAGTAAATAACAGGTGTTGTTATAAAATGAGATATTCTCTATGAGCTTATTTGATATATCCATATCTTTCAGTAAGTATGTACCGTCTTTTGCAATGTTGTTAGATATATTTGAATTAATCATATTTCGCACATAGATATATCCCTTGTTATCCTGAATCTCACAGCCACTTGAATTCATAAAACGGTTCCCAATTATACGACTTTCACTAATATTTAATGCGATAATACCACTGCAGAATTCAGATTTACCTATATTTTGCACATTATTGCGGTTGATTGATACATTATACAAGTTTGAATAATACGAGAAAACAACAGAGGTTATTGTTTGAGGGAGGCGAGATGTGTTAACTAAATCAAGCGTATTCCCTGATATCTCGGAATTTGCAAGGATTTCAACTAGATAATTAACATAAACACCTATTGACGTGTTGAATATCTTATTATTTGATATGTTTATGTCCCAGAGGGTTTTCTTAAAGCTAGGGGATAATGTTCCTTCAGAAAGAGATACGCCAAAAGTACAGCTGGAAATGTTGTTTGATGATATCTCAATGTTGCTTGCTTTTGATATTTCTACAAATGATTGATAAAGCGGATCGTTTGCCGGCTGGTTTGGAGGGGGGTTTATCTTGTTATGGCGGATTATATCCTTTGTTGAATCCTGTTTATTTTCAAAAATAATTGCAGGAACGTTTTCACTAAGTAATCTCCTATTGAATTTATTATACTGAATTGAGTTCCCGCCATAATAATTCTGTATATATATCTCTAAAACTAAACTATAAAATGAGTTATTGAAGATTGTTGCGTTGCTCTCGTTTAACCATATACCGGTAATGATGCCGTTAATGCGGTTTGAGGCAACACTTATATTTCTTGATTTTATTACATGTAAGGCCAGAATATCAACAGTTGAAAAATTAAAGACGCTGTTTGCTATAATTGATGAGTTTGTATTAACAAATTTAACACTTTCATTATTGGTCTTAAAACCAAATTGTGTGGAATTTACTATTATATATTTTGAACCCTCAGTGTATATACCTGCATTTGTGTGGCCTTCAATCAGCCCTTTTTGAATGGTTGTGTACTCAGAATTTACACTACATACTCCTCTATAGCCATAGTATGTTTGTATAGGGATACCTCCTGTATAAACAGTGAAGTTGCTCCTATCAATAAATGAGCCCGTGCTTGAGATGATGTTTACACCACAATACTCATTTGCGAGCAATTTTGAGGTTCTTATTAAGGTATTATTGCTACTCGTGACCAAAATCCCATCATACTTATTCCTCCTTGCAATTGAATTTGTTATATTCACATCTAGGGAATTAGAAAGTGATATCCCCACCCCTCCTATCTTTGTTCCGTAAACTATTGTTCCATAAGCATTGTATACATTTGTGTTAGTTATTTCTGAGTTGTTTACATTGTCAAAAAGTATATTCACACCATACCCAGTAACCGTACAAGATGTTATTAGAATATTGCGCCTGTTCTCAGCATAAATTCCTACTGAAGTGGCATCATTTGATGAAGATGAAATCGTATACCCATTACAGCTTAAGATTACGTTGTTTGCGTTTATGTTTATGCAATGGTTATCTGACTGCACACCTGAGATAGACCTCATCAAAACATAGGTATTGCCTTCTGTGTCAAGGTTTCCACAAAATCCAATATATATTGTTGGGTCAAGCGTAACCCATCCTTCAGGTGTGTAAAACCTCATAGACCACTCCACACTTTCACTTGCATTTACTCTGAGGAACACTGTTTTTGACTCACCCGGACCAAGTATTACAGCATCGTAGTCCCTGCCCGCGGCCTTGGGCTTCTTCTTACTTACCTTCTCATAAATCTTAAACCCTGCTTCTGTCTTTTTGCCTCTATGCAGAGAAACCGCTTTTACTGCTTTTGCATCTGAAAATTTTGCATCATCCATCAATATTTCTACAGTGTTCTGGCTATCCATATTTTCAATATCTATTGGTACATCACAGATGTTATCATATAGACAATATACCTCCTTATCTGCTGATATCCTTATGCTACCTGATGAAACCACCTTTTTATTATCAGCCACACTCTCTTGATAGTTTGCTGTCCTTGATAAATCAATATCTTCTGTGAGTGTATAATCATCAATCGCTGTTTGGTTTAAACCAATACCTAGTTCACTGCTGGCATTACTTAACGGCTCTTCAGGTGCCAGCCCCCAATCAATTGCACTCTCATCAGCCGTCTCATCGCTAGGAGGTTCCATCGAATTTGCTTCAGAAAAGTTGCTCTCAGGGACAGGTGGCAAAGGCTCACTTGCTATGTCCACTATATCCACGTATAGGCCTGTTGCGTTCTGGGTTTTATCCTCATCAACCTGGATCTTGCTTATATCTGCATATATCGCATTATTGGAGGAGATATCCATCTCATCAATATCCGATTTAATATTATCAGCGTTCCATTGCTGCATTTCCTGCTGCTCTGATAAGTCTTCATTATCTGGATTATTCGCTTGCAGCGGCAGGCCAACGCTTGGCAGCACACCTGCTTCGTTTTGGGTTGAGGAGGGAGGTTGTGCTGTATCTGTATTCCATTTCGTCTGCATTTCATCCTGAATAGCAAAAGATTCGTTAGAAACATTCCCAATCTGTTGTGTATAAATGCTAAACGTATCATTAGAAAACGTCGCAAATATGCTCAGCAATGCTAAGAACAATGTTATATCTAATATAAAAACAAAGACTGCCAAACGCCCATGCATCAATTCTTATGTAATGACAAAGTTTATAAAGAATAATTTAGGTTACGCATCTTTAGATTCTATTATGATATTATTGCAATAGATTTAATACAGTATATAGAGTTTTTTAGTACAATGTATAACATAGGTTACGTATACAACAAACAGCATGTTGGGCGGTGTTGTATGTTATAAAAAAGGATCTTTTTCTGAAAAGCAACAGCACATCTTCCGGCCTCTTTAAGTTTTACTTTTGTGATTGAAATTAGCAAATGCTTAAAAAAAGCCAAACTATAATTTTAGCATGCTAGACATTGATATGTTCAGAAAAAACGCTGACGCAATCAAGGACAGCGAGAGGAGAAGATTCAAGGACCCCACAAAGGTGGATGAGGTCCTGCGTCTTGATTCTGAATGGAGGGATGCACTAAAGCAGCTGGAGCTGCTCAGGAACAAAAGGAACATTGTATCTGAGGAAATAAACAAGATGAAGAAGGAGGGAAAGGAGGGTATCCAGGGCAAAATTGAGGATATGAGAAATGTTAATAGGGAGATATTAGAGCTTGAAAAAAGGTGCGAAGAGCTGCTTGCACAGAGGGATGCTGTCAGGTATGGAATAGGGAATATATTACATAAGGATGTCCCCGTGGCTAAGGATGAAAGCGGTGCAAAAACAGTAAGAGAATGGGGAAAAATCGAGGAAAAGCCATTCAAGCCAAAGAGCCACGTTGACCTGCTTTTGGAAAGGAAGCTCATTGATATTGACACGGCAGGTGAGATAAGCGGTGCACGGTTTTACTTCCTTAAAGGAGAGCTGGTGCGCCTTAATTTTGCACTTATCAATTATGCAATGGATTTCCTAATAAATGAAGGGTATACTCCTATGCATACGCCTTTCATAATGAGAAAAGAGTATATGAAAAGGGCGGCAGAACTCTCAGATTTTGAGAATACCTTGTACAAAATAGATGGGGAAGATGCGTTCCTGATTGCAACAGCCGAGCAGCCACTTGCGTCATACTACGCAGATAAGATCTTAAATGAGGAAGAGCTGCCCATAAAGCTTGCGGGGTTCTCAACCAATTTCAGGAAAGAGGCGGGTGCACACGGAAAAGATACGAAAGGGATATTTAGGGTACACCAATTTGAGAAGGTTGAGCAGTATATATATTGCTTGCCAGAAGAGAGCTGGGATTGGCACGAAAAACTTATTAGAACAAGCGAGCGCCTGATACAGGGCCTGGGGCTGCCGTACAGGGTTGTTGACATTGCGAGTGGTGATATGAACGATAACGCGGCAAGAAAATATGATATTGAAGTGTGGATGCCTGTGCAAAATACATACAGGGAACTGGTATCCTGCTCAAATACCACCGATTACCAGGCGAGGAAGATGAACGTGCGTGTGCTCAGGAAAAGCGGTGAAAAGCAGGTAGTCCATACGCTCAATTCAACTGCGCTGGCAACTGAGAGGACAATTGTGGCAATAGTTGAAAACTTCCAAAACGAGGATGGGACTATAACAATCCCCCGGGCACTCAGGAAATATATGGATAGCAAGGACAGAATATAATGGGAGTTATTTGGGCTGAATAGCCTTAGGAGGTATTTCCGCACCGCTTCTCCTAACATCCAATCTGATTTATAAATGTTCCGCACAACACAATATTAGAGGTGTGCATATGGTAAAATGGGAAACTATTGCAGAATTCTCCTTCCTGCTCGGTGTTTTGCTGGCGGTTTTCGTTGGCACGATGAATGCAGGAAATGATATGTCATACAACCTACTTATGGCACTTGGTGTTATAGTCGGTCTCGTGAACATATTTGATTCGCAGCTGGAAAGGTTTCTGAAGGCGCTCACATATATGCTAATCTGCACAATAACATTCTATGTGCTTGCAACGCTCTCCGGTAATCCGATGCTGATGTTCTTTAAAGAGCTTTCAACCGCAATTGCGCTGTTTATAGCACCTATAGTATTTGTGCTCTCTGTGATAGATGTTTACCAGATAGCGATGGACTATAGAGAGAAAAAGGAAAGGGCTGCAAAAGCAGGTGCAAGAAAGAGAAGATAATTTTTTCCCATTTTTCATAATTTTTATTGTTGTGCCTTTGATATTATTCCAGCCAGTTCCGTGCCTATTTCAAGGATTTCATTATTGCTGAGCTCAAAGATGCGTTTTGAAAGGCCGTATTTATCAAACTGTTTTGGTATGGCGACGGGCTTTTTGCCTGCGACCTGCTTAAGTATTACCTTAAGTGAGGAGGCAAGCGTTTTCGGCCGATGCTGGAAAAGCATCGTTATTGCTGATGAAACTTCTTTGCTGAGTGGTGCAACCTTCTTAGGGACGAGCTCTATGAGCATTGAATCAACCTTTGGCACCGGCCTGAATGCTTGGCGCGGGACTGTAAATAGTGGCTCCATATCAAAGTAATACTGGCTGAAGAAAGACAGGCGCGATTTAACTTTGCCAGCCTCAAGCATTTTTAGGCAGAACTCTTTCTGGTACATCAGCACCGCACGCTTAAACCTCCAGTCAAGCAGGCGGAAAGTAATTTGCGAAGAAATATAATATGGGATATTACCGCAAACAATGTCTACTTTGAATGGAGCAATCCCAAGAAAATCCCCTTCTATCACTTCAACATTATATCCTTCAAATTTATTCCTGAGAATGGAGGCATATTCCGCATCTTTCTCGATTAGGAAAAGCTTTTTTGCACCAAGCGAGATGAGCCTTTCTGACAGCCTGCCATCTCCCGCACCTATCTCAACAATAGTCTTCTGGGAAGGGGCAACCAACTCCGCCTCAGCATCAAGATACTGTGCACTTGAAAGAAAACACTGGCCAAGTGATTTACTTCTTTTAAGGAAAAACTGCCGCCTCGATGTTTCACCTGACATGGTTTTACCTGTACCTTGCAGGCCTTACAAACAAGTAATACTTTGAGCCTTGGAGCTCTTCCTCAACCCTCTGCGCAAGGAAATCTGGAAGCCTGTTTATGTGTATACGCTTTTCGATATCCATGAAACTCTCGAATGGCTTCTTTGAGCGCTCTTCAACAATCGATGTCATTATTTTCTTGCCTATGCCGGGGATAAGCTCAAGCTGGTGGACGCGAATATTTATCGGGCCGCTCCTGTTAAAGAAGTCAACAAATTCCTGCTCCCTCAACGAAATTATCTTTGTTATGACATCGTGCAGGCTGCTTCTTGACGCGGAAGTAAGGTCATTAAAAAACACGCGGCCTTTTATACTTGCAATCTTATCACGCTCGCCCTTCCCGACGTAAACACGCTCGCCAACTGTGAATGTCACACCTACTTTTGGGTAGGCTTCGAGTATTGTGAAAAACTTCTCACCAATAAGCTGTACAACGGGCTGCCTACGCGGGTCATCTGACTTACCGTAGGGAAGAAAGTCCAGGACGTATGCATTCTCTTCCATCTGCTTCTCAAATGATGCGCGCTCTTGCTCCATACAAACAACCTACAACGCAGACAATATGTCAAGCACCTGCTTTGCCTGGGCGCTCGTTATATCGCGTTTCTCCTGCTGAAATATAAGCTTAACTTCCTCCTCGGTCTTTGGCATGAGATCAATCAGCTTGACTGCCATAGCTTCGGAAGCAAACTGTAAATCTGCTATCTTATGCATAAGCTCGTGCGCTTTCGCGACACTCACGTGGCTGTACTTCTGTGCATAGTCAAGCGTAGCCTTCTGCTCAAAGCCAAGCTCGCCTTCCTTCTGCCTTTCCTCAAGTATATTTGCAACTTCACAGAGCGGAACCGCCCTTGCACTCTTTATCTCCTTACCTATCATCGCCACACCATTTTTGCGTTATCGTGCCATCTCAAGATGGACTGGCTGGGAGATAAGCCTCTTCTTCATCCCACCGTCCTGTATCTCAACGATGTATGAGCTGCCTTGCTTGCCAACGATGGTGCCATGCTTGCCCCTATATCGAGGGTGAGGCATGCCGCCGTGGCCTGCCTTAATGCATATTGTTACCTTGTCGCCTTCCTTAAATACCTTGAACACCTTTGTTACGCCCAGCCTGCCCTGCGATTTGAGAGACCGCGTATATGTAGATAATGTTCCTCTTGACCGCTTAACCATTTTAAACAACCTTCCCCACACTGCTGATGGATGTGGTTTCTACCTGATGGGATATTTGGGTTTTAATACCTTTTTAAACTTAACTTGATAGTTATATATATGTATTTAAAAAGGTGGTTGTATGCCTAAAAAACCAAAAAGAATTCCTCAACCAAAGTTCAGGATTGAAAACATCGTAGCATCAGCAGCGCTTAATGTTGAGCTTGACCTTTACTCAATTGCTATGGAAGTCGATGATGTGGAGTATGAGCCGGAGCAGTTTCCGGGTGCAATACTCAAGCTGAAAAACCCAAAGGCATCGCTCCTGCTTTTCAAGAACGGCAAAATCATATGTACAGGTGGGAAGAGCGAGGAAGAAGTTAAAAACGCAATAATGCGCGCAATTAAAATCCTCACACCATACATAAAGTAACCTTATTATCTTTTTGATTTTGTGTTTTTTGGTGCAACTTTTTCGTGTAATGACAATGCTAGCAGCGGGAATGAGATTGACGCCTCGTCATTGACAAGGACGTGCTTTGCAGAAGGCCTTATCTTGCCCCAGCTTATGGCCTCGTGCGGGAACGCTCCGCTCAGTGAAGCATCAAACTCTTGCGCTGTTGAGATGTATACTGCCCGCTCTAGGCCTTCGCGCAGCAGGTTAACCCCTATCGTGTAGTGCTTAACTGCACCTCCACCTATTATGAATGCGCCTGTGCGTTTTGCATTCAGTGTTGTATTTGCAAGGTCACTCATATCTGCGAGCTGGTCAAGAACAAACCCGGGATGCTTCTGCCTGTAAAAATAGAGCTGCAGGCCAAGCGCGCCATCTATTATTGATGGGCAGAACACCTTTGCACCCACATCGCGGGCTGCTTTAAGGATTGAGCCGTTATCGGTTATGCCCTCTGATAATGCATTTATAAGGCCGCGCACAGATACCGGCTTGCCGCCACTTTGCGAGTCCAGAGACTTAATTATGGGCTGTACGTAAGATTCAAGTTCTTCGTACCTCTCATTGGGCACAAATATATTCCCTATGCGATTCAGCCCTTTTCTCCTAAGATCAGAATCGTCCGAGTTGAAACTGCCAAGGAAAAAGCTACCTTTGCACTTCATTATGTCTTCCTCAATCGCACCTGCTGTCGTTATTATTACGCCTGGCCTGGCATCGCGGATAAACTGTGCTGCAACTTCGCGCAGCCCCGAGCTAGCTATGTTTGATGTAAAAGAGAAGAAGAGGAGGGTTTCATCATCGGAAACCATCTCATATAGTATCTCATCTGCAGCTGAAAGGTTGGTTGCCTGGATACCTATCGTTTTATATGCACGAAGCAGTTTCGAATAAGACCTAACATCCTCAAAATCAAAACCTTGTATTTTATCTTCCATAAAAACCAATCCGCCGCTGAGCGGCCAATGAGATGTTACTCATAAAGAATAAAAAATAATACGCACTTAAAACTTTGCGTGCCCCAGTAACTCAGACTGGTAGAGTGCGTCCTTGGTAGGGCTTTTTCTTTGGCAAGGAAAAACCATGGAAAAAGAGCAATCCGGAAAGGACGAAGTCGGGAGTTCAAATCTCCCCTGGGGCTTTGTTTGCAAAATATAAGGTGGAGCTATGGTAGGAATAGTTGAGCCATTTATACTTCTTCTCGTGATTATGGACCCTCTGGTTAGTATGAGTGCGTTGCTTTCGATTGTTGGGAACAAGGATGGGAATGAAATTAGAAATATTGCAGTAAAAGCTGTTTTTGTTGCAGCGCTTGTATTCTTCCTGTTTGTATTGGGCGGCGAGATGGTCCTTGATGTACTGGGAGTTAACATAAACAGCTTCAAGGCCGCTGGAGGAATCGTGCTTGTGCTTTTGGGAGTACAGATGGCGCTCGGCATCTCATTCCGCAAAGAAAAGAAGGACTTGAGCAGTGCGGCCGTTGTGATCGGCACACCGCTCATTACCGGGCCGGCAACAATAGCCACAACCATCATACTTGTAAAGCAGGTTGGGGTTATTAACACGTCTGTTAGTGGTGCGCTTGCGCTTCTTGTTGTCCTTTTCTCATTGCTGCTGGTGCGCCCAATAAGCAAGTTTTTGGGAAAAAATGGTATGCAGGTCCTTTCCACAATGATGGGTATTGTAACTATTGCCTGGGGTGTCCAGTTTATGCTAAGTGGCGCATCCGCTTTCCTTGGCGTGTAGGGATGGAGGTTGTATTATGTGCAAAGATACTGTAAATGTTGAGTGCTGCTGCGGCTACAAATTGCCTTTGAAAAAACATTCTGGGGAAAATTATACCTTTTCTGCAAAATGCAGGTGCGGTCGGTACTGGATTCTTGAAGATATGAGTGAGGGGTTAAAGGAAAATATACGTGATGATGGCGAGCTTGAGGATATGTTCTAATTTTACTAGTACGGTACTATTTGTTTCAGCTGGTCAAGCCTTGAAATTGCAAAATCTGCGCCCAACTCATTAATTTTTTTAGGTTCGGTTATTTTCTGGGCAGTTATTCCAAACCCGTTCTCCTTTGCGGCAAGGAGTACGCTCTTCGTATCATCAACCACCACAGCATCCCCTGCAATATAGCCGTGCGCGTCAAGATAGCGTTTCACTATAGTGAACCCTTCCTCTTTTGTAGATGCCATAGCATCTGTGCAGAAGACGTGCCTGAAAACATAATCAATCTTTGATTTCTGCAGGAACAGGTGCAGCGGCCTGCTGTAGAAATGCGTATACAAAAAAACATCGCCTATCTCATCAAGCGAGAATAGGGACTGGTCTATAAACTCTACCATTTTTGTGGTTGCATACTCAAGCCGGCTCTCGTAATCTACACGCTTGCTGGCTAATAAAGATGAGAAATCGCGCTCTGTTGCCCTGCCTTCACAAATATCAAAATAGGCTTTTTTTATTTCGGCGTGCTCAGGCCTTCCCTTAAACTCCGGCACGAGAAAGTAAGAGAGAAAATGCGGGTTGTCAACAACAACCCCAAATAAGTCAAGTATGATTGCACGCCTCACCATATTATATTAAGAACGCATAAGTGTTAAAATAATACCAGCTGCCTGAACACTGCCCCCGCTGCTCCAGCGCTGAGTGAGAGGTTGGTGTGTCACAATTACCTGAACACTACCCCTGGAGGGGATGAGTCATCGCCTGGAAGGTGCGGCTTATACCCAAGCGGTGGCTGGGTGGATATTTCATTGTTACTGCTTGAGATTTCTTTTGTGTCCTGCCCATGTTTAGCGTTCCTCTGGCTTTCCTCAGCTTTTCTCTGGAATTCCTTGTTTATTATTATCTTACCGCTGTCCTCTGAAAGGTAACCCTTCTCTATAAGCTCATCAACAGCTACGCCCACCCTGCCTTTAAATTTAGGTATCATTTTAGGTGCACCGAAGATTACCAATACTTCGCGTGGGATATCCTCACGCGCAATGCTTATCGCATTGCTTACCACAAGAAGCACTGCAAGCCGTATCTCTGGTGCTGGGATATAATTGAGCGGGCGGATTTCAGCATCACTTCTCCTTATGTTAAACATAAACCTGGGCTCGCCTGGCCAATACAACTCACCATCAATTTTTATGTCCTGGCACGGCAAGTGCAAGTTGAGAACTTCATCAAACCTGTTCCTTGCACGCACACCATCCTTGACACCGTAACACTCAAAAATGCGCTTCATCAGCAGGTCGCGATGTATCGGCCCTTCAGATTTTATGATATCGCGCACACTGTTAAAGAAGTCAGTCTTCATAAAATCGTCAGGTGAGCCGAGCATGGGGCACACGATTGTAGGATATTCTTTTATTGCAAATGAGAGCTCGTTATCTGCAAGCAGTTGGCGCTGCCTGGTGCCTTCGTGGTTATCCTGCGCCCGGGTGATTTTCGCATCAGGAATTTTAAGGTGCTCAAGTATGCGCTCGGCCTCCTTATCTGGGTTAAGCACCCAGTCATAAGACCATATACGGTGAACCTTCCAGCCAAGAGATTCAAGAACCTCGCGCCTGAGCCTGTCGCGGTCACGTGTGCTTTTTGCGCTGCCATATGCCTTGCTATCAAGCTCAATAGCGAGCAGGTAACGGTTGCTATCCTCGCTGCTCTTGACTGCAACATCTATGTTGAACCTTGAGCTGCCAACACTTTTATCAACCATAAGGCCATAGGAGAGCAGTTTCCTGTAAACCGCTTCTTGCAGCTCTGAGTCAAACTCGCTTTGCCTCTTAACCTGTGCTTCGCCTGCTCGCGCATACTGCAAGTATTTCTTGAGCAGGAGTATGCCTTCACTGCCAACGCGCAATTCGTTGATATCTTCTGGTAATATTGAAGATACAACTTTGATGCGTTCTATTGCTCTGGATATTGCAACGTTAAGCCTCCGCACGCCGCCATCACGGTTGAGTGGGCCAAAGTTGAGTGATAAGTTTCCCTCAGCGTCACGGCCGTAGCCTACGCTCAGTATTATTACATCGCGCTCGTCACCCTGTACTGTCTCAAGGTTTTTCACGAAAAACCCGCGCAGGTTGCTGCCGTTAAGGAATCTTTGGTATGACGGGTGCCATGTAATAAAGTGGTCAAGCTCTTCAAGTATCGCCTGCTGCTGTGCAATGCTAAATGCGATTACGCCGAGTGATTTCTCCGGCGTCGTATCATAATGCTGCTTAATGAGCTCAACCACCTTCTTTGCCTCAACGCGGTTCTGGCGGCTGCCTCCACGCTCATACACGCCGTTGTGAACGTATACAAAGTCGATTGCAAAGCTATCAACCAGGTTGTTCGGGAAGGTTATAAGGTCCCCATTATAGAAATACTTGTTTGAGAAGTCTATCAGAGATTCATCCTTGCTCCGGTAATGCCAGCGAAGCATATGTGTTGGGAGGGCTGCAGACGCCTCATCGAGTATGCTTGCTGCCTCTTCCATTCCCTCTTCAATATCAAGGTCCTCATTAACTTTGAAGAACATCGTGGGAGGTAGCTGCTTTGAATCGCCAACTATTATCACCTGCTTGCTGCGTATTATTGCGCTTATTGCATCCTCAACCATAACTTGAGATGCCTCATCAAATATTACTGTATCAAATTCGATTACATCTGGGTCAATGAACCTGGCGACCGAAAGCGGGCTCATCATAAAGCACGGCTTAAGGACGAATACAAGGTTCTTTATTTCTGAGAACAGCTTGCGCAGTGGCTTGTGCCTCCTGCTCTTGCTTATCTCCTTTGAGAGTATACCTACCTCTGAGCTGCGCGATGTCAAGCTTATCTTTGGCTTTTTTGCCTCAATCATCTCAATGATGCGGTTGCGCGAATAGAACTTGTGCTCCCTATCACTTTCAATAAACTTGCTGTATACCGTGTCCAGGTACTCGCGGCTCTTCCTTGCAATCTCTACATCCATCTGTGAGAGGCACTCCTGCAAGAAGACCTTTTCGTAAAGCTCGCTTAACTTGTAGTTGCGCTCCTCGATTGAAATATATTTATCAAAAACTCTCCTCGGCTCTGGTGATAGCTTGTCCAGGGTTGCCTTAAACTCAACCCATTTTGATATCTCGCCGGCTTTATTAGAGATGTATTGGAGCCGCTCCTCGAGCCGCTCCCAGGACGCAGAGAGCAGGAGCCGTTCTGATGCCTCCGTCTCAAAGTATTCGCTTATTGCTAAGTAACTATCCGTAAGTGCGCTTGCATGCGCCGAAAACTTCTGCGCCAGTGATGCAAAGTCGGCGCCGTCACACACAGAGCGGATAAGCCGGCCGTTGCACATACCTTCAATTGATTTGAGACCCCGTATCCAGGAGAATATTGCCTGCAGCTCGGCTGGTTCCAGCCGCTCCTCCTTTAGGATACTTTTTATCTCACGCTCCTGTTCTGAAATTTCATTCCAGATGCCTTTGCATAACATTGCCTTGCGTATATCGTTCGCCATCTCCTCGTGTGTCAAGTTGGCCTTCTCAAGAAGCAACGCGTGCATATGGTTAGAAATCTTCTTGTACCGCGGGTCCACCCACCGAACCACCTTAACGGAATACAATCCATCTAATTTTGATACCATATCCTCAAGCTCGTGGTATGAGTGGTTCAGCAGGTTTTCCTTATACTTTGAGAGGAGATATTTGCGCAGTGCTGTATATTCCCCAACCTTGACAATATACTTGTTGAGGCGCATCTCAATATCATCAATATCAATACCAAACCATTCCTCATGTATGCGGTAGGATGTTTTTGGCTGCCTTGCCAAGAGAGATATCTTGCCTTCCATCAGCCTGAAATCAAGCAACCTCTTAAAATATAGACCTGCCTTTTCTTCAAGCTGCCTGCTCTCCTCTTTTATATACTGTATAACCTCAATAGCATTGCCTATGTGCTCCTTTAAAGACTCCTGCTTGAAATCCGTGAACGCCCTGAAATTCTTATGGTTGACATAGCGAAGGATGCTTGTGTTAAACTCACGCAGCTGGTCTTCGTAGAGGTCAATCTCTTCCATAATGCGCATATTATGCTGGAACTCACTGAAATCTGGATGCACACTAAGCCCCACATCTGAGATTTTGACGTGCTCAAGCCGCGCCAGGCGCCCAAGTATCCTGTATAAAGGCATCTGCACGCTGCCGCTACTCATCAGCTCATCACCGTATGCCTTTAGCACGTTGCGGACATCCTTAAGCTGGTCTATGAGTTGCTCATTGCTTGCATAAAGCCTGTTCTCTACTAGTGCCTTCTCAAACTGCTCAAGCACCCATTTCTTACCTGCTGTGTCTGCGTTGTGCATCTCAAGCAGGTAAGTGCCTATGCCTGTGGAATCAAGCCGTTTCTTAACAACTTCAAGTGCGGCCATCTTCTCACTGACAAACAACACCTTTTTGCCATCAGCGAGCTGCTGCGCAATTATGTTTGCAATCGTCTGGGATTTGCCGGTGCCTGGCGGCCCTTGCAGCACGAAGCTCAGGCCTTTTCGTGCAGCTATTATGGCCTCCTGCTGGCTTGAGTCAGCATCAAGTACAAAAAATGACTCTTTTGGGTCCAGCGTGTCCACATCTATACTCTCGGGCGGTTGGTAGTGGAGCGCACTCGTATCTCCTGCCAGTGCACGCACAACAGGGTGTTTAAGTATGCGCTCCCTGTTTAATTCAAGGTCCCTGTAAAGTGAAAGCTTCTGGAATGAGAATATTCCAAGGTATACTTCATCTGAAGTTACTCTCCAACCATATTTTTTCACTTCGGTGGACAATTTGTTAAGGTATTCGTCTAGCGTCTCAAACGGGAAATCAATATCAATACCATTCTGCAGGAGCAGTTTCTGTCTAAGTGCCGGGTTGATGTGTATATCATCGTCAAGAAATGTGATTGAAAAGGGGTGCTTATCACGTGCTGCCTCTTTCCTGCGCTCAATTTTTACCGGGACGAGGATGAGTGGTGCGCGTATTGAACTGCCCACAGCTGAGTTGTCAAGCTGTAGTTGGCCTGGTTGGTGTGATGCGCCCGCCCTGCCCTTCCCCTTTCTTCTTGTTGAATCGCCAGCCGAATCTATGCTTTCATACTCGAGACAGCCAAATGCCAAGTAAAGTGTGTTGACACCTTGCTCAGAGAGGCTCTCGCTTGATGCCAGGTAAATGCTGTAAAGCCGGCGGTATGTATCCGCATCGCTATGCTGTGTGCGTAGCACACCTGGCTTTTGGTCGGCTGAGCTGCTCTTTGCAAAATAGAACCTGCCTGTGCCTGAGATAAAATCATCATAAAACGCCTTCGGGTCTTTAAGGGACAGCTTTAGAGAAGATGCGCCGCCGTCCTTAAAATTAATGAGCCTGTTGCGCAGGGAGATGTCAAGCAGCTTGCCTTTCCATAACTCTATCTTCTTCTCAATCTTCTGCTCAATAGAAGTAGCCACTCCCTCCGGTTCGCCCATGAGATAATTATGCCTTATAATTATATAAAATTAGGATATCATAGGGGTTAAAAAGCGAAAGGTTTTAGATTGTGCTAAGCTGTTAAAAGAAAAAATGTGGCAATATCATGCTTATTTCCAGCTGTGCACATACTTCTCCTGCTCTGCCGTCATGCTATCGTGCTTCACACCGAACGCTTCAAGCTGGAGGCGTGCAATCTCCTGGTCGTACTCTTCCGGCAGGCGGAGCACTTTTGGCGGCAGCTTGCCCATATTCTTGAGCAAGTACTCAATTGCAAAACACTGCCCAAGGAAGCTTGTCGCCATAACTTCAGATGGATGGCCCTCTGCAGCTGCAAGGTTGACAAGCCTGCCTTCACCGCATACATAAACGCGCCTGCCGTTGGAGAGCAGGTACTCATCAAGATGCTGGCGCACCCGCCTTTTTGATTTTGCCTTCTTGTTAAGAGTTGCCACGTCCACCTCAACATCAAAATGACCGCTGTTTGCAAGTATTGCGCCATCTTTCATTGTAAGCATGTGCGCATAAGTTATAACACCTGTGTTGCCTGTGACGGTAACAAAAATATCACCTATGCGGGCCGCCTCGGCGATTGGCATTACCCGGAAGCCGTCAAGGTGCGCCTGCAATGCATTGAACGGGTTCACTTCGCACACAATAACGTTTGCACCCATCCCCTTTGCGCGCTGTGATAATCCCTTGCCGCACGGCCCGTAGCCGCACACCACAAAACTCTTGCCTGCAAGCAGGATGTTGGTGGCGCGCAGGATACCATCTATAGTGGATTGGCCTGTGCCATAATAATTATCAATGAGGCGTTTTGTGTTGTTATCATTGACTGCAACAACTGGGTATTTCAGGACACCGTCACGCTCCATCGCCTTAAGCCTTATTACACCTGTTGTTGTCTCCTCACAACCGCCAATCACCAAGCCAAGCTTGTCCTTATGGTTCTGCAGCATCTCAACTGTAAGGTCCCCGCCATCATCAAGCACTATGTTTGGCTTGTGCATTGCAACTGCGCGCAGGTGCTCCTTGTACTTTCCAGTACTCTCCCCTTTCCTGCCATAAACAAAAATTCCCTCCTTAACGAGCGCAGCAGCAACATCATCCTGTGTTGAGAGCGGGTTTGATGCACAAAGTGCCACCTTCGCACCTGCTGCTTTAAGTGTCTTGCACAGCACTGCCGTCTCTTTAGTTATGTGCATGCACATGCCAATTGTAAGGCCTTTCAGGTGGCTGGATTTGGCATATCTGGCCCGGAGTGCAACTAGTACAGGCATTTGCCGTTCGGCAAGATAAATCTTATCTGCACCTTCACCAGCAAGCTTCATGCTTGCAACATCTGATTTCTGCATAAGGATTAGTTTATATAAAAAATTTTTAATGATGATTTTTCATTCGCTGAACTTTTCAACTGTATAGGTGTAATATTTCATCCCTGGCTTCTTCCATTCATCAGGCCCAAGCCCTGCCTTTAAGCAGAGGTTTGATAAGAATTCCTCGTGTGTTGGCAGCTCTTCCCATACCTGCGGTAGAAATGTTGCACCTGCCCATCCCTTTCGTATTATAAGGCCGTCAATACCTGGCCTAAGCTGCTTCAGTAGCTCCTGTGGACCATTAACTTTAAGCTCTTTGAGCGGCGAAAGTATTGATATCTCTATTTTTATGTTGTCCAACTCACCTGCATTTAATGGCTGAAACCGCGGGTCTTCAAATGCTGCGCTCTGCGCGTTGTCAGCAACCGCCTGCACGATTGTCTTGATTGGCTCAAGATACCCAATACACCCGCGCAGCTCCCCACCCTTCGTAATAGTAACAAAAACACCGCGCTTCTCAAGCAGCGAAGGCGAAGGTGGTTTAGGAATTGTTGGCTCTTCACCGGCAAGGCGTGCCGCAATTGCGGAGCGGGCAATTTTCAGCAGGTATCTTTTTTCAGTATCGTTGAGCATATGACCACTCACTTATTCCTCAAAAAAGCCATAGCATCCGTAACCGACAACACTATCCTTGTCACCTGCCGTATCCCCGGAGTTGCGGTAATCAAGAACCACACCTTTCCAGTGGAAATGCTGTGCCAGGTACATTACTGAAAGAATTGCTGACTTGCCACACGCCTCAACATCGCGCTTCACGCGCTGTATGTCCAGTGAGGGTATCGCCGAGTTTGCAATCGAATCAATCCGCACCGCCTCAGCATATGGATGGTAATGGCTCAGGTCTGAGCTTGCAATCACTAATGTGCGGTCTGTAAGGCGGTTGTATATGTCATTGGCCATCTCCTCAGGGGTTATACTACCGCCCATAAGAAGTGGGAATATCTTTGCATTGGGTGCGCACACCTGCAGGAAAGGCACCTGGACTTCAAGCGAGTGCTCGGGAATATGCGGCTCGCGCAGCGGGACAATCTGCTTGCCTGCCATTGGCTGCATTACAACCTGGCCGAGCGGCGTCTCCCAGACATCTGATACAACAGATGCAGCACCGTAAAACGTCATGTAATGGGAAGGGCCTATAAGTATTATATCATCATACTCATCCTTGTGCTCCTTCAGGATTTTGTACCCTGCAGCGGCAACTATCCCTGAATATATGTAGCCCGCGTGCGGTACTATGAGGCCGCGAAGCTTCCCGCGTACTGGCGGGCTCTTCGCATTCTTCAGGAATCCTTCAATCATCCTGAGCAACTCCTGGCCGTCAGCCGGGTAGAAAGTTCCTGCAACTGCTGGTGATCTCATCACATCACTTCCTTGCTGTTATCATCTTCCTGGACGCTTGAGCGCGTTTGCCTGCTCGCGCGTCCATACACCTGCTATGTGCTGGCCGCATCTCCTGCATCTTGAGTTTGCAGTGTCAAACTCATCTGTAATGCGGGAGGAAAACCACTGCCTCTCAACGAGCAGTGCGCCGCATTTCGGGCAAAACGTGCTCTCTGCACGTGAGCGAACATTACCTACATAAACATACTTGAGTCCTGCTTCGATTGCAACATCGCGAAGAGGAAGTATCTGCTGCTCGGTTGCCGACGGTACATCGAGCATCTTATAACTTGGATGGAATGCTATTAAATGAAGTGGCATCTCAGCGTCTATCGCTGCTAGCCATTCAGCTTCCTGCCGAGCCTCCTCCCTGCTATCTGTTTTGCCTGGGATTACCAGGGAAGTCACTTCAACCCATATGTTCTTGTATTTCTTTGCTTCCTTTATAGAATCAAGGACGTGGTCGAGCTGTGCACCTGTATACTCAAGGTAGAATTTTTTGTTAAATCCTTTCAGGTCTATGCTCGCTGCGTGTATATACTTTGATGCTTCCTTCCAGAATTCCGGTGTGCCGTAGCCATCTGTTACGAGCACGTTGAACAGGCCTTCCCCTAGCGCTATGCTGCCTATATCCCTGTGGTATTCGAACCATATTGCCGGCTCGTTGTATGTATATGCAATAGAATCACAGTTGTATGATTTTGCATTTTCAACTGCTTTCGCGGGCGGCAGGTCTATCCAGTTATCTAATGGGAGGTGCTCACGTATCGCCTGTGCAAGCTCCCAGTTACAGCAGAATTTGCACATAAAAGTGCAGCCGTACGTGCCAAGCGAGTATGCGCCTGTCCCTGGAAGAAAATGGAACTGCGGCTTCTTCTCTATAGGGTCTATACCGAATGCTGATGGTCTACCGTAAACAACCAGGTCGAGCTTGCCGCTGGTGTTTTTGCGTATCCCGCAAAAGCCTGTTTCGCCTTCACGTATGAGACATCTTCTTGCACATGCCTTGCACTGTATTGTGCCGTCATCCTTGTAATCAACAAGTGGGTTATTAACAATCATCAAATTATATTATGCGTTCTGATTTATATGATTAACATGGCGAGATTTCTTGTACTAGGTAATGAGAGCGTATTTGAAGATGGGACAGCTGTAAGGCTGATGCCCTTACTTAAAAAAGAGTTTCCCATGCACGAGTTCGTTGTGTTTGACCCTAACGAGAGCCTGCCCGTAGAAAACAAGGACCTCTTATTGATTGATGTCGTAAGAGGGATTAAAAGGGTTGAAATATTCACGGAAGAAGATATAGACCGCTTCAGCGATTTTCCAAAGGTCGGGGTGCACGATTTTGACCTTACGTTCCAGCTTAAGCTGCTGCTCCGCCTTGGTAAAATAAAAAACGTAAGAATTATAGGGATACCTCACGGAATGGATGATAAAACTGCCCTGGCGCAGGCTGTCAACGCACTCCGAGCACTTCGGCTTTGAGGATTTGGAGCAGCTCGCGCAGCCAGCGTACCAGCAGTGTTATGCTTAAGGGATACGGTGAGCCAAATAGCATAACGGATAATGGTGAAAGCTGTTTCCTAAACAGCATGCCTGCCCGTAACGTATGATAATTAGATGTAACAACAGCTATACTGTTGATGTGCAGCTGTTTTGCTATCTTACGCACCTCAACCGCATTTTCGTATGTGTTTGTTGAGTGCTCTTCTAATATAATATTCCGCTTTTTTATACCAAGCCCCAACGCTATGCGCTTCATATAAGACGCCTCGGAAATTTTGTTGCTGAATGTGTATCCACCACTCAAAATGAGGTAGCGTGCTGCTGATTTCCTGAAAATGGATACTGCAAGCTCAACGCGTGCCGCTATATCCATACGGGCTTCCTCGGTTGTGGGTTTCCTGCCAAGGCATACCACTGCATCAAATCTTTTGCGTGGGATATATATTTTAAACCGAGAATCTCTGCGGCCTTTCATACCAAAACCAAACACTTGCACTAGAAATTATTTTGGTTTGTTAAGGTTCTGTGCTGGCTGTGCTGCCTTTTCAACAAGGCTTACTTCAAGCCCTCCGGTATAGTCTGAGATGAGGTTATATATGAAAGCGACTACTGCACCTATGATTGCACCATATATTGCACCTACCAGTGGGGATATGATGAAAGAAGTTATGCAAGATGTGGCACCACCAACCACGCTCATCCCTAAACCGGCCCCAATTACAGATATAATGACAGATACGCCGCCGTAGACCGCACCTGCGATCAGGAATAGCAGTGCATGCAACAGAGCAGATACCTTCACAGCAGAAATTATGCTGATGCGCCTTACGATGAATAATCCCATAAAAGAGATTCTCTCAAAATGCTTAAATATTATTGGTGGCGTATATATGCTGGAGAAGTGATACTATGAAGGCAATCTATGCTCTATCTATACTGGTGCTGCTGGCGGTTATGATGGGTTGCATTTCGCAGCCAGAGACACAGCAACCGCAAGGTACACAGCAGCCTGAGAATATAGCACCCGAGCTGCCCACAACCACTGTTGTGAAGGAAAAGCCAAAAATTGTGCTTGAAGAATATCCAACACAGATAAAGGCGGGTGAGACGGCAAGCTTTAAGTGGTCTGTAAGTGGTGCAAAAGGCACTGTTGCCTACACATCCGTACGTATCGGCAAGGAGAGTAATGTTGTTAGTGACAGCATATCACCTGACAGGACCTCATACACATTAAGCACGCCCGGCTATCCTGCAGGAAGCTATAATGTACCTGGGAAATTTACTGACTCAATAATGATAAGTGAGCCGGGCACCTACTATGCGCGTGCACACACTGTTGTGGATGGGAAACATGTATGGAGTGAGGAGATATCGTTTACTGTGCTGGGTGCGATGGGCCAGCCGGTAAAGGAGTTCAATGTCAAAGTGACTGACAGCGGGTTTGAACCTAATACATTCACCGTACGCAAGGGAGACCTTGTAAAAATGCACTTTGAAGTTGATAAGGGAGTTAACCCATCTGGTGTGCGTATAGTAAGCCCGGGCTGGAAAAATGCACCTGCACTCAAACCTGGAGAGATGCAGGATGTTGAGTTTACTGCTGATTCCAGCTTTGAGTTTAACCTCTACTGGCTTGCTGGTAACCTGTTAAGAGGCAAGGCAAAGATTACCGTAGAGTAAAAAAGCACCTTTTCATTTTTTTATTTGCTTCCTATTCCTGCACATATTTAATTATTGCTACTGATAGATTAGCATGAGCAAACAACTATTGGTTATTCTGGCTGTGCTTATGGCGCTTAGCGGTGTTGCTTTTGCGGCAAACCAGTGGTGCTATGATGATAGCGACTGTGATTATGACGAGTATTGCGGCTCAAACAACAAGTGCGTTTCATACTCTGGTGGTGGAAGCAGCAACTGTTGCAGCACATATGCAATCCTGCTTGGTATTATAGGCCTGGGCGCATTTGCAAAGTATAAGCACATTATTTAAAGTGTGCCAACCTTTTGGTGGCAGTTACTGCCTATTTTATTTTAGGCAAAAATTTGGATTTGGTGCAAATGATTTCTGCAATTTTGTTTGATATGGATGGTGTTGTCTCAAACACCGAGCCGGCACACGAGAAAGCGGATTCGATGATACTGAGCGAGTATGGTGTCCGGCTTGACAGTAGGTGGAAGCAAATTAAGGGGATGAAAGAGCTTGATGTGTACAAAAAGGCAATTGAGATGTATAACATAAAAGGAGCAACACCTGAGGAAATACTATTAAAGAAAATCAAGATGTTTGCAAATTTTACAGATGATATAAGATTGTTCTCCGGCCTGCACAGTGCGCTTGGCAGGCTCAAAGGCAAATACCGGGTTGCGCTTGTGAGCTCAAGCCCAAAGCAGATTGTTGATATTGTTGTAAAGAGGTTTGAATTGGAGAAATACTTTGAGCGCATAATAACCGGTGATGATGTCGTGAAGGGCAAGCCGGACCCGGAGCCATATCTTAAGGCTGCAGAAAAGATGGGAGTAAGCCCCGCTGAATGTGTTGTTGTTGAGGACTCGATAAACGGGATAAAGAGCGCAAAGGCTGCTGGAATGAAATGTATCGCAATTACAAATTCTTTCCCCCATGAAGAGCTCGTAAAGGCCGGGGCGGATGCGGTTATAAACGTGATTGTTGAGCTGCCGGTTGCGCTTGAGGAAATATCACAAAAATAATACGCTTTTATTTGTTTGCAGAGAGCTCTTCCTATGAAAAAAGCCTTAACCGTTGCAGTTGTTGCGCTTGCAATCCTAGGAATTGTGTTTGCAGATATAGGCCCCTCTCCTCAGGCACCTGAAATATCCGTTTCATTGTTAAAAGGAGGGGTGTCTTACAGTGGTGAGGCGGTGGTTGAGTTTGTATGTTTGGATGCTGGGCCTGCGGATGATAGCCCTGTCGGGGAGAGAGTTATCCAGCTGAGATGCAATAAAGGGTCCTGTACAAATGAGATGTGGTTCTACAAGCTTAACCCGTGCTACACACCAGGGAAGGGCAAATTTAGGTATAAACTCGAGGGCTGGGATGAGTATAAGGAAACCGGCCTGTTTGATTTCTCAAAGCCGGGCAAATATATTATTATGCTTGATGCTGAGACGGGCAATTATTCGAAAAGCTGGTCAAGTGGTTCCTGCCAGGGTATAATTGCATTCCTGTGTGCTGTTGGGTTGCTCGCTCTTGTAAAATACTGGTTAAAGTGAGTGAAAGTGGGTTTTATTAATGCACTCTTGATAACGCTTGCTGTAGAATCGGTGATTATTGGCTGGCTGCTGCAGGGCAAATTCCCGATGCGTGCCGTTTTCCTTGCTGCGTGCACTGCAAGCGCTATAACGCTTCCTCTTGTATGGTTCGCTTTCCCAATGATAGGTGTTGGGCTGTTCTTTTCAGAGGTGTTTGCTATTGCGGCTGAGGCGATGTTTTATCATACAGTATTGCGGGGAGTTTCCTGGGCGACCGCTTTCTATGTATCACTTATCGCAAATGCTGCGTCTTTCATTGTGGGTATCATCATAATGACATTTACAACTGGAATAATCTAACTTCAAAAATAAATCTACGTTTATTTCCAGTTAACTTGGAGGAAATGTGTTGCACAGCTCATACACGGGTCGTAGGCGCGTATCAGCATCTCAAGCTCTCTTTCTATCTGCTCTTTTGGTATCCCCTGCTCAATGCATTTCTGTGCAAGCAGGCCGGCATCCTTCTCCATCATAATATGGTTTTGTGCAGTTGGAATAACCAGGTCGGCGACAGAAACGTTGCCAGCAGCATCAAACTCAAGGTAGTAATACAAAGTGCCACGTGGCGCTTCAACAATCCCTGTGCCTCCCGCCTCCTTCGGCTCAACAGGCTGCGGCTTTTCATCCCTGAATTCTGTAGTTTCAAGAAGTTCTAATGAGTGGTCAAATGCATGGACTATCTCAATTGCCTGTGCGAGATTATTATGGAAAATATTATCACTTGGGAACTTTGAAATATATTTGCCGAGGTCGCGTTTTGTATCCTTGTGTAATGTATCCTTTCCGACGTTCATGCGCGCAAGCGCACCTACCATGTACGTCTCACCCTTATAAAGAAATCCTTCGGCTTGTGAGTAAGGTATCACAACTTTGTAGAGATGTTCAGTAAATGAGAACTCTGGTATACATACTCCGTTTGAATCACAAAGCTGACCTTCCCAGAAATTATAAAAAGAGTTCTTTGTTGCAACATATTTTGTTTTTCTTACAAGCGTTTTGTCCCATTCCCCAAACAGCTCTACAAATTCAATTGCGTGGTCGCGCTCTTCCCGTATCATTGAGATAAGCTTTTTCACATCACCTGGCTGGGGGGCTTTTGCAAAACCGCCAATTGTTGGAATTGTGGGGTGGACGGCACGGCCCGCAATAATCGTGCCGATAGAGTTCCCAACCTCCTTGACATGGAGCGCCTTGTGTAAAATCTCTTTTTCCTTATCGGACTTAAAATCAAGCACTGAATCTTTCCCAAACAAGTCAGGCAGGCAGAAGAAGAAAAGATGCATTGCGTGGTCGCGCACCTGCAGGCCGTTCATAGTGAGATGTTTCAGAACAGCTGCCTGTGGCGTAGGGGTTATGCCAAAAACGTTTTCTATGCATTCTATACATCCCATCAGGTGTGCTGTGCTGCACGTCCCACATATGCGGGAGACCAGCTGGTGAGCGTTAACGAACTTCTTGCCGCGGACCGATTCCTTGAAAAACCTCAAGTTCTCACTCACTTTAAGGCGGACACCGCGGACCTCGCCGCTACGCACGATTATATCAAGCCCAGCGTGGCCCTCAATCTTGCTTATTGAATCCAGTGTTATCTCAAAATCCTCCTTGTGCATAACAACCACTAAACCCTAAATATTTCAAAATATTTGTTTAGTACCCTTATGAAAGATTTCTCATCCATAGGGCAGCCCATCACCATATCATCAACCTTTACCAGCTTTGTTACTGGCAGCACTTCGTTGAGCAGGCCAAATTTCTCTATCCGCGGCCGTATCTCCGCCTTTGTCCTGTCATCAAAAAAGTTGCGCTGTGCAGAAGGCATGCCTGTGCAGGCGCACGCGCCTATCGTCACTATGTATTTTGATATGCTACGGATGTACTCGAGCTTTTTCTTCTCGTCATCCGTGCTTATCGCCCCCTCAATAAAAAACACATCTATATCACGAAGAGAGAAAACATCACTGCTCTTCTTAAGTGCGTTGCAGTATACAAAATCTATCTTCCCTGACCAGTCAAAGAAATTCTTGTTTAGCAGCTCAAGAAACAGCACTGTGCTGTCCTCACTGCATGTAAATGTTATCCATCCGACCCTCATCTTTGGCATAGAGTTTATTATACATATAAGGCTTTTAACTTGTAACACCAAAAATTATGATATGGAGTATGAAGTGCCAGAGCAAAACCTTGTTGAAGAGCTTGAGATGAGAGGTATTGGGTATCGCAAAGATAATGGGTATTTTGTGGATGTTTTGCAGGCAGCTTATCTTACAGAGATTGGAAAGGCCAAATATGATGATGCGCGGGATGTTGTGGATAAGAATGAAAAGCTGCGCCTGGCGTATGTTGTATTCAGAGACTTGAGAAAGAAGATGCATGTTGCAAACTACATTGAGAAGGATGATGTAATACTTGCTTATGAAAAGGGAATGGTACCTAAGCATGCAGAAAGCAAGTTCGTAATCAAAGTTATAAAAAATATGAACATAAAGCTTGATGAGATGGTAAAGCTTAGGGATGATGTAAGGAAAGCCAGAAAGGACCTTTTGTTTGCTGTGGTGGACGGTGAAAAAATATCATATTACAAATTCAATGAAATTGAGTTGTGAGTGAGATTATGGAGAAATGTGCGCTGTGCGAAGAGCTGCAAAAGCGTAAGAACGTTGCATACATAAGTGACCATTCTTTTGTGCTCGTGAATTTGAGGCTCCTTAAGCCCGGCCATGTGCTTGTTCTGCCGAAAAAGCACAGGGAAGCTTTTGATGAGCTCACGAAAGATGAGGCAAAAGAGATATTTGATACTGTGGAGAGGTGCGCGCGCGCAATCCATAAGGTTTATGGGCATTATCCAATGGTTATAATCAACCCTCAGACAAAACGATCCGAAAGACACATACATATACACCTTGTTCCAACAGAGTACGGGGCGCGCGATTACATCGCTAAGATTGAGAACCTTCCTTACAATGAAGAAGCGCCCGCCGAAATCAGGGAAATCGTACGTGAGGAGATTGCAAAAGCTATGGAAGAAGAATAATGGCTTGTGTTATTTTTTGTTTGCTGCTTTTAACGCATCTCTCCTACCAAACATGCACATCCTAAAAAGAGGGCAGGATATGCATTTCGGGTTTGATTTTGTGCAGTGTTTCTTGGCGTGTTCTACCAGGAGAGCGTGCATCTCATTATATTTTGGTGCACTTTTTCCGAGCGCCTTCTCAAACACGGTGCGCACCTTTTCATAATCAAGTGCTGTGCTTTCATTTCCTTCAAAAACGCGGCCATAGATGCGTTTTGTGTATGCATCAACCACAAAAATCGGCTTGTTGAAAGCATATAATAAAATTGAATCTGCTGTTTCACGGCCTATCCCTTTTAATGAAAGCAGGTGGGCACGCGCATCGTGCAGAGACATTTTTCTTATTGCATCAAAGTACACGTGCCTGCAGAAATATTTGAGCCTGGCCGCCTTTTGCCTATAAAACCCTGCTGGCTTAATGGCCTTCTCAAGAATATGTGTTGGAGAATCAAGTATTGCCGAACCACTGAGCAGGTTGCCTCTTTTCATGTTTGCAATCGCTTTCTCAACGTTTTTCCAGGAAGTATTCTGGGTAAGTATTGCACCAACGCATACCTCAAATGGTGTATCGGCCGGCCACCAGTTCTGTTTTCCATAAGTGCGGCTCAGGATATTAAACATAGTGCGTATTCCGCTGCCTACATCCATAATATAAATTACAGGCCAAGCAATAAATATGGCGGCTAGCGCACCCTTATCTTGGAATTACCCTGCTCTAAGGAAGCTACCGCATTCTTTTTAAGGAGTTTTTTATTGAGGTCTTTATAAGTTGGGGAAGGGTAATTTGCATTTGCAAGTGCCATTTCCTTTAACTTAGTATGGCTTATTTTTCCAGTCGCAAAATCAACAAATTCTGGGTAATAGGTGCTAAGTATTGTGAGCATAGCAAGAACTTTTGGCACATAATTTACATTCTCAACAAAGCCGCGCAGTGCGTCTGGCTTATTACCTGTATTTTCGGCGCTTGCCACTAAAAATTTAAGGTAGTCTTGATAAGAGATGGGTTTTTTGCTCTTCTTTGAATTTGCAAGATATTTCCAAGGAAGGCCTGAATTGTATGCTGAAAGTGTAAGGTACATGTCTCGATTAAAAGTTATATAGAGATCGTAAAGTAGTTGTGCAGCAGCTTTTGCGGAGTCATAGTTCTTATGACGCTTATCGGTCACACCAATCAATCTGCCTTTTTTATCACGATGCTCCCTGACAAGCCCATATTTTATTGCGGTTTCCCGCGTGAACTGGTAAGGTCCAGCGGCTTTCTTGGGCGAAGAAGTATATGACCAATTTGATTCTACTAAAGGAATGAAAGATAATGCCCTTAACTCTTCACGTTCTTTTGGCGTAAGGTTGCCGTTCTTGGCTTCACGCTCAGCAAGCCCTTCTTGAAATCCTCTCACAGCACCTAGGAGTTCACCTTTACGAAGCGTGCGAAACAGCGCGCTCTGGATTACGTTTGAGTGTGTGCCTGTAGTGTATTCCATAACCCAGACCTGGCTAAGAATAGATACTGCATCTGGGCAAGACCTAACTAATTCGAGTAAAAATTTAGGGTCTTTTCTTAAAGATGTGCTCGATATTGGAGGGAGCTTGCATTTTTGCGGCTCGCTCTCATTATCTCTTTCTTCGGAAACGCCATTCGGGTCCTGAAGAAGCATCTCAAGTGCGGAGTTGGTTGATTGATTCCTGCATACGTTACTGTTATTGTCGTCATTGCTGTAAATATAACTTTCATTAGGGCTAACACTAGATGTACGGGAAGGAGGAAACAAAGATGCTGCAAATATTGCGCTCGGCAGCAGCACAGCCGCGACGAGCCTTTTGAGTAGCCCACTCATAGTGCATCTATTATGTAATTTCTAAAATAAAAACTTTTCTATTTTATACGTCTATTGTTGAGATGGCTGTGGCTTTTGCGGCTCCTTGAGCAGAATCTCGGTGCTCTCAGCCTGCTTGAGCATCACAATATCCTCTTCATTAACAAAAACGTAGTGTGCGGATGCAAGATTGCTGTATATCCTCTTTTGTGCAGACATCTGGGCCGGCTCATCAACTATCTTTGCAATCCCTGTCCACACACCAAACCATCCGGCAACCATAAGTATGCTAAACATTGCGCTCAATAAAGGGTAGGATTCCTTTGGGGTGAAAACATCAAGGAGAATTATCAGTGCTCCTGCCACAATATATTTGATGCCCCTTCTCTGATAACTGTGGATTTCGCTGGTATAACTCTCAACCCTCTTTGCAAAGTGCTGGCGTATCCTTCTTATTATTGCTCGCTCAACTGTGGGGTCGCGCTTGGATGAGGGAATTGATAATGTAATCTGGAGCTCTTTTGTGTCATACTCGCCACTAGTGCGTTTTATAAGCTCCTTCACAAAATCCTCTGAGAGCTCGCGCTTTGAATAATGCGAAATATCAAAATCAGAATATAAGTCTTCGTAGCTCTCCAGCGCAATGTCTATATTCTTAAAAGAAATCTTTTCCATCAGACCACTTACCATAATCACAATATTGTGTGCGAAATCCTATTACCGCGTCGGTGGATTTTTATTGCCTTGACTGCTGTTACCATTATCCTTTCCATTGCCACCACTCTTTGGTTGGGCATCTTTGCTTACTGGAGGTTGCCCGCTCATCTCTTCACGTATAACCTCTTCAACTTCCTTCCCTGCTATGACTTCCCTGCTCACCTTTTCAGCTTCTTCCTTGAGCGCACGCTGGCGTGCGCGCTCATCCGCCCACGAGCGATACGAAATGGAAAGCACTAGCGCTGCAGCCACAACTCCTATCACAGGAATGGTCGCTAATGCGGCAATCACAGGTACAAAGAAGTATGCTGCCTTGTGCATGTTTGTCCTACCGAGATATGCTGCTGCAGCAGCCATCGCAATAACAACAACCCATATCAAATCACACAAAATAACCGGGAGGCCTTCAACATAAAACCCTTCACAGCCGGACTTGACAAGCGCACCCAGCCCTATTGTCTCTGATATAAACTCTGCTGCAGATTTAGGAGGCTTCTTTTCAATAATTGGCTTCTCAAAGGGCTTTTCAGGTGGCCTCTCAGGTATCTCTATCACGCCTCGGTAAGGCTCGCATCCTTCCTTGGACATAACAATAGTATAATTATTTGGGATCTCAACACGCACGTTTATCTCGCCAAACGAATTTGTATCGTAAATATAATCTCCTATAACAACGCGGACATCACTTATACACTCCTTATCTGGTGAGGTTGCGGTTATGATGAAGTTCTCTTTAGAATACATCTCCTTCGGGAAAAGCGGGATTATGGGGGGCCAGCTCACTTGGATTGTCCCCTTAAACGTTTGGTAATCCTCCTTACGTGCGGTAAAATCATAACCGCCCGGCTCGGCAAGTACTATGCTTGTGACCTTGCCATCCGCTCCTGTCGTATAAGTTGGTTTGCCTTTTATCCGTATTTCAACATCCTGAAGAGGGCGGCCAAATGAGCTTGCTAATACATCAAACTCTTGCCGTGCATAAACGCTTGGTGGATAATCTATATTAAGTGGGTAAAGAAATACATTGACAACTGCGGCGCCATCATCATAAAGCGCTTTCTTGGCAACAATTGCATATATACCTGGGATTCTAACGGCACCTGGAGAGAATACGCACCTGCCATCCGGGCCCGTTGTGCACACATCTGCAACCGCACCTGATGGGGAATATAGTTTTGCCTGGGCACCATCAACTGGCTTGCCCGTCCTTGGGTCTGTTATCGTTACAGAAATCTCTGTACGGACATAGAGCTCGCTTGGTGATGCAACAGCCAACTTTACTTTTTGGAGGTCAAAATATTCCTCATCCGAACGGATATATCCTCCCTTTGATGCATATGCATAATAGGTTCCTGCCTCATCAAGAGCAGAGGGGTCTGCCGTATATATTCCGTTCTCATCTGTCTTTCCTGTATCAACAAGGGTGGAAAAACCTCCGTGCTCACGGTAAACACGCACCGTGGCATCTCTTACCGGGTCCCTGCTCGATACTGTAAAAACGACTGGGTCATTAATATACCCTGTTGTTGATACTGAAATGTAAAGGTTTTGCAGTCTCTCTTCGCCGCCACAGCCCGGTATTGGTACGCACACGCCCCCATCACATCTCTGGCAGTAACCACAGTCTAAATCTGTGATGCATGCAGGCGTATAAAGCTTCGCTGTCAGGTTGTTGACTTTTATGTATGTATAGTTGGTCCGTGGAAACACTGCATCCGTGACCCTGTCAACAAGCGTACTATTAATAAAACCGCTGGCGTTCCATAGAGACACAATAAGATATGGCTTGTTTGTGGTTATTTCACTGTTGCCCGAGTAGTATATTTTCTCAAGGTGTATTACTGTGTTAGTTGGTGTTGATTTATCAGAATACCTATACTCCCCATAAAGGAGGCCAGTATAGTTAGTAAGGTCAACAAATTGCGGGTTCTGCATCAGTGGTGATGTTGAGATGCCTATCGAGAGAATCCCCGGGTAAAATGCTTTGTAAACACTCGTGTCAACATCAACTACTGTGCAGTTTGAAGCATTTACATAAGTTATATTTGCAGGTATTAACCCTATGCTTATGTTGATTGCCCCTGACCGGTAATAAATAGAAACAAACTTTCCTATGAGCTCTGTACCCTGGTCAGCGCACAGCTCAACATATACATTCGGGTTGGCAAAGGAAGTGTCAACATATGTTGCAGTCCGCGTATCAAAGTAGAGCGTTGCGTTCGAGCCGTTGATAAACACAAGCCGGCCCGAAGTTATTGCTGCTGAAGGGGCTGATGACACAAGCAGGAATACCAGGATTGCTATAAGTATTGCCCTGCTATGCAAGGGATTTCCTGCCACTGTGTTGCGTTTATGCATAACTTGCACCTCAACCTACCCTATCCACTTTGAGAGTGCTGCAAACACGTTGTATGCAAACTGCGCTATTTGAGAGATATATTCGTCCCGGTGCATTGGGTTTGCAGTGCCCTCCTCAGCCTGTGAAGGTATACGCGCGCTCATATTCAGCAAAGTAAAGTTATACTGGCTTATTAATGCCGTACCGTTTGTCTGTTGCAGCTCCTCACCTGAGGTTATATTGTAAACCTTGAGGTATAGTGAATATTCCCCTACGTAATTTGAAACCTGCAGATATGCATATTCAGGAGTATACAGTTTGTTGCCTGTTGGGATTATTGTATAATTGACAATGCCAAAGCGGGTTCTTGACTCGCCGTAGCTAACTGATTTAAGGCCCCTGTAAGGAGATGTTGTGCTATCTATGCGCTGTATAGGCGAAAACAGGCTTATGCCATTCACTTCATACATGCGCACCGTAACGTTTGCTGGCACACCATCACTGTCTGTAACGTTTATTGTGAGGTTGTACGGCCTGCCCGCATCAGGAAATGTTTTTGATTCAATACCATTTATGAATGTGCGAACCCGGTATGTCTTTACAATCGTTAGCACCGCAGAACTTTGGTTGTTTGACAAATCACAATCGGCAATTGTGGTCGGGGCGAGCCTCGCCAATATTGTATGTGGCCCTGATGAGTTAAGGCCCGTATTAAGCGTAAATGACCTGGTTGTTGATGTGTATTTTGCGAGCCCGCCCGCAACTGTAAGCACTTGTGTGGGTATACCATCAAAATAGACGTTGACATCAAAGGGCTGGGTGATATCAACATTTCCATCATTTCTTATTGTAACCGTGACAAGGACTTGGCCGCCGGCAAACTGCGTTGACGGAGCCAAGCTTACACCAACAACCGCCGGGTCCGGGCCAATACAGAAAGACCTATCTATACCGTTTATCAAATAGTACTTTGTGTACTTTGCAGTGTCTGGTGGGGAGACCACTCCTGTATGTAGCGAGTATGCAACACCGCGCGATACACCTGACCTGCCACCTGTACACGCCCATGCAAAAAGAGAAGGTGACGGCTCACATATGCCTAGCTGGAAGTATGGAAGGTTTACGTTGTTCGTTGCCGAACCGGTACGTGTATAACTTGTAACCCCTGTTATTGTGAGAGTAACATTACCGGTTGCACTGTTGTATGTGCTTTCTACATCGTTTGTTGTGTATGCACCACGAAGGTGGCTCTTTGGGCCAACCGCTATGAAGGTATCTGATTCTGTGAACACCTGGTCATCTGAAACGATTGCATATATGTACGCAGGGTAAACTGCCGTGCCGCTGTAGAAATTGTACGGGCCTACCGGCTGGCCGCCAACATTGTTTATTGCACTCATACAGCACGTGCCAGAGCAGTTAGTAAGCTGGGTATGGTCTTTCCCTGTATTATCCTTTGATATGTTTTGGAACCCGGCAACGTTACCTGTCCTGTATACAAACATTACGTACTTATTCTGTATTTCTCCAATATTGCCCGGTGCATCAACACAAACCTGTACAACTGTGTCTGGATTACCGCCTACGGAATCAATATATGAAGTGCTCCCTATATCCCAGCTCATATTTACGGGAACGCGTTGTGCCTGATTGAAACTCACATTCAAGATTGTTGCGCTTGTTATTGACGCGTATGAGAGCGGTAAGGCAATCAAGAGTAACAAGAGGAACTTTTTCTTTATCATAAGATGCACCTTATGCTGCTGAGTATAATTGCGTATGTATTATTTAAATATATATCAGAAGAAGGAGGGAGGTAATTAACGTTAAGCAATATTTACTGCACCCTAAACAGCATGTTTATATTGTCAACAAATGTGTTTAGAATCCCCATGAATCCTGGCCTTGGCAGGTCTGGAACATTTATGTTAAGCACGCATGCGCCGTTGCTGCATCCCTGAGTGCACCTTACCCTTGTATTGGTAATTTGGTTATATGTGGTGCAGGAATACTCTATAACGTAATCCCCATCGCACTGGTCCGTCCGTGCTTGGTGGCCTCGTGTTACCGTTGACCTTTTGAAAATGCTTCCATCGCCATCCTCTTTATCCGGGTCAACACAATAAATGCCATCCCATATCTTTCCATTCCAGCATTCTTGGTAATTGCTTGCCGTGTATGTCTGGTAATTGAAGCTGTACGGGGATGTGCAGTAATACTCTGTAAGACGCTCAAAGCTGTTGCACGTGTCACTATATTTAGAATTGCCATATAAAAGCTCACCGTATATTTTGGGGTAGTTGCCGCCATCTGTATCATAACAGTAAATGTACTGCTGGCCATCGGCATCACTCTCTCGAACACACTTACCAAGAGAGCATACATAACCAGCTGGGCAGTGCTGGATAACATAATCCACATCGCCTTTGGATGTACAATAATAATCCCTTACACGATAGCTGTCAATGCATTCGTCCCTATAAGTAGTAAAGTAACCCGTGGGATATTGATAGATAACATCCCCACTGACATATATTTCCTGCCCAACATCTGTATCATAACAGGTCGATGAAAGGTTCACGCAAGCACCGCCATAACAATTATAACCTGCCGGACATTTTTTGGTGAACATCTGAAGGTTTGACCCTTCACAGTAATATTCTTTTATTTCGGTTGAAGAAATGCATGAATCTGTATATTCGACACCACGAACAAATGCCTTGCCCGGTGTGTAAATATCCTTGCCATCACTATCCTGGCAGCTGTTTGATTTGCATGCGCCATCATCACAAATGAAACCTGTAGGGCAAACTGTTATTTGTGAATCTATCTGCCCATCCTGCGCACAGTAAAAATCAAGCACCTTTTGTGAATTAATGCAATAGTCTGTTTTACTTACGTTGCCGGCAGAAACTGTATCTTTCATGTATATATTATAGGGTGTGTCTGTGAGGTTTGAGGTTGTGGTACAGCCCTCAATACACATTCCATCAGAGCACACATAACCTGCCTGGCAGAAAACCACGGCCTCTTTAATCTCGTTGTTATCGCAGTAGTACTTTACAACCCTATTATTATCAAGGCAGTGGTCTTCTTTTATTACGTCTGCTTTTGTGGTTTTTCCTTTTGAGTAAGGTGAGAGGCTGTTATCAGAATCTGTGCATTTTGGTAAAACGCATGCACCGCTTTCACAAATATATCCTGCCGGGCACTGTTCCCGTACGGACTGTATGGCGCCGTTAGCACAGTAGTACTCAAGCACCATTCCACCCGAGCATGAATCGGTGTATGTGTTTCCGTTAATGGTTACCGTACCTGCCTGCATAAGGTTTTTTCCGTTGTCACTTTCACTGCATACTGCACAAGCCCCATCATATGCAACTGTTGTACCGGAAGCACTTGCTTTGCAGGCATTTCTGTATGTGATGCCGTCAGCACCGCATACCGGGGCGTACGTATCATCACAGTTAAACTGCGTTACGCATCCGCTTATTATAATTATCGAGAAAAGCACTGATGCCAGTACGGCCCCGTGGATAAATTGGCGCATATACCACTTTTTTAAGAAAGGAATATAAAACTAGCATATGATGCGTTTTGAAAGTATGCTTAATTCATCAACTACCATGTCCGGCGTGTATGCGCTCAGCGATTTTATAAGACCTGGTTCCTCCAGCATATCCGGGTAGATGGGGATTGCGACGCCGTCAACTGTTTTGGCATCTGACATATGAAGCGAGAATGGCGCACGCGCAAGCTTTCCTGGAGGTGTTTGGGATGGGTCTAAAATTATTGCATTCGCAACTTTTTCGTGGCCTGCCAAAACGTTTATACCTATCTCTGCGCATATTTTTTTAGCCCATTTAGTGGCAAAAGATGATGATTGCGATTTGCCAAATGCAAAATACTTATCATAAAAAGATTTTGGTTGCGGCTTTTTTAGTAAAATATAAACATGGAATGAGCTCCCTGTGTACTGCACATATATTTTTGATTTCGTGAGTGATTGGAAATCACTATCTTCCTGTATTGCAACTACTAGAGAATATGCAACTTTTTGTGCTGTGGCTGTACTTATACCTTCCCCACGGTCTATATCAAAAAATATCCTGTCTATATAAGTACCTTTCTCACCGTTTGTTGCATAAAATAAGTCTGCAAGCTTTCTTGGTGGGAAATACCTCCATATTATTTGTTGCGTGGGTGTTAACTTATCCTTAACATCTTCTAAATGGTGCCCTTTCCGGATTTCAAGAAATTTGTCATCAACGTTCTCTGCAAGCTGTTTGACAAATAAAGGAGGTAATTTGGTACCTCGCGTAAGCAGTGGGCGCCGTGCGCCCGGAAACAGCACCTTGCCTGCAAGTTCTTTGCCAGCTAGGAAATTTTTCAGCTTTGATGAAATCGTGGAATAATAACCAACAACGTCAAGATCTCCGAATGGGTGCAGAACATCTGGCATAATTCTAATATGTTCACATATTTATAAAAATTGCCGAATAGAATCAAAGGATAAGAAATGAAAAGAATCTTGTTGCTGGTACTAGTTATTTGTGCGGTTGTAACAGCAAAGGATTATTCTATTGTTTCTGCAGACGAGAAAATAACTATAAAAGATAACGGCATAGTGCATATCACCGAAACAATAAACTATGATTTGTACGATTGTAATGATAACAAATTCAAAGAGCTATACCTAACAAAACCAAGGGATTTGGAAATCAGAAATGCGCGAGGGTATTGTATTGGTGCTTTGTGCAATTTCAGGGTTGATGAGCCAGAAGTTTCTGTAAGCGGTGACAGGGAACTGATAAATGAGCTTGTTGGGGGCGGGTGCGGGAAGGTTACTGCTGTGTTTGAATATGATGTAAAAGCAATTACAATTTACCCGGATACTTCACAGTTTTACTATAAGGTTTGGGGGGATAAGTGGGAGAAGCCTGCAAAGCTGAGTGTGAGTATTTACCTGCCCGGGAAAGCAAAGGAGACTGTATATTTTGTGCATTACGATTATTTTACATTTACACCTCCAACTAACTCCAGCAGTGGGAATATCATAAGCATCAGTGCTGACCAACCGGCAAACCGGCTGCTTGAAATAAACCTACTGATGCCAAAAGAGTGGTTCAATGAGAACGGAGACTACTACTACAACAACAATACGAGAAAGAAAGACATAATAAGTATTGAAGAGCGAACAATGTCAGCACTAAGTATTAAGCGCTTTGTTGATATTTTACTCCTGATTTTGTTTGTTGTATTTATAACAATACCTTTTGCTGCTATAATCATATCATACCTGATTTTTGGAAAAGAACTTTCTGGTGAAGATGTTGGGTACAATGGATTGTACGAGTATGATCCACCTGAAAATAGGGGTGCGGCTGAAAGCATATTCTTTATAACAATGGATAAAGACTGCACTAAGAAGGATCTTGGAAATGCCCTCTCCTCAACAATGATGGCCCTTGTAAACAAAGGTGCATTTGATATACAGGAGAGGGAAGTTAGCGGGCTCTTTGGGAAGACGAAAGAGATTGTATTTATTGTTAGAGAGCCAAAAGAAGAGTTGCTCGATTATGAAAAAATGCTGTTTGATTTTATGAAAGAGAAGGCAGTCAACGGAGAAATTAGTATGGATTCTTTTGCAAAAACAGTCGGCAAAACAAAAGAGTTTTATTTTTTCTCCCTAAAGTGGTGGAAAACAGTAATAAATCATATAGATGAAAACAAATTCGCAGATTACAAAGGATACTATATCCTTATGGCTATCATATTAATACACTTCTTTTTGTACTTTTTTGCCATAGTGCTTTTCTCATCAATAAATACTGTTATTCCCATAAATCTTTTTGCACTTATAGACTTTTTTTTGCTCATAATAGTTACTCCAAGAAAAAAAATTTGGGGAAGATGGACAAAGGAAGGAAGGATACTCAACCTCAAATGGGAAAATTTCAAGAAGTACTTATCAGATTTCAGCGCGCTTGAAGAACACCCTCCTTCAAGTGTAAAAATCTGGGACCATTATATGACGTATGCAATTGCGCTTGGAGTTGCGGAGAAAACAATAGAAGCAATGAAAAAAATAAGTCCCTTGGTGGTGCAACATTCAAGGGGCAACTATGTGTATGCAAACTATGGATTGTATACTTCTTTCAGTACAAGTATGACCCCAAGCTACAAATCATCATCACGTGGAGGTAGAAGTGGCGGGTTTGGTGGCGGTAGGGGCGGTGGCGGCGGCGGTGCAAGATAAGAGTATGTTGGATTATTGCACAAATGCACTGCCATCGTTTTCTGCTTAACGGTGTGGATAGAATTCCCTCAATGTGCCCTCTTATACACCGCACTATAATATTTTATTGACATTGTAATGGTGGTTCTTTACTTCTTTCGGTGCTGTTTTGTGTATCTCTCTTTTTTATTGCCGCATCAATAAGAAACAGGAAAAGTGGTGCCGGCTTCTCAAGGCGGCTCTTAAACTCTGGGTGTGCCTGTGTACCAATACCAAGGCCGTTTGGCCATTCAACCATCTCAACAATGCCTGAATCCTTATGCCTGCCAGAGATAACAAGGCCGTGCTCTTCAAGGTCGGGCACAAACTCCGGGTTAACTTCATAACGGTGCCGGTGCCTCTCATCAACAAACTCAGAACCATAATATGAATATGCCGTTGTGCCTGGGAAAACGTGCATTGTGTAGGAGCCAAGGCGCATTGTGCCTCCCTTCCTATCAATAAATTTCTGGTCTGGAAGCAGGTCTATAACAGGGTGTTTTGTTTCTGTGCTGAACTCTGTTGTGTGCGCATCATCCCATCCTAATACATTACGCGCATACTCAACGACCATCAGCTGCATACCAAGGCAAAGGCCAAGATAAGGGATATTGTTTGTACGTGCACAGTTGATTGCTGCAATCTTGCCTTCAATACCGCGTTTTCCAAAACCGCCAGGTACGATTATGCCATTATACTTTGCCAGAAGTTGTGGCCCGCTCTCCTCAATTAAAGTAGATTCAACAAAATCTATAACCGGCTTTACATTGTAATGGGCGGCTGCGTGGATTATGGATTCGTAAACGGATGCATAAGCATCGCGTGTGGAAGTATATTTGCCTACAAGAGCTATGTGTACCTCTCCATTAGATGGTGATATAATGCGATTAACAAGAGAGCTCCATGATGAGAGGTCTGGCGGGGTCTCATCCACATCTAATTTTGAGGATATTGCACGCATTATGCCCTGCTTGTTCAAAATGATAGGAAGCTCATAAATCGTACTTACAGTTGGATCATCATATACAAACTCTGGCTTGATGTTTGCAAATAAGGCAATTTTTTCTATGGCTTCCGCGCTGAGCGGCTCGTCCTCCCTGCACACAATAGCATCCGGGCGTAGGCCCAGGCTTTGTATGAGGCGGTTGGCGTGCTGTGTTGGCTTTGTCTTTGGCTCTCCCTTGGTAAGGCTCGGTACGCGCGTAAGTTGTATTGTCATAAAGTATTTTTCTTCATAGGATAACTGGCGGATTGCTTCAATGAAATATGAGTTCTCAAGGTCACCAACCGTACCACCAACCTCTATAACAACAAAGTCGGCGTTTGTCTCGTCACCTAAACGGCGTATCCAGTCTTTAAGCTCATCTGTCAGATGAGGAATTATCTGGACATCGCGACCAAGGAAACGGCCCTCGCGCTCTTTTTGTATTAGGTGTTGGAATATCTTGCCGCCAGTTATGCTGGAAAATTTGGTCATAGGTATACCTAAAAACCTCTCGTAAGTGCCAAAGTCCATATCCACTTCAGAGCCGTCATCGAGCACAAACACCTCGCCGTGCCTGAAAGGGTTCATCGTCCCGCAGTCAACGTTTAGGTAACCGTCAAACTTGAGCGGGACAACCTTGTAGCCTTTGAGTTGCAGAAGCTTGCAAATCGATGCGGTCAGTATTCCTTTCCCAAGGCCGGACATGATGGAGCCGAGAATTGCGATATATCTCCTTTTGTTTGGCGCTTGCATGTGTATCAGCTATATTACGATCCAAACAATAAATATATGACTGGCCAATAACTCAGTTTATTATAATTTGTTGAAATAAAATGTGCATGCATAAGCCGATATGTATAGTAATCCTATTAATTCTCTTCTTATTTACCTCTATAACAATCGCACTTGAGAATGCTAAAACTGAAGAGAATCAAAAAGATGGCCTAAGCGATACAATTAATATCGATTTTTATTATGGGATTGGGTGCCCACATTGCGCTGCAACTGAAAAAATATTTGAGAAGTTGAGTGCAGAGTACAAACTCAATATTACAAAGTATGAGGTATATCAAAATGCCGAAAATCGCCAGAGAATGTTCAAAGAGTATGAGAGATTCAATGTGAGTCTCAGCCAGGGCGGTGTGCCAACTTCTGTGATACGTGGGAAGGCTTTTGTTGTAGGCGAGCTTGCTGAAGAGCAGTGGAGGGAGCTACTTGATGCTGCGTGCAGTGAGGATACCTGCCCTGTTGGTGTTATAACGCAGAAGAACTTCAATATCATACACGAGAGAGATAGTACATCTGCGTTAACCTGGCCGGTCTTGATTGGAGCGGCGCTTGTGGACTCTATCAACCCGTGCACAATTGCAATTATGGTTATCCTTATCAGTACTATTTTATACTCAAAAGGCAGGAAAGAGGCGCTCGTTGCAGGCATTATGTTTGCAGTGACTATTTATGTGATGTATTTCCTTTATGGGATTGGAATCATGAAAGCGGTTACAACTTTAGAAATAAGCAATTTGTTCTATGTTCTTGTTACGCTTGGCGCACTCATACTTTCAATTATGGAGCTTAATGCATATTTCAACTATAAGCCAGGGTTCTTTTCAGTGGAGATGCCCGTATGGCTAAGACCGCATGCGCACGAGGTAATTGAGAAAGCCACCACGCCTCTCGGAGTTGTTGTTGCGGCCGTGTTCTGCTCTTTGTTTTTACTACCGTGCTCATCCGGGCCATACCTTATGGTTCTCGGGATGATTGCAAAATCTGCAACGTTGCAGACTTTCACTTATCTTGCAGTTTATAACCTGTTCTTCATCCTGCCGATGATCGTGATAACTATATTGATATACTTTGGAAAAACCACAGTTGAGAAAATTGGTGAAATGAAAGAAATGTATGTAAGACAGATACACTTGGTTTCAGGTATAATACTGTTTGCTCTGTTTATCCTAATGATAAATGAGCTCCTAAAAATCGTATAGTGCCACACCAAATTAAGCTAACTTTACGGGTTTTGCTTTCTTATGTCTTCAACAAATTTGGCAATGCTCTTTTTATAGCCGCCAGTGAAATAGCTCATGTGCGAAATGCACATTACTGCGATTGGTTGCCGGCCGCACAGGTAGGACATATCCTTTATTGTGTTCTTGGCACCAAACCCCCCGCCAGTACAAAAAAATGCTATTTTTCCAAACTTGTGCTTCATACGGGTAATGTACGCTTTTACCGGGAGAGACATTGTGCCTGCCCATACGGGCGTTCCTATTATAACGACGTCGTATTGTGACGGGTCTTTCGCTGGAGACTCTATCTCAGAAAGATGATGTAGAAAAACATCCTTCCCTGTCCTTAGTATACCTATAAGGCCTTCCCTGTTTTTCTTATCCATAATCCTCTCAATATCGGCACCGAGCTCTTTTGCAATAATGTTGGCTACTGCCGCAGTTACCCCACTTCTTGAATAAAAAACAACCAGGACCTTGGAAGGCATGCCGTTTTTTAGGTGTGCGCTATATATAAACTTATTTTGAGGCCGTGCGTTTACGCCCCATCTTTTTTCCTGAAAGCTGTTGTGCGGCCGCCTTGAGCGTCTTGCGGGTGTACGGCTCAACTTGCTTTGAGAGGGCTGCTTTCTTAAGTGGCATCCATACGTGTTCTTGCCCTTCACTGTTTAACCTTACAGATGATGGGTTTCGCGCGCGGCAGAGGTAGTCAAACATGATGAAATGGCGCTTTTTCCAGAATGCTGGATCGTGTATGAATTCCTGCGTTATTATGTGGCGTATGTTATATATGTCAAGGTTGGTTTCTTCTTTTATCTCGCGCCTGAGTGCGTCCTCTGCACTCTCCCCAAGCTCGATGTGACCACCAGGTATAACATACTTGTTATGCCATTTATGAGAACGCATTAGGAAAACTTCACTATTATTATTTAAGATGACTGCACCAACAACCGGTTCTGGGAAATACTGGTGCTCTTTCACTAATTGTATTGCGTCCAGGAGACCGTATGCATAATCAGAGCATCCAAAAGAGGTGAAGTAGTCACCCTTATTAAAATAATGCACCGCATCCCTGTAATACTGCTCTGCCAAGGCGTATTGGGTGCCAAAGTTATGTGCAAGCTTCTTACATTTCTCAAGGTTTTCCTTGAGAAGACGAATGCTCTTCTCAGCACGAGAACGTTCTGTTATATCCATGTTTAAATGCTCGGTATTATAATATAAAAATGTTTCAACACCCAAATTCTATATGCTTGGTATATCAGAACTCAAAAAAAGGATGAGCGAGAAAGTTATTGACGTTGAGAAAACAATGCTGCATATAATGCCGAACAGGGAGCCAGCAAGTGTTTATGAGCTTGCCTGGGATTTTCTTAATAGGGGTGGAAAAAGAATCAGGCCATACCTTTTGCTTACTTCTGTTGAGGCTTTTAATGGAAATCCAGAAGATGCGCTTGAGATTGCTGCTGGAATAGAGATATTTCACAATTTCACGCTCGTCCACGATGATATAGAAGATAACTCTGAGATGAGAAGGGGTAAACCGTGCCTGCATATTTCTTATGGTATTCCTTTGGCAATCAATGCTGGTGACGGGATGTTTGCGCATGTTTTCAAGTCTTTAAAAGAGTCAAGACTGACACCTTACCAGAAAGATAGAATTATTGGGATGTTTGCTGAAGCATTTATAGGGGTTGTTGATGGTCAGGGATACGAGATCGGCTGGATTGAAAATAATATGTGGGATATTTCTGAGAAAATGTACTTGGATATGGCTGGTGGAAAGACCGGCGACTTGATGGGTGCGTGCACACAGATAGGGTCATTTATAGGTGGTGCCAGTGAAAGAGATATGGAGGAGATGCGGCTGTTTGGGTATGAGATTGGGCTTGCGTTCCAGATACAAGATGATGTGCTAAACCTTGTTGGTGAAGAGGAAAAATACAAAAAAGAGATTGGCGGGGATATCAGGGAAGGAAAAAGGACGCTTATTGTAATAAAGGCGCTTGAGAGGCTTGGGGAAAATGAAAAAAGAGAGTTGATAGGCATACTCGCAAAAAAAGAAAACACACATGAGGAAATCGTGAGAGCGATTGAGCTTATGAAAGGGTGTGGTGCAATTGATTACGCAAAAGAGTACGCTGAGAGGCTTGTTGCAAGCGCTAAGAACAGGCTAAGCGTGGTAAAAAACGCTGAAAAAAAGGAAGAGCTGGAAGCGATTGCTGATATGTTCATCAAAAGAGAGGCGTGATTTTTTGGTAAAGGAATATACTGCTATCGTAGGAAAAGTTGTGGTGTGGGCGGACGGCCTAAAATCTATCTACCTGAGGTTTAAGGATGAGAAGATGGCATTCAGCGCCGGCCAGTATGTAATGCTCCGTGCAAAAATTAATGATAAGCTGGAAAGTAGGGCATACTCAATCGCATCAACACCTATTGATGATGAGATTGAGATAATATTTAGGGTTGTTGGGCCATTTACAACATACCTTGACAGATTAAAGGAAGGAGATATAATAGAGGTTGTTGGGCCGTTCGGCCACCTAAATAAGGGGATGGCAAAGCGTAGAAATGCTGTGTTTGTGGCAACTGGAACTGGGCTGTCGCCACTCTTAAGTATAATCACTGATATAATTAAGAGTGGGGAATGTGCAAGATTTGGGTCAATCGTGCTCTTATACGGGACAAAATATGAAAATATGCTCGTGCATAAAAAAGAGATTGAGGAGCTTATGGCAAAATGCCCTAATTTTGTGTTTTGCCCAATACTAAGCAGGGAAGAAAAATGGGTTGGCAGGAGTGGGCATGTGCAGGCACATATCGGGGAATTCATAAAGGATGATACGGACTATTTCATTTGTGGGCTGCCGGCCATGACTGACGAGGTCGAGAAAATACTTCTTGAAAAAGGAGTTAAAAAAGAATGTATACATCTTGAAAGGTTCTAATTTAAATTCATTTTATCTTTTTTTGGTTAGATTCTTGAAACGAAGTAAAAAGATGTGTTCGCCTTGAAAGGCCTAATTCTAAATCAATCTTAATTCTTAATTCTAAATTTTGTCTTTTTGTTTTTGGTTAGTGAGATTCTTGAAACGAAGTAAAAAAAAGATTTGTTAATCTTGGATGTGGAGGTCTAAATCCAATCTTTTTTGATATTGGTTGGGGTTCTTGAAATAAAGTAAAAGAGAATATTGTGCTAATCTTAAAGGTTCTTAAAAAAATCTGCTTGGATTTATGAAATACTTCTCAAAAAGTTAGAAATAGCTTAAAGAACAAGTAATGCTTTCTAAATTTTCTTGTTGGTTTAAAACTTCTTAAAAGAGTTAAAAAATAGTTTAAAGATATCTAGAAAGATTCCAAAACGTAATTACTTGTCGTCCTGTTTTTTATTGAGAATGTCAGAGAGCTTGACGCCTTCTATTGCCCTAAGGACTTCAACAGGCAACAGCACAACAACTGTGTTGCTCTGGTCGGCAGACACGTCCGCAACCGTCTGTAACGTCCTCAGGTGCAACGCTCCCGGGCCTGAAAGGTTCTCGGCTGCCTTTTTTAAGTTGGCTGATGCCTGTAACTCTCCCTCTGCCATAATAATTGTTGCGCGCTTCTCCCTCTCCGCTTCTGCCTGCCTTGCCATCGCCCTCTTCATATCACTTGGTAGCTCTATATCCTGGATTTTTATTGCGGTTATATCTATCCCCCATTCGCTTGTTTCCTTATCTACAAGTGATTTTATTTCCCTTGCAATCTCATCACGCTCGGTTAATACAAAATCCAACTCTTTGTTTCCAATAACATCACGAAGGGCTGTTTGGCCATACTGTGCAACTGCATACATATAATCCTGTATTTTTAAGACGGCGTCCTCGGGGTTTTCAACTTTATAATAAATCACTGCATTTACACTTACAGGAACATTGTCCTTGGTCATTACTTCTTGTTTTGGAATGTCCACGGTCTTTATCCTCATATCAACGGTGCGTGCCGATTCAATCACGGGAATCAAAATATTAAGGCCCGGCCTCAGCAACCTGTGATAACGGCCAAGCCTAAATACCACTGCACGTTCATACTCAAAAACAACCCTTAAAGACATCAGTAGCAGGACACCTATAATTATTAGTATAGGAAAAGCACAGCTTAAACCAATCCCAATCGTTTCAAGGTCGGCCATTTTTACACCACACTAATAATATTAAAAAAGGTTAAAAAATAGCTGTAGCTTTTTTATGAGGGTTGTGCTTCCTGCATGCCGTTCGCTGCCATGTATTCCTTATAAGTTTCAAGCTCGTTCCGTGAGCTGATTATAATATTTGCAGTGCAGTTTGGCCCTGGGTACCATGGCCGTATCGGTGATGGGGAGGTGCGCATAAACGTCGTGCTGTTAGGTGACCCTGCAAAACAAGCTATATCTGCAGATGCGCCTTCACTTACAGAAATTTCAAGAACATAATCGCCAGCTGGGAGCGTTCCCTGCTGCGTCTTGCGCCTTAAAATTGAGATGCTTCCCCAATCACCGCCTAGGTTGAAAAGTGAGGTGCTAAACCGCATAACACTTTCCCTTGAAGGGGTATTATTTACTACGGGGTATATACTATAATTCAACGTTGAATTGGGTGAGAACATAAAGTTCCTTCTTAAGAATGTGCCTATTGAAAAAATCTCCGTGTCAGCATCAAAGTGCAAAAGCATACCGTACGTGCGCCTCTCTGAGATGCTTGTATAATTATCAACGTCATAAAACACTTCCTCTTTCTTACAATAATTTGTGCTGGATGTATTGCACTCGTAATAGGCAGTTTTTGTTATTCTGTTAATGACTGCTGTATAATTGCCATACGGAAGCACCTTCACAGGCAGGGTTTTGAAATCGTTTGAAATGTTTGTGTCTATAAAGGATGCGTTGAGAAGCAAAACAACTGCGGTTATGTTGTGTTGGCCGTCCCTGCTTGCCGGGAGTTCAAGCTCTTTTGTGAGGTTGCCGCTTGCAGAATATGACTGGGTTCTTTCACCGTCAACTTTTATATCAACCCTGTAAGTTGCTTCTTCGCTTGTTGATGCTGTTTCAACCTTGATTTTATATTTTGAGCCTAGCACTGGAATTTCCTGGCTAGGTGATGATAAGGAAACAACGCTTACATCTACTTTCTTATCGTGTTGTTCTGGTGGGTTGGTACAACCCACAAGCACAATTATTAATAATAACCCTATTACAAACACCGCTTGGCGATTCATAAGAAAGGATTGGGGCAGACAACATTAAAATAATTAGCTTTTTGAATACGATGGGTGTTTTCTTTGATTACTGCTAAAGAGCTGCGACAGAAGTATTTGGATTATTTCAGACAGAAAGGGCATACTATAATAGAATCTGCCTCTGTTATACCTGAAAACGACCCCACTGTCTTATTTATAAGTGCAGGGATGCATCCGCTTGTGCCGTTCCTGCTTGGCCAGCCGCACCCTGGCGGGAAACGGCTCGCCGATATACAAAAATGCTTGAGGACAGATGATATAGATGAAGTTGGTGATGGGTGCCATCACACGTTCTTCTTTATGCTCGGCAACTGGTCTCTCGGTGACTATTTCAAGAAAGAGGCAATTGAGATGAGCTGGGAGTTCCTTACTAGTAAGGAATGGCTCGGGCTTGATAAGGAAAGGATTGCTGTAACGTGTTTTGAGGGTGATGATGACGCACCGCGTGACGAGGAGAGTGCAAAAATATGGGAATCGCTAGGTGTGCTGCGTGAGAGGATATTCTTTAATGGGAAGAAAGATAACTGGTGGGGCCCTGCTGGCCAGACCGGGCCGTGCGGGCCGGATACGGAGATGTTCTATTACACTGGTAGAAAAGAAAAGGAATGTGACCAGGAAGGGTGTGGGCCGGGCTGCCACTGCGGCCTATGGGTTGAGATATGGAATGATGTGTTTATGGAGTATAATAAGACAAAAGAAGGTAGGTTTGAGGCACTTAAGCAGAAAAATGTTGATACTGGGATGGGTTTGGAGCGCATAACTGCGGTTATGCAGAACGCTGCGAGCGATTATGAGACTGAGCTTTTTGCACCTATAATGAAATGGATCAAGGAAAATTCAAAGAATTATGATGAGAGGGCGGCACGCATAATTGCAGATCATCTACGCGCGGCCGTGTTTGTGCTTGCTGATGACAGGGCGGTTGTGCCGAGCAATGTTGAGCACGGTTATATATTAAGAAGGTTAATCAGGAGGGCTATCAGGCACGGGAGGCTGTGCGGGCTGCCATCGCCTTTTTGCAGAAAAATTGGGGAAATTGTCATTGAAATATACAAGGATGACTGGCCCGAGCTTGAAAAGAATGGCGGGTTTGCGATTGCTGAGTTGGAGAAAGAGGAGAACAGGTTTGCAGAAACGCTTGAGCGCGGGCTGAAGGAGTTTGAGAGGATATTTGCATCTACTAAGGATAATGTGATTGATGGTAAGCACGCGTTCCTGCTGTTCCAGAGTTATGGATTTCCATTGGAGATGACTGAGGAGCTTGCAAGGGAGAGGGGCAAAACGGTTGATAGGAAAGGGTTTGAGAATGAAATGGAAAGACATAAGGAGCTGTCGCGTGAGGGAATTTCACAAAGGTTTGCGTCTGGGCTCGCTGATTACAGTGAGAAGACTGTTGCGTTGCATACCGCAACGCACCTGCTGCAGGCTGCCCTTAGGAAAGTGCTTGGGGAGCACGTGCAGCAGAAGGGCTCTAATATTACGCCTGAACGGCTCAGGTTTGACTTTACGCATGGTGAGAAGCTAACACCAGAACAAATAAAGCAGGTTGAAGAGCTAGTTAACAAATGGATTAAGGAAAAAATCAATGTTGAAAGAAAAGAAGAGACAATAGAAGAGGCGCGGGCTGAGGGCGCGCTTGCATTCTTCAGCGCAAAGTATGGTGAAAAAGTTTCCGTTTATGTAATACCTGGAGCGAGCAAGGAAGTATGCACCGGGCCACACGTGAATAATACCGGTGAGCTTGGCACATTCAAAATAATTAAAGAAGAATCTGTAAGCGCAGGTGTAAGAAGGATTAAAGCAATCCTAGAAAAATAAACTATTCTTTCTTTTTCATTATTTTACCATAAATATAGTATATATTTTTCCAATGTGTGCCTTCCCAGTATGCTTTATTGCAGGATGGACAAATCCAGAAGTTTCCCCCTTTCTCAATAATATCCTGGGGCACATGGCCATACGCTTCAGCCTGTGATATTTTTCTGAGCTCAACGTTGCAGATTGAGCAACGGGTCTTTTCCGGGAAGGTGAGCTCAATCCCAGTTACTGAAATTATATGCCTTATTTGCTCTACCGGGTCCGTGCTTTCAACAAGCACTGAAGGGATGTTTTTTGAGATGCACCGCACATAAACCTCCCTATCGCGCGTAACGAGTATGCGGCCTTCCTTTACTGCTGTTTCTATCAATTCAGTATCATTGCGTGGGTGAAAGTATGCTGTATCAACACCAAATATGCGGAGTAATATTGCTGTGTTCTTCAACATTTCATCAAGTATGAGTTTTTTCATCGGCACCACCACGAGCAAAAAGAGGGCTGTCTATCACTAATGATTCGAATTCTCCACCTTCCCCGGCTATATTTATCCCATACCTTTTACTTAATTTTACAAGGATATCTATATCTTTAAGCGTGATCTCACGATTCAGCCACGATTTATCGAGCCCTTCTGCTGCAACAGATGTGATTATAAACCTAAAACCGTCCTTTATTAGCCTACGCATGTGCATTTCCTGGTCAACGTGCCAAAGAGGGGAAAATACGCGCAGGCCAAGCCTGTCACATACCGATTCTATACGAGTGCGCTGGTACTCTGAACTTATCGCACCTGTAACAACACCTTCAATATTGTATTTTTTTATTGCATCAAGAAGTGCCGTTTCAAGATCATAAAGCTCTCTCTCCTTTTCGCCGGCAGTCTCCTGCATTATGAGAGGGAGGCCCATGCGCGCAGCGTGCGTGCGAACGTTGTCTATCTCAGGTGTGTGGTATAAATATGAGTCCTTGTTCCGGCTCTTCAATGTGACAAGGCATTTTATATCATAATTGCGCTGGCTCATAAGATAAAGAGCGTATGCGCTATCCTTACCACCACTGTAAAGTGCTGCGAGTGGAATATTCTTTTTGTGGTGTTTGCTAAGAAACTGGCCAATACTCATTCCTTCCTTTGCGGCAAGCCTGCGCAGAAGAGCCATTGATTTTGTACCATATTGTGCTGCCTTTTTTGGGCGTGACCAGAATTTTTCACTGACATTATAATACTCTCTTAAGATACGGCGCAATATTGCTTTGTTTGTAAGTTGATGCACTGAAAGAGAAAGTGAGTTTGTTACGACCTGCTTATCAAGAAAAGGCACCCTGAGCTCTATGTTGTTATACATTGTAATACAGTTGTCCCTGTAAAGGTCTCTTTCGTAAATTGATCTAAGAGAACTTACCTGTTCGTTGTGCATTGCCTCTGTTAAGCGGTCTTTTGCCAGGCTTTCATAATGGAGCGGCCGGAACCGCGCATAGCCAGCAAAAATATCATCCGCACCAATACCTGAAAAAAGGACTTTGACCTTGTCTGCAGATGCTTGCCTTGCAGCAAAAAAGATGGGTATCGCTACGCCCACCTTTACAGAATCGCTTGAATCTATTACTTTACATATCTGTGGGATTTCTTGTAAAATGGACTTTTCTGAAATTTCGGTTTCAACGTGGTCAAAGCCAAATGTGCGGGCAAATTCCTTTGAATATGTTGCATCTTCGGAATTCTTGTTGCAGTATGCCGTGTATAGTGTTATTTTTACGCCCTTCTCTGCAAGCCGGAGCGCTATCAGTGCCGAATCTACACCGCCTGAGAAAAGAACGCCTTGCTTGGCTTCAGCTATGCGCTTGTCAATCGCATCAAATAAGTAATCGCGCATTTCTTCGTAAGAGGTCTGCCTGCCGCTAAGAACAAATATATCTTTATAATGAGACCTCGCTGTGCCATTAGTCACATCATAAAATATTACCGTGCGTGGGTGAAGCTCACGCAGTATCCCTGGGTTTGCCTTTCTCTCAGATGCTATGAAGAGAGGATTGAATGAAAAGAAGAGTGGGTTAACACCTAAAGGGTCACGAAAAAGAACGAGTTGGCCTTCCCTATAATATACACATGCAAAATCGCCATCAAGAGAATCAATTATTTTTAGGATTGACTTTTCAGAGTTGTCTGAATTTTCAAGAAGGCAAAATAGGAGCTCTGCATCGTTCCTTGCCTGGATGCCGTGCTCTTCCGCAAGCTGTTTCCAGTTATATATTTCACAGTTTGCAGCAAGGATACCTTTACCTGAAAATGGCTGGACTATATTATGGCCAACAACCGAATGTAGAAAATGTGAAAATGTTATTCCATCTCTTTCTATTCGTGAATGGTTGTCTTTACCCCTATGAGATATTGAAGATTCTGCTGTGAAGAGGTTTTTGTTACTCGTGTTACATACAATAATCCCGCACATCCTACCCGATATTGAACAAACCATATTTATTATATTTAGGTTTCCGAGAATATTCTATGCCTCCAAACCCAATTCTCATAGCATACTCTGAGATAGGAACTAAAGGTGAAACAACCAGACCGCGTTTTGAAAAGATACTGCTGAATAATATAAAGAGGTTGGGTGCAAAAATTAAAATATCCAGACAAAGCAGGAGAATATTAGTTTATCCGATAACTGAAAAGGATAATGCATTCTTATTAAGCAAATTAAGGTATGTGTTTGGGATAAAATATTATGCACCGGTTAAAAAAACCACGTTTAATAGTATTGAGGAGATTGCAGATTTTGTTGCTGAAATATATTGTAAAAAGGTTGTTGGAAAAACATTCAGGGTGACTGTGCACAGGGTTGGAAGACATAACTTTAATTCAATTGATGCACAAAGGGTAATCGGTGCCAGGCTGGTTGAATGTGGCGGGAAGGTCAATCTCAACAATTTTGAAATGGAAATTGCTGTTAATATAAAGGATAACGTTGCGTTTGTGTTTGATGAAAAGATATGTGGCCCAGACGGCCTGCCTCTTGGTTCTGAAGGTAAAGTGCTTGTATTATTCTCAGGGGGTATTGACTCGCCTGTTGCTGCGTGGCATATGATGCGCCGCGGGTGCTCGCCAACTTTCCTTTTTGTAAATTTAGGGGGAAGAGATAACTTAACAAAGGTGTATAAAGTATACAAAAAACTCGTTGATGTTTGGGGATGTGAGAATGCTCCTTTTCTGGTTGCCGATGGTAATAAAATCATCTCTGAAATAACAAAAAAAATAAAACCATCTTATAGGCAAGTTGTGCTAAAAAGGGCATTCTATGAGATTGCTGAGAAGGTTTGTAGGGAGTATGGATTAGATGCAATTGTTACTGGAGAATGTGTTGGCCAAGTATCTTCCCAGACTATAAAAAACCTGTGGGCAATAGGACACAATACAAACTTGCTCGTGCTCAGGCCCCTCATTGGAATGAACAAAGAAGATTGTGTATGTAAGGCACAAGAAATTGGTACGTATGATCTCTCTATAGAAATTGGCGAGCTTTGCAACATATCAAAGGGAAGTGTAAAACTTTCTGCGAGGCCTTACGAGGTTGATAGGGAATATTCACATATAAGAGATGTAGTTAAAAACATAAATGTAACTCAAGTTACACACATCCGGGCTACGCACCATAAAAATAATATCACAAAAACCATAGATATAGATAAAGAAAAAATAAACTACTCTGAGCTTGACCCTAAAGTAGAATACGTCATTGTATGCAAGGATGGCGTGCGGGCATCTATTGAATGCGACATCCTGCGCGGTATGGGATATATGTGTACTAGCAGGAAAAAACATTCTTCGGATAATAAATAAATCACAAAAATATCTCTTTTCTTTCCTTATCAATATTAAGTTTGATACCTGCGATCTTGCTTATCGTATATATATTTGTGGAAGCGTGGCTGGAAAGTAAGTTGTATCTTAACCTGCCTTTCCCTGCAAGTACAACATAAACCATCAGCTGGTCTACCATGTTTTGGTCTAATGCATTATGTTGTGCATCTTCCCTGTACAAGCGCAACAATTCATCCACCACCACTTCTGCTGGTTTGCCTGCCTGGCCAATCACATCAACACCTATATTATAATTATCATACTCACTGATGAGCGTTATGGAATTCCCTTTGCTTGCACAGTTCATATAATTTGTTTTTATTACCTCGGTGCTGCTGCCTAAAGCACTCTTTATTCTTGCTTCTTCCCTTTCTAAGATGTGTGTGGGAAGATCAGCTAGTAATATGTACGCTGTTGTCTTTTTGAGTGCACCGCGCCCTGTAAGTTCTGCATTCTGTACGCCAGAGGGAAATATGGTAAGGCATACCTCACCACCACCCTGGGGGTAAAAGCCAGGCCGTTTCAGTTCAATGTGTGCCTTCACACCCATCCGCTGTATATTCGGTAAAAAGCAATAAGCAAAGTATTCGTATGTTGGCGATTTTATAACGTGTGTTCCTCCTTTAATTGTAACCGTGCTTTTTGCATCTGCAAATGTAAGTATAGGTATAAGTGCTTGCAAAAGCAGCGTTACCGAGCCCGCCGTGCCTATATCAAATTCAAAATCGCCCGCCTTAATCTCTGTTGGATAAAAAGATAACTTTGTTGAATTTAAGGTATTTCCTTCCACTTTTGCATTACACACTTTTGCAACAGCATTAACCGCTGCGAGGTGCTGAGGCAGGAGGCCTGGTTTTGGTCTGTTAGCCCTTATTTTAGTTATTGTGAATGGCGCTTTATATATTGCGCTTAAAGAAAGGGCAGTCCTAAGGATTTGGCCTCCGCCTTCTAAATATGACCCGTCTATCTCTATCACACTCTTTTTTCAGGAAAACATATTATTTAAAAGGGAGTGGGGAGGGGTCACTTCCACTATTATTTATATATAATAAATATAAAATTTTGTTACTCAAGTAACATATGGCAAAATTAAACCTTCTTTACGTTTATGACATAAAACCCCAAAACCCCTCAAAAAAAGGCAGCATAAAAAGAAATTTTTATTATCATATGGAAAAGTTACGCCCCTTCATAAGAAGGGCCACAGAGTCGGTTATTTTAACCTCAAAGGAACACGAGAGCACGATAGATGGCTTTTTTATGCGCTTCCTAAATGATGTAGAAGTATACAAATGTGATATAACTAAACTAACAATCCTTAAAAAAATGTGAAATCAATTAAACGTAGCCCACACCGGATATAAAAGAGAATAGTGGAAGAAACCCCCCTATCTCTCTTTATAGTTGTCTTCTACAATAACAACATCACCGACAGATTTTACTTTTTTATAAAGGATGCTTTTATCCTTAAGAACCTGCCTGGCCTCCTCACGTGAGCTAATGCTGGTGAGAGGTTCCATAGAGATGCGAATTACCTCGCCTTTCTCTAGATCCACGATAACGTCCTGGACTTTACCAACAAACTTACCGCTTGCCGTGAAAATGTCCATGCCATAGAGGTCTGCGATGTTTAATGCCATTTTACCACCTACACTATACATTATATAGTAAAGTATTTATTCTTTATAGAGTAGTCTCTTCCTATATGACAATCCCATTTATTCGTGAGCGACCCGCGGCAATAATGTTACTTTTAAGAAATACAACAAAAACGTGGTGCGTTTCCTCACTCTCTCGTGAAGCAGGGCTCACATATCTTCACACACTGCATCTTTTATCCCAGATGTATAATTTAGGGTTGGTGGACTATAAAAAAGAGGGAAGGAGGAAAGTAGTTTTCTTAACAGAAAAAGGAAAAAGTATATCCTCAACCTTAAACCAGCTGATTGATGATTTAAAAGAACAATAAATAATTAGACAACCCTTAATGTGATTTCCTTAAGTGTACTCCCAATTATGTGTGAGAACCCTCTATAGTGTTTGTTTGCGGAAACCTTTACAGTATAACTCCCCGGCGTTGTTTTTGGGTGTGAGAATAAATCCACAAAAAACACCTTCTCCTCATTTGGGAGCATTTTTCCAATTCGGATTTCTTTTTTGAAAACAATACCTGTCTTATCAAACCCAACAGCCGTCGGTATATCCACAACAAGGCTTGCAAGAACATCCTCGGGCTCCTTGTTTTTGAGCCAAACCTTCATTTGTACAGGTCTCTCATCACCTTTTTTCAATCTGAGTGGTGATAACTCGATTTTCATATCAAACGGTGAACCAGCCATGGTATCAACTCCACAATGTGTAATATAGTATACAATTATTTTTATAATTTCACAAATAACATAAATGGCATGTGTGACATGTCTATAAAAGGAAATACGCTCGTTTTTGACTGCATTAATTCGCCATATGAATTTATGAGCCCGGAATTTATAGCAAACAACATTCGTGCAATGACGACGCTTGTCCGCACAGATTTTGAGAAGATAAGGTATGAGGAGCAGCTGGTGTTTGAGTTATCGGGTGAAAAAGCAGAGATAATTCTTTCATACATCCGCTTTCTCAAACAGGTGGAAAAGCTCCTTATGAACAAGCAGATATATGGAAGAGAGGATGATGATTCATATGTGCTTAGGAAAACAACACTTTCAAAAGTTTATGAAGAGCTTATGATGAACCCGCTTTTTGCAGAGCGTACGATAAACGAGTATAACGAGCCGCAACCTACAAAATCTGCATTTTATGAGGCTTACAAGGCATACAAGGCATGGCTTAAAGGGATACAGCAGAAGCTCCAATCAACAAAAATGTACCAGCTTGTAAAGGAAAAGGGAGACATGCGGCAGGCATTTATTTACCTTCTCAACATGAGGGTAATGAAGCTTGTAGATTCCCTCGAACTGCTTCTTCCGGAGGGTTCCAAACCGCTTGATAAACCAGGGGCAGCTTATGAGCTTGATTATGGATATAAAATTACAATATATGATGTTCCAGGTTCTGAATCCTACTGGTATATTATAGATAATCCAATAATTAATTCGCTTCCAGAGGAGGTTATTGTTGAAGCAAGAAAGCTTATTGAAAGAGATATGGGGGCCGTCCGCGGTATCCAGGTAAAAGATTACAATCTTTTGTTGGATGAAAAGACGCGCGAGTATCGCAAGTATTTCTTTGAGTGGGCAGATGAGCATAAAGTTCAATTAACGCCCGAACAGAGCCTCGTCCTAGCACGCGCATGTGCATCGTGGGTTGCAGGCCTAGGCGAACCCATAGAGGCAATATGTCTCGATAAGCGCAACATAACAGACATTTACATTGATTCTGAGAATGCCCCAATATATATTGACCATGCCAATTTTGGGATATGTCATACAGTATATAGGTATAATTCAAAGCTAGTAGACCAGCTGTTCTTTAACATTTTGGCAACAGACAAGTCAGCAGTTTACGGCCCGCAAAACCCCATAGTTGATGTTGTTATGAAGCGCCTAAATATGCGATGCCACTTACAGGGCCCACCAGCAACGTTCGGGGAAAGGCAGGGTGCGCTACGTTTGATGAAACAGACCCCATTCACATACGCGGAATATTTACGCTATCACGCCTTTTCGGCCTTTTTTGCAGGTTACGATGATACGATGGTTTTTCTTGGAACTTCAGAGGCCGTGCTTGGCTTGAAAGGTGTAGGTAAAACTTCATTTACAGCGGCAAAGATGATTGCGATTGGAACAAAAACAAGGATAATCCCCATACAAGACATAGAGGAGATACCAGTTGCTGCCTATAGGAAACGCGGGTTTCATATAGGTGTGATGCGCTCAATGGCTTCAGATAAAGAGGTTGAGCAGGCGACAGCCGGCTCAGCACTCTCACTCGTTGCGCTTACAAGCGCAACACTTCGTATGGGCGATGCTGCACTCATAATAAACGAGGTCCGCTCACGCGCAGCAATACAAGGTATAATAAATCTTCTGAACACCCAGCCGGGCGTATTTGTCCTTTACAATTTGCATGCTGAGAGCCTTAAAGATATCCGGGATAGGTTAGAGCTCGTATTCGGTATTCCGGGAGCAAGCATGTTTGCAACTGACAGGTATACTTTCCTGAAGAAGGTGCGTTTTGGGAGAAAGAGTGCAACATACCGCCTCCTCGGCGCCGCATATGAGAGTAATATAGAAGAGAAGCGGTTTGAGGAGGTTTTTGTATTTGAAAGGGGGAAAGATATAGAATCATCACAATGCAAAGCGCTGTTTGTTGAAAATCCAGAGCTTAACAAGTGGCTCATTGATGATATAAATCTTGGTGATTTGCAGAAAAACCTCTCGCTAAAATTTATACCCCCTGCTTTGCAACGGCGCGCAGATGACCGCGGCATTGCACCTGAACAGATGATAATGCAGGCAGCGTTTAAGGGTAAGGTGTATTCACAAATATATAGGGCGTATGAAAAGTATGGGTATTACGAACTGCTTGAAATGGATTTTGTGCTTAAGGCATCCTCTCTAGCAAATAAGCTGCTCAAATCGCTTGAAGACGAGGAAGGAAATGTTAATTATGAGGTTGTTGATAGAGAATGGGAGGCAGAATTCCAGCAATTGCTATCTGAAGAGCTGGAATTTCTTCGCCTTAAGAAAGAGCAGGCGCGGTAACCATTAACTTTCCTCAAGATATACCCCATAAGGCACAAACACCAACAAGCCGTCTTTATCATATATTATCAGCTCATCTCCCCCTGTGTTGAATATGTGCTGGCACAAGCATATTTTTCCAGCATTTTCTTTTTCGTCACAACAATTTTCTTCGATGCGCACAATCTCTTTAGGTGCGAGCCGTAAGTTTCTTTTGAACCTGTGCGATGCGCTTGTATCCCGTATGGTTATTTCTGTATCAACATTAATATCACACAAATTTTCAATAGTGAACCCACCATTATCCCATTTTCCAAAGATGCATTCCTTGTAAAGGCTAGCCTTCCACATACACCCAGGTATATCTCTCCCCATGCTTTCAGCCTCGAAATACCTTTTCCAGTTAATACCCTCTTCTCTTCCATAATAAACATTTGCAAAGCCATTTGCCAGCATTGCATGGTTTACGTTTTTACCATTATAATATACCTCTGCCAAGGCCCTTCCGTATTTTTCCTTTCCGTAAATTATAACCGACACCTCCTTCCCCCAAATTAAAGAGGTAAGGAAATTCTTCGCCTCCTCATAACAAAGCTCACCTTTTTCAGGCGTGTTTATACCAACCAAACGATACTTATTACCAGCATTATCTTCAAACGTATCGCCATCAATTACGTTGTACACGAGCACTTTCTGTGATGTGACTCCAAACAAATAATCAACAACCAGGATGGCTGCAATAATAAAAATAGCAATCGCAACACCGTGCTGCCAGCGTATCTTTATCATCACTCTTCTCTTTTTATGAAATGTTTTAAACATTAATAACCCAAAATTTCCAGATGGGGCCATGGTGCAACCTGGCAACACGGCTGGCTCCAGACGAAGGGCAGACACCTACGGTTTCCGCCCTTCGCAACCCTACTTTCCCCTACGGGAAAAGGGACTGGTTTAATGAGAACTTTTTGGATGGCTAAAGGCCTCACCAAAAGAAGTTCGATGATTGCATAAACTGGAGCTTGTCAACACGCCCATTTGCATATGCAAATGGCGCATCATCCGCTTTGGCGGATGCTTGTGACATGACCTGTCGTGTTGTATTGAGAAACCAGCAAATCGGGGTTCAAAAGAGGAGAGGAAGGGGGCTTTGCCCCCTCTCTCCCTCTACTCTCATACCTCTGAGGGGCGTGAAATGGAAATCCTCGTGGCCCCATCCTTATTAAAGCTTAAAATACTTACGACAGACATTTAAAAGGGGTGTATATATGGATTTAAAGAAAACATGGGAACTTGCAAAAATGCCAGTAGTTGCTTTGGTAGTCTTAAGCATACTTTCTTTGATTATAGGTGTGCTTGCCCCAACAATGGGTATGATTGTTGGGTCGCTGGTTGGCCTGATAGGTCTAATTATATACATATATGCAGGTTACGTGGCAGCCAAAAACAAGATGGGGCTCGTTGAAGCCGGCCTGGTTGGTGCTGTTGTGGCGTTGGTTTCCGGCATTATCAACGGCATACTCGGCTTGCTGGCTGGCATGTTTATGATGGGCCCGAACGCACCAGCGTTTATTATAACACTCGGCTTGCTGGCAGTAGGCATCGTTGTCGGCGTGGTAATCGGTTTTGTACTGGCATTAATAGGGGCTGTGCTAGCCGGCTTTATAGGAAAGAAGTAATTCAGAGCTTATTTTTACATTTTTTCATTATCCAGTTGGCATCAATACACTCGTAATTGATAATAGGTATCTCCTCCAACCCTTCCAAAATATCGGCAAGCCCAGTGATGCTGTGGTTTAAAAATATCTTTCTTTTATCAAGAGGATTATCAAGGAGCTTTTCTGCCAGTGCGGTAACCTCAGAATCAGTAAGAAGGCTTGTGAGCAGCACGGGGTCAAACTCCTTGAATGTCTTTTCAATTATTTCATAAATTGCCTCTAAAGTTATGGTTTTAAGCCGTCCATCTATCTTTCCATACACTTTGTCATACATAAAATCCTTCAGCCTTGCGAACAGTTTCGCTTCCTTTGAATCAGAAAAGGCCACGTATCCCTTTTCTAAGCTTTCATTAACAAGCGCATTTATGCAGTTATCAACCCGCTCACGCTGGCAACACCCAAGCGCAACCGCCTCATATGGGAGTTTCTTAAGATAACCCAGTCTTTCAGAATCATTGATATCTGAGAATACATACGCAAGCTTATCTGCAAGCATCACAACGTTCCATTCCTGCGGGACCTTCTCGCTCACATCCAGCCGCCCACTCCCGCGGGAGTGGTAAAGGATCCCACCAGCTGTTTCAACACATATATTAGTTCCCTTTCCTGCCCTTTCAACAAGCTCGAGAACAACAATACTATTTTTCTCGTGCCTGAAACCAGGCCTTATTTTAGCGAGCAGTGCCTCACCAGGATGGCCGTAAGGAGTATGGCCGATATCATGCCCAAGCGCAACAGCTTCACATAAATATTCATTTAACCCCAGCCGCATTGCGATAAGTTTTGAAATCCACACAACCTCATTTGTATGGGTTAGCCTAGTTCTTATATGAGGATTATCTGGGACAGTGTAAACCTGTGTTTTGCTTTCAAGCCTTCTTAGAGACTTTGATTGTGCTATTTTATATGAATCAATGAAAAAGGGCGAAAACCTCCCATAAAGCCCCTTTTCATCATCATTCTCGCAAAACCTCCTTCCATTATCAGGATGCCTTTTAAGCTTCTTCATGCGAAAATTCAAACATTTCTGTTTTAATAATATTGCGTTCTCCTCACTCAGGGTATGCCTCCTTGATTAATTTTTGCATTTCAGGTGATGCAAAGTGCTCTCTCACCGGCCTGAGTACCTCGGCAAGTTCCCTTGCCATAGCAGCTTTCAGGTCCATCGGATGTAGTTTTTCTTCCTTGTACATTTTTTCCAACTCATTGTAGCTGCTAATTTCAACATTTCCTCCAAACTTCTCAGGCCGCTCAACAAGAAATCTTTTCCCTTTCCTTTCAAGAAGCGGGAACATAACCACCTTTGCAAATGCAAGCACACCGTTTCCTTCAACCTGCCCTACTGGACAGTATGCCTTTGCAAATTTTTTCTTTATATCCTCTTCACTATCAAGCAGGTCAATCTTTGACTCCGGCTCAGACGAGCTCATCTTACCCCCAGACAGCCCAGGCATCATAGGGTTCATAAGATGTATCCTTTTCCTGTAGCCTATTTTAGGCAATATTTCTGCGGCAAGCACAAATATTTTCCTCTGGTCAAGCCCTCCAAACTGTGCATCAACACCAAGATACTCCTCATCAAGCGCCTGCAATAAAGGATAAAGCAATCCACCCAGCTTTGGGTTATCAACCTGCTTTACCACTTCCGCCCCCGCTTTCTTTGCATCGTGCACACTCACGATAGACGAAAGCCTATATACATCTAGCGTGTATTCCCTGCTCAATTGCATATCTGTGCCTTTCACAAACCTTAGCTTTTTGATATCCACACCTACACTTTTCAACAGCTCTTTCATTATATGCTCATAATACACAGTCCTTTTTGCAAGCAGCTCCCACGGCGCCTTCATATTATCAAGATAGGCGTGCAGGTCGGCCAGCAAAATAGTTACCTCACACTCAGCATCTAAAAAATCCGCAATTTTCATAGCCGGCACGAAGTACCCTATATGAGGCCTCCCAGTAGTAGCAGTTCCAAGATATATTTTAAGATCCCTCTTTTCAAGTATACTTCTAAGCTCCTCTTCGCCTATAACCTCTTCAAGGTTTCTGGTTATTAATTCATATTTTCTGCCGGCGTCCATGCACTATTTTTTATCCTGATTGCTTTTTAATCTTATAATCCTGGAGCGACCTTTTCCGACATTCTCTTTTACTTCAATTATCCCAGATTTCTCCATTTTTGTAAGGTAATTTCTCACAGTTCTCTCATTCATGCCATCAAGCTTGGCATACAACTCACCGCTACTTATCTCACCATTCTTGAGTATTTCAATGATCTTTTTTTCTACCTCTCCAAGCTCAACCTCAACCTTCTCGATTTTTGCCTGCCGCGACTTTTGTGCAGCCGCCGCTTCCTCAACACTTTGCACATCGAGTTTGGGCAGCCCTTTTTTTTCGGCAATCCTCCCCGCTGAAAGAAGTAGGCCGATACCAACCCTCGCATCACCGTTAAATTTGTACGCATGCGCAGCACACACACCAATCGCCTCAGGCGAATATGAGCTGAACGCAAGCCGCGCCCTCTCCTCCAGTATCTGTTTAAGCTGTGGGACAGTATATGGTTTAAACTCAACATCTCTGTTTATTACGGAGCTCCTTATGCGCGGGTCCAGGGCGGCGAGCAGCCCAACATCATTAACAATCCCAATAACACTTATTTTTACACCATAAACCTCATTCATCCTGCTGATATCATATAACACATCGCCGTGCCCACTTGCTACCAACCGGTCCATCTCATCAAGCACGACAACAACAAAAATCCCCTTCTTTTTTATTATCTCAGCCATTCTTTTAAGCACATCCTCAACCGCAGCCCCTTTCATAGGCGATATATATCCCACACATCTTGCAATCTCACTTAAAATCCCAAACCTCGTGCCCATATGCCAGCAGTTTACATAAGTGATGCGGACCTTTCCAGAATATTCGGCGAGCTGCCTAATTACGTACTTGAGCACAGCTGTTTTTCCCGTCCCAGGCGGGCCATAGATAAGCAAGCTTTCAGGCTTCCTACCATTAAGTGCAACCTTAAAATTATGTGCAATCTCATTAATTTCCCTTTCCCTCCCAGGCAACCTTTCTGGAAGGTACTCTGGAAGCAGTACATCCTCATTGAGAAGAAGCTCGCCATAATCCATATACGACACCTTTACAGCAGCCGACACCACACCATAAATAATACCTAAAACCCAGCGGCACTTTCAAACACCGGCTGGCTAGGATAAAGCACAACACCTTTCCCTTCAACCATCTTAAGCGGGACCATCTTTTTGAAATGATTCGTCCCGCGCATCTTTACAACTTCAAGTGCAAAATCCCTGACCTCTTTTTTCCTGATAGAATGTATTGCAATGAACCCATCAGCAATAAACTCAACGCCAAACTTAGCCTTCATATCTCCAAGCGTGTTTAATTCGCCTTCTGACGTGATAAGTGAAGTAACACCCCATTTCTTTAGGTTTGCGAACAGCTGCAGCACAGCCTGCCTCATCTTATAATCATTCTCAAAAAGCAATGCAAAAGAGGTTATCGAATCAATAACAACCCTCTTAATTCCCATATCCTTGATTGTATCTTCGATCACGGTTCCATCCTTGAAAAACTTTTCAGCCTCATGCGGAGCATACTGCATAAACCTGAACTTACCTTTTTTTTCAAGCATCTCAAAATCCCAACCGAACCTCTTCATATGCCGGTAAACCTGCAATTTTGGTTCTTCAAATGTTATATAAAGACCGGATTCACCATATACAGCCGCCCCATTATGCAGAAACTGCAACGCAAGCGTGCTTTTTCCAGCACCCGCATCGGCAGCAACCATAATTATAGATTCTCTTTCAAAACCGCCTTCTATCATTTCATCAAGGCCCTCAATACCAGTTGGTGCCCTGCCATTCTCGTTTGCCATAATACCACCATGTCTTTTTACTTGTTATTATTGATAATATTCTCAACGAGCTCTCTTCTCCCAGTAATACGCACCAGTTCTTCAATATACTCTTTTCTAAATGAAATTTCATCCCTGCTCCTTTTAAGCGCCTCCGCTGCCAGGGTTTCAGCAACAGGCCCAAAAACCTTCTTTGCTTTTTCAACCATCTTTTTAGTTAAAGGTGTTGCATCCATATTAATAACCTTCCTTCACCCACCAAGTATATCAGATACCTTTTTGCTGGCGTTCTCCATGCTGAGCAGCACAAGGCCTAGGTTTGCGTTTTTACTTACCAAGCATGCAAGTATTGCCATACTCCCCGCCCCGGTTGCAACAAGCTTTCCATCACCACTTTCCACAATTACCTGGTTAAATCCACCTATTTTTAGCTCGTCAGCAGATGTTTCAGCGGTCCCTACAAGCGCAGCAGTCATAGCCGCTATCGTTCTGCCATCCACATAGTTAGGCATATCGCTTGCAACCATCAGCCCGTCCCGGCGCACGATTGCACTAGCACTAATATCACCAACTTTTCTCAGTTCAGCAAGTATTGTCTCCAACTCCTGCCTTTTTTCCATGATATTAGATGCGGTTTAAACATTTATAAATAAGCAGCCCGATGTAATATTAGGTGTTCATATGGTGGCCAAAAAGCTCAAATCTAAGGTTAAGAAATCTGGACGGGCAAGCAAAATTAGGAAGAAGGCGACCGCCCGGAAAACGGCCAGAAAGCCGGCTCCGATAGAGAAAAAAATCGAGCACGATCTTGAACCAGTCCTGCGTGAAGAGATAAGGCAAGACATAGAGAGCGAGATTAAGGAGGAAGTTGCAAACGAGGTTAAGAACGCGATTGAGGTTGAAGAGGAAGACAATATGCTCAAAATTGCAATCAGTGTCATAATAAGTACAATACTTACAGCATTGATTGCTGGTGCTGTTTGGTGGTTTAACCCGCTCCCAGCATCCCAGATAACCTTAATAGCAATCGTTGTTTGGATTATAATAACAATAGTGGCATACTTCTTCCAGAGTAAGTAGACATTTGGAAAAATCCTAAATAAGCTTTTTGGAAATTTTTTCATATTATAAACATTTTCTGTCCTTTAATTTTATGCGCGTGCCATTTTTTATCTTAGCATTGCTTTTTGCACTTTCTCCATGCTTCGCTTTCAATGCAACTTACCTGGACCCAACAATTGAAAAGCCGTGGGAATTTAACAGCGTCTCGCTACCAGATTTTATAACAAACGTGCTTCTCAATAGCCCTGGCAGGACAGACATTGACAATAGCTATATGTTTGCGCTTTCACCGGAAGTATCTTCACAGCTGAGCGAAGAGATACGCCACGCTAAGAATGCAGACCAGAATCTGAAAACGCTCGGTGAAAGTAGATACCTCCTCAAAGATGCAATCCAGAGTCATCTTAACGAGACAGTTGGAAAATCTGCCGCAGCAATCGCTTACATGCTTGTTCCTATGCTTGGGATGTTTTTGGCCATTGATGCGGGAACAGGGGCGATATATGAGGTTTCAGATCTTGGGGCGGAGATGCTATCAATATGTAAAAACCATTATACGGCAGCGGTAGCGGCAGTCGAGGAAAGCGAGCTGGCATACAACGGCCTGCTATCAAAGGTTTCTATGGGTTACAGGGAGCTTTGGCTTATGGGTGCTCTCAATCCTTCCTATAAAGGCAGGTATGCCAACGACATCGCACAGCTAGAGTCGCGCCTTGCATCAATAGATGGCAAGCTGCTGCGTGAGCGGGAAGCCAGCATTAAGAAATATGCACATATGACTGCAAATGACCCGTCAGCTTATCATCCTCTTGTTTCAGAGTCAGTGTTCCAGGCCAGGTACCTGCTTGATGGGCAGGAATCAGCATTCTCAAAGCTTATTTTTGCATACACAGCCCAGAATTCAATAAAAGAGGGCCTTATCAAAGAGCGCGAATCAGCAAAGTCTTCCGCAGAAACACGTGCCGGGCAAATATCTGCAGAATACTCTGAGGTAAGTAAGAAATATGGGCAGATAACAGATGCAGATGTTGTATACTTTGGTATTGCTACGCTGGACACGCTTGATTCACCTTCAACCCATATTTCAAAAGCTTCTGAAAACATTGCAGAATACACTTCCATCATCTCAGAAGGTGACAGGGTTTATGCTGCAAAATCATACGGATATGTTATAGACTCAATAAATGCATATTACTTAGCGCTTTCAAAGATGGATAGTGCATCATATAACCTGAAAGAGGCGGCGCGGCGCGGAATCCTGATAGTCAGCTCTGCCGAAAATATAACACAAAAAGAGTATATTGCAGCAACAGCTGCAGCATCTGCATTTATTCCTAAGACTGCGGCAGAGCAACAGCAGCTCTCTCTTGCTCGTAGCATGATCGAAAAGGCAGAAAAAGAAATGGCTCTTGCCAGCAATACTCCTGCTGAGAGGATATCACATCTTAAAATTGCGCTGAACAGCCTGCGCCTTGCCCGTGCATATCTTTCTCCAGACGAAGTGTTCCGTGCAAATGCCAAGGACTCAGCGGTGAGCTCACTTGATTATTTGAAATCGGTGATTGACCGTGCAAAAACAGATTCAATCGATGTTTCTTATGAAGAATCATATTATAAAAGCAAAATGCTTGCATTGCAGAGCGGCAATTTAGCCGCTGCAGAAATGGTAAACATCTCACTCACATGCAACAACCTGACGGAACAAATATTTATGCGTGGCGCTGCACAGTATTCACATCTTTCATCACGTTATGCCACATTGCTACCGCTGGCAACGTATTTTGAATCGCTTGATGGCAAGCCATTGAAAGAGTACACATTGCTCAACCCATACATAGACGCCACTGGCACTTTTGATAAATATCTATCGCTCGGGCATTACAAGGAGATAACTGGGCTCATAGCAGGGCTCGAAGCGCAAATACGTGTAAAAACGAAAGAGCTCATCCGCGAATCGCTTGAAAGAAACGCTGTTGTGAGCGTCAATTATGACAACGCAACGATTGTTTTAGATGTGCCTATCACGCGCAAGGTTGATGTATCTACATACAGTATTCTGGATTTAGAGTACAAAGGGCCTATTTCAACGAGCATTCGAATTCCCTATGACGTTTCAAGATCAAAGGCCAAGTATGATACGGCAGGGCTTTCTTATAGTTATACAAACAACCAGCTCAATATTCTTATCAACCAATACACCCCAAATAAGATGTATACAATTTCTTTTGAGGACACGCAGGTTCTTGCAAGAACACAATCCGTTAAAAGGGAATCTACCCTTATTACGCCAACGCTGCTCAGGGTAAAAGTTGAGAGAAAAATAACCTCGCTCGGAACCCCCTATCTTAAAATCCCGGCAAACTATGATTATTCATATGTGTTGTATTATGATGGAGAGTACGTTGGGAGTTTTAATTATGATGCGGAAATAGCACGACCGATACCTGCAGGGGAGCATATATTAACAATGGTATATTCAATTGAAAACCCTTTTGTTGCTACATTGAACAGCGTATCTAGCACAAAAACCAGCACAACAATGTCTGTTATCATTAAAAACACAGTCCCATTTGATATTAGCGACGCTATGATAAGCTATGACATTCCGGCAGTATCCCCATCTTCTGTATTAGTATCATCTTCGGATTGTGAAATAAAATCAACTGCCAGCACACATTTTCCAACATACACGCGTCTTACCATAAACGTGAAGGCATTTTCAGCCAGCTCAAAATGTACTTTTGACATCCATGCAAGCACACCTATAAGCAAGGAGTATATTGAGGAGGAAATTGTACGCTTATCTAAAGACAATACTGCATTGCAGAGTAAAGAGGTGGAAAACCACCTTAACAAGGCACGGAACGCATTCGAGACTGGAAAGTATGAAGATGCTCTTAAAGCAATCTCCGATGCGGACAAGACGCTGGTTGAGGCAAAGCGAGCAACCGAGCAAGCCAATCGCCAGGGAGAAGAGATAGAAAGGTTATCAAAACAAACCGCCTCGGTGTTAGCCAACTTATCAAATATGAATGATGTGGAAGTCCAAAAAGCGCTTGCCAAAATCAAGTCCTACTACGATTCCGCAAATGCTGAGGCCGAGCCTGCAAAGAAGCTTACATTCCTGCGAAAAGCAAACGATGAGGTTCTGGCTTTGAACACGCTTGTATACAGTAAGATATCCTCCATTTCAGAACGCCTTAATTCAGTAAAGCAGAAATGGCTTTTACTTATAGATAAGGGATACTCAAAAAGCATGCCGCCAGAGGTTGCGGAAGTAGAGTCCGTGCTTGCGATGGCATCTTCTTCCCCAAATCCAGATTCAAGCACGTTTTTGCAGCTTGGTAAGGCCTCCTCAATTCTAGATTTGCTTGAAATATCAGTAAAGAACGCAGACAAAAATGCATCTGAATGGGAATCTTCACTTAAAGAGAGGTTTAAGTCATCAGTTACCATGTTAAAGGCCGCAATAGCCCAGCTCACAAAAGCGTGCGGTACAAAGTGCCCCCAAGATATGGTTTCTTATTCCCAGTCACTATTATCCTTGAATCCACAAACACCGTCTGAATATTCTATTTCGATAGATACAATAAACAAAACGCTTTCCAGCATTAACACCTATATATCTACAGAGCGCTCAGCCGCAAACACGGCAATATCAGAGCTTAAATCAATATCCTTAACAATATCGGACCCGCGCGTGAAACAGGTGCTAACACCAAAAATCCAGGAGATTGAGTCTATGTATGTTGCGGGAGAATATTCTCGAGCAAAAGAGGCAGCAATTGCAGTCAAAGAAAGCCTCACAGGCACACCACAGAAACCAGCAGGTGATTATACCCTTATCCTTGCTGGACTTGCAGTAATTGCAATCTCCTTTATAATATTAAAGATGCGTGAGCGCGGCGCAAAATCAAATGAAGCAATTCAAGAGGCAAAACAGCTAAAACGCGAAAAATAATATTATAAAATGAAATGAAAGCAAGGATTTATTCTTCTTCCTCCTCTTCTTCCTCCTCTTCTTCGTCTTCCCAGTCTTCTTCCTCTTCATCCCATTCCTCATCTTCTTCCTCTTCATCGATATCTTCATCTTCCTCATCAAAGTCGTCGTCACCGAACATCATCTTTACACCTCTGTTAGCTTTTGTTTTCTTGTCAAAGTTTTTAATACTTATGTGGGGCAATTTTCTTATGCAGCCGACGTTTGATGCCATAACAAGATATATTTTTTCACTTAAAGATCCAATGCTCACATTTATTGCAACAATAATTGACGAATACCTCCCTTTGATATATCTTGTTGCCCTTATGTTTCATACAAGACTTTTATCACAGCAGGACCGTCTGCTAAAAGTTACGGTGGCCGTGCTGCTTGCGCTCCTCCTAACATATATACTTAAATACGCATTTCAGGTACCTCGGCCCTGCATTTTAGACGAGGCATACATAAAGACAGAGTGCCCAGCAGTACCAGATTTCACGTTCCCAAGCGGCCACGCAACGCTTGCAGCGGTGGTGCTTGCGCTGTTTGTTGGCACACAGGCATTTCCGACATTTCTTATTCTCTCATTACTGGTTGGTTTTTTCAGGATTAACCTGGGTGTGCATTTTCTTAACGATGTTCTTGCAGGTTTTGTAATAGGTTTTCTCTCGTACGATGTCGTGGACCGCTTTTTTTCAAAAGGTACGCTAACACTGCACACCAACAGCCAAAACCGAAAATTTGAGTTCAGGCGCCAGCTTCTTCATGTATTTATAGGGGTATTACTTCTATTTGCGCTTTTCTTATTTACAACATATTACAGGATGAACGGCCCGGTGTATCTCGAGTTTCTCATTTTTATAGGCCTTGTATTTCTCCTCGTATTGATAAATTATAGGATGTGTGGCGGGAAAAATCCTCAAATATCCTTCATTTTTGACATATTTGAGCGTGCCGGCAGCACGCAAGGGTACGGTGCGTTCTGGTATGGCATGGGCATTTTATTCGCTTTTGTGTTCATATCAAATATTAGTTTCCTTGCCGCAACGATAGTTGCACTTGGTATAGGTGACGGGATAGCAACACTTGTTGGTACGCATGGCAGGATACGTAATCCAATAAACCCAAATAAGACAATTGAAGGTACACTTGCATTTTTTGCATCAACAGCTATTTTCTCATATTTCTTATTAGGACCGTTCGCGCTCTTATTTGCAGCAGTAACTGCTTTTGTCGAGTCGCTCCCTCCAAAGCTTGATGATAATTTTACTATCCCCTTGGCTTCAGTACTACTATACGCGCTTGTTTTCTGATTATTTTTTTCTACACACAATAAACAAATGGTGCTTTTCGTATGGGTCAAGCTCAAAGCTCTCCAGGATTTCAAAAGTCCCCCCTAAGTTTGAGAGCACCCTCCTATACACTTCCTGCGGTTTCAGTGTCACATCAATTGATTGGGATTTTACAGCAATCATTGCAATCCCGTTTTTTTTCAGGTATCTGGAATTCTCAATAAGTATTCTATCTTGGTCTGGTTGTGCAACATCTTCAAATAACACATCTACCACGCCAACATAACTATATTTTTGGGGAAGCCGTGCATCTGCGAGCACCGGCCAGATATTTTTTCTGTTTTCACACCGTAAGAGCAGGTCTTTCATGCATTCAGGTGAAAACTCAACAGCATATATCCTGCCATCTTCACCAATAATATCTGATATAAAACTTACCGTAACGCCTGCAGCCGCACCCAAGTAAAGCACTTTCACGCCTTCTCTAAAAGGCCACGTCTTAAGTCCTTTCATCATTGCCGCTCCAAGCTTACTCCTCTTTGGGTCCCATACCCTATACTCCTTTCCATCCTCTTTAACGATTTGCTCGCCATGCACCCGCACACCAGGGTCTAAACTCAAGGTGGCAATTTTCCCGTCAATTTCATAAACCCCATAATATGAAGATTTTTTAATAACCATGGCTAAATTAGGAAAGTGAAAGCACATAAACAAATGCTTTATTTGGCAGTTTCATTGCTTTCCCTAATACTATTCATTTTGATTGCACAGTGGCTTGGTTTTGATGTTTCCGCCTCTTTTAGTGAGATTCTCTCAATAGGGATACTACCATTCATAATACTTTTTTTAATTACAACGATAGAGTTTATTGCAAAGACATTCAGGTTTAAATATGCACTGAATAATGAGTATTCCTTTAGGCAGCTAGCAGCACCTTATCTTGCCAGCATTTTCATATCCTTCCTTGTCCCATCAAGATTTGCGGGGGAAGGAATACGGCCATTGGCATTCAGGTCAAACCCAAAAATACCTGCCAGCGAGTGCCTCTCAGCAATCTCGATTGAGCGCGTATTTGATGTGTTGTTCTTGCCTTTCCTTCTTTTTGGGGCCATCTCATCCCTGTTGGACCCAATAATATCAATTGCACTTATAATCTCGCTTATCTTGTTTCTTGTAATATCAACGACGACTTTATTTATAGAGGCCTCCTCGCTGGTGCCACATAAGGCGCTATCATCTTTTTTTAGCATATATTTCAAGTCATTGCGCGACACGATTTCTAACACGAACAAGTTCATAACCATAACGGCGCTTACAGTAATAATATGGCTGTGCGCATTCCTGCGCTTGTGGCTTATCATAATGTTTTTGGATGCAAGCCTGCCCTTCTTTGAGGCTTCCTCTGCAAGCGCCGCCGCATACTTGTTTTCTGTGTTATCAATCCTCCCAGGCGGCGGAGTTTTGTTTGAAGGGGGAGGCACGGCAGCACTTATGTTTTTTGGTGTTGCATCAGATAAAGCGCTGTCTGCGATGCTTGTTGAGCGCTTTTTCGCGTATTGGGTATTTATAATAGCGGGCCTGGCGGTGCTTCCCTACCTTAAATTAATGGGCGCGGGGAAGAAAGAATAACAAGAGTATAAAATATATAACAAGCCCCCAAAGAATAAGCATAAATGCGGCTGCCGGGATTTTCACATGCACCCAGCACGTTATTGTATGGAGTGCCCTGCTTTGAACCCGGGTCTTAGCCTTTTTGAGAAGCACCGCATTTTTGGCGCTCAAAAAAGCGGCATGGCAAGGCCATGTCCTACCAGGCTAGACTACAGCCGCCTGTTATTGTATCATTCAAATTGGAAAACTATTTATTAGTTTCCAGGCCAATTTTTTTTATGCGAAGGGGCGGGCAAATGGAGAATAATACAAGTGTACTGATGAATAAGCTGGTACAGGAGGGCGCATCGAAGAAGCTGGCCAGTTTTATATGTCGCCTTAACGAGGACCTTTCACTAATAAACCCATCCAAAAAGATAGATTTGGTTGATCACAAATTATTCATTTTTGAGGAAAATTCCCCGCTTGCAGTTATAGGTTTTTTAGGAAAGATAAATAATACCATCTCTTTTATTTATGACTCGCGCCATTTTGATGAATATGGCAGCACGGCACGCACAGTATTTTCACAGCTCTTTGCAGAGGATTACGAGAGGCTTCTGCAAAGCGGGGATGACCGGGAAATCCCAGCCTCATTAATTCACGAGTTTCACTATTTTGTAGCTAAACTTAACAGGTTTGGCAATGTGCTTGAAGTTGAGTTATACTCAAAGGATAGTGAGCTTTTGGCAATGCTAAGCGATATCCCAAAAGAAGCAGTTCTAGCAGACCGCAATAACACGGCAGATTCAGGTTTGAATTAGCAGCCAGAACAAAACATTATTTTTTATGCGTGTCCCTCCCTTCTTGCTGTGATAATAATGGGCATTTTGGGTTTGCACACCTTACAACCACACGCTTGTTGATTATATACTTAATTACAGGGGCGCCACACTCTTCGCATTTCTTGACAAAGCTTACCTTGTGCACACCAAAAGGTATGGGATAAGCAACCTTACAGTTAGGCCACCCCGTGCATCCTATAAATATTCTCTTATCCTTGGTTGTTTTAATGGTAATCTCTTTTCCGCATTGTTCGCATTTCATAAGGAATCCCTTACTCCTCTCGCTTTGCCTGAGCGCCGAAAGAAGCTCTTTTCCTATACTGTACTCGTTTTTCTTGAATTCATCAATTATTTTACTGAGGACATCTCTCGCCTCGGCAAGCACCTTTTCCTCTTTTTCCTTTCCTTCTTGGATTTTTTCAACCTTATCTTCAAACTGCTCTGTGAGATGCTCATCCAGGATTTCAGGGGAGTATTTCATCAGCGCATCATGCACAGCCATCCCCAAGCTTGTCACCCGCATGCTTTTTTCTCTGACATAATCCCTTTTGAATAACGTATCAATTATAGTCGCCCGTGTTGCTTTCGTGCCTAGGTTTTTCTTTTCAAGCACTTTAACAAGAGAAGTCGCAGTATATCTTGCAGGCGGCTTTGTCTCCTTTCTATCCTTTGTTATTTTGTCCGCTACGAATTTCTGGCCTTTGTTAAGCTCTGGCAACCTCTCTTCATCAGCTGTATAATACTTGCCGTAAAGCCCAATCCAGCCGGGCTTCTTAATAACAATCCCCTGCCCCTTGTACCTCTCGTTGCCCATTTTAAGCCGCACAGTGGTGCTTTCCTTTACAGCCCATTCACCAAAACACGCAATGAACCTTCTTGCAATGAGGTCATAAAGCTTTTTCTCCTGCTCGCTCATCTTTCCATATATCCCAGTTGGGTGTATTGCAGGGTGTGCCGCATCGCTCTTTTCACCTTCATGTGGTTTTAACATGCCTTCCTCCAAAAGGAATTGCGCATCCTTGCGATACTCATCTATTTTTGACATCTTTTCAAGGATTCCCTTCAGATTGAGTGAGAGAGGAAGCTTTTGCGAGCTCGTTCGCGGGTAACTAATGTAGGAGTTTTCATAAAGGTTTTGTGAATATTGTAAAACCTCCTTTGGAGACATTTTATATGCACGGTATGCCTCAACCTGCAGTGACGTCAAGTCAAACGGTGCAGGAGGTGCAACCTTAAACATCTTTTTAGTTACTTCTTCAACAATCCCTTCCTTGCTTGTGGCACTAAGCACAGCATCTGCTTCCTTCTCATCCCAGAATTTTTCTTTTTCATGCAAATACTTTATCTTATCTTTCTCAACAGCAACTTCCCAATACGGAACAGGTTTAAATCCGGCTATTTCTCTTTCCCTTTTCACAAGGATATCAAGAGTAGGCCCCTGTACGCGCCCGATACTTAGCACTTTATATGCGCCAGCTTTTCTGATGGCATCCATAAGTAGCCTGCTTAGATTAATTCCCCAATACCAATCAAGGAAATGCCTGGCCTCGCCCGCATATGCGTTATTATAATCAAGTTCACCCATGTTTTCGTATGCACTCACTATATCCTCTTTTGTAAGTGCAGAAAATTTCATTCTCTTCCCAGATGTGCGCTTTGCAGAAAACCTGATCGCATTGAATCCGATAAGCGACCCCTCGACATCATAATCGCACGCGGATACAATGACATCTGCTTTTTTGGCAACTTTCTCTATGGTAGTTATATAATCCTTGGTGTGTGCAGATGCCTTTGACGCCTCATATGCTGGTACCCACCCAATATCAAATTCCGGAACACGCCTATTGCCCCCTTTTTCTTTAAGTGAAAACAAGTGCCCCACAGCGCTAACAACGTAAATCTTCTTTCCGTCCCTTTCAAGCTCATAATAAGGAATTTTATGCTCGCTCTTCTTTCTCGCCTTATCATCAAGAAAACGCGCAATCTTCTCCGCTACCTTAGGCTTTTCTGCAATTATTACGAGTGTTTCCGCCATCTGCTTTTATTCCATGCGCAAACTATATAATTATATTATTTAACCCCTCTCAATTTTCCCATGTTTCCAACAGACCCAAGACAAATGCAGCAGATGCTCAGGCAAATGGGCATAAAAAGCAGGATGATTGAAGCAAAGAGAGTAATAATAGAATGTGATGGCTCGAACATTATAATTGATAACCCACAGGTAATGGAGATGGATATCAAAGGAGAGAAGAATTACAGTATAAGCGGGCGCGTGCACAGCGACCTGCAATTAAGTGAGGAGGATATAAAGCTTGTGATGGACGGTGCCAACGTATCCCGTGAGGAAGCTATAAAGGCATTAGAAAAAGAGGGAGATGTTGCGTCTGCCATAATTTCATTGAAGGGCGATAAATAAAGGAAATGGATGGTGTTATGGATGTCATCTATCAATGAGATAGGCAAAGTTAGGGTTTCACCGATGAACAGCCTGCTGCTGCGCGGGAAATCTCCTTTTCAGGAAGCATTTGAAAAGGGGAACATTAAGTGTATCGTTGAAGAGCTTAAGCAGCTGCCAGGCACGCCTGCCAACAAGTTTAACATGCTATTGGTGTTAAGCACTTCAACAGGCAAATACGAGCTTGCAAAAAAGGTAGGTGTAGCGGCGTATGATATTCTTTCTAAAAAAGACATAGCAAGGCTATTATCATACCAGAACGGGCCATCTGAGAAGATAGCGTTGTTTGTTGAAATAATGCGCACACGATACGGTACCCTAGGACCTTCACAGCAAACATATCTTTTCAATGCGCTCAAACAGTATTACAACCAATATAAGATATCAGGGAACAGCCTTCCAAAGGAGTGGCTTTCCTTATGTATAGAAGATATATACAAGTATAGCAAGTTTAGCGCAATCCATATGTATCTTAAGATGTATTCAACAAAGGCCCCATCTATATATGAGCGCAACGTGGCATCTTTTATTGCAGAGCTCATCAGGAAAAACACAAAGTTGCTCAGTACACTTGCCCACGGCTCATATTGCAGGGTAAATGTTCAGTATGAAGCGCTGCATGCCCTTAATTTGGTATCACCTGAGCAGGCGCGTATGTTTGCGCACGTGCTTCTCGAAAGGCAGTTCAGGAATAATGTGTTTTATGATATGCGCGTAATCGAGCTTGCAAAAGCCGTTTTAGGGGAATAAGCACATCAAACTAAAAATTTGTCACTGCACTGCGCCCTCTCAATTCACCAGCATAATCAGTATACATCATTTCTATAACTTTCTTTCTTTCTTTTGTTTGCCCAAGCACCCAGCTAAGCTTGACAAAAGCAGTCTCTGGAAGCCAATCGCAGTTGTGCCCAATCACACCAGTTTCCTTAAGCATCCTTCCAGCAGTATATACATTAAGGTTCAGCCTTCCATATATTGTCTGTGGTGCAATTACAACATATATTCCTGACTTTGTGAGTTCACCAATCTCTTTTATTATGGGCGTTGCAAGCGCGTCACCGAACGGGTTTGATGGGACGTGCCCAAGCCCAGTAGCTGCTAGGACCACCCCTTCATAATCAGACAATTTTGAAATGAAGCTTGGCTTTATTCCAGGATGTATATAAACCAGTGCGACGTTCTCGCTGAATTTATTGATAAGTTCCATATCACCGCCAGCTGGCACGTTAGTGCACTCACCTATGTATTCTATTTTCTTTTTTGAATAGTCAACTTCTGCTACAGGTGTTGCGTTAATGCTCCTGAATGCATCGCGCCTTGAAGTGTGCATCTTTCTAACACGGGTACCAAGGTGTATATGTGCTGCACCATCTGATGTTGTTGCGTGCATTGCAACATAAACACCAGGCCTGCCTGTGCTGGCATAAAAGGCTGCATTGAGAACATTTTCCTTTGCATCAGAGGACCCCCTGTCAGAGCTTCTTTGCGCCCCTGTTAGCACAACCGGCCTTTGTGGGTTGCGAATCATAAACGATACTGCGGCAGCACTATACCCAAGCGTGTCAGTGCCGTGAGTTACAACCACGGCTTTGCCTTTTTTTAGTTCCTTAAACACCTCTTCACCAATTATTTTCCAGTGCCGGGTGTTCATGTCTTCTGAAAGTATTGACATCACATTCTTAAAGCGCGCCCCGCCAAACGTGTTCATTTCAGGGAAGGATTCTCTAAATTCCTCTGGCGTTGCAGCAGGAAACACTGCACCGGTAGAGTATTCAACCCGTGATGATACCGTGCCCCCAAACATCAGCACCGCAATATCATATTCTTTGTTATCTTCAGTTTTACCAGCACCATGCCGTTTTTCTTTTAAGGCACCTTTCTTTTTTATGAGCTTTAATGTATCATTGAACACCACACCTAGGTTATACCCATTGTCAAGCTTAAGCTCAATAATATCTGTATTCTCAGAATAATTCTCTAAAAGAATTCCCTCCCTTTCGGCCCCGCCAAATTCTATGGAGACTCTATCTCCAATATCTATATTCCTTTTCCATAACTGTTCACGAACTTTCCTGCTGTACATCGATTCACCTGTATCCCTCAACAGAAACGTCAGGAAGTTTCTCATTTCTCTTACAGAACCCCTTCAAAAAATTATATGCGAGCTCGCCAAGGTCCTCAACCCAGTACCCTCCTTCAAGAACACCAAAGATAGGCACATCTAGCTCTTTTGCGCATGCATCAAGAAGCCTTCCTATCTTCATATATGTCCTTGGCTCTTTTATTTTTGTTACTGTACCAAAGAACAGGTCTTTGTAATAAGTATTAAATCCAATGCCAACAGCAATAATATCCGGTTTTACTTCATCAACAACCTTAGGTATAACTTTGTATAGCTTATCCAAGTATTCCTTATCTGTAATCCAGAGCCGGTTTTCGTAACAGCGCACCCGCGAAGTGCTTTCTTTCTCTTTTCCGGTATAAGGATATACTGAATCAGCGTGCTGATGAACTGACAGAAGCCATACCCTCTCATCATCTACAAATATATTGTTGGTACCATTACAAAAATGCGCATCGAGATTGATTATAAGAGGATTCCTTGATTTTCCAGCAGCAAGAAGTTTTGCAATTGCAACCGCCACATTGTTTATATAAGAGTACCCGCCAAAGAAATCCCTCCCTGCATGGCCTCCTTTTGGCCGTGTAACCGCAAATGCAAAACGTTTTTTGCTAATTGCATACTCTGCCGCGCAGCACGCCGCACCAGCGGCAAGAGAGGCAATCCTATAAGTATTCTTATCAACCGGCTCGTCAGGAAAGTACGTGTTGATTCTCTTGTAATTTTTAATTTCATCAAGATACTTTGCAGAGTGCACTCTCTCAAGATCTTTTCTTGATGCGGGCTTTGGCTTGGCAACAGTATATTCCAAATCAGATGTCCTAATGTAATCCATTATTGCAGCGAGCCTTTCTGGCGTATCTGGAAATTTACCACTAAACTTCATAAATTCCTTTGAATAGTATATGCTGATTTTAGTCATTTACATAACCTCAAAAAGTCTATTGAAAACCCAAGCAGCGAGTTGAGGTATCTTATTATGCCACACAGCACCCCGTCACTACCACCAACCTTTTCCCCCATTGTTGTATTTATTGGGATGTCTGGAAGCACATTCTTGCCTTTATCTTCCTCAACGATTTCATTGTTTAGCACGGCCTCTGCAACCATCATTTTCACAGATGCATCAATCTCATCCATGCGTTTTGTTAGCTCAGTTATCTCTGACTTGTTAACTTTTCTGCCCAAGACCTCTTTTATCTCGTTTGAATAATTTGTAAGATTCTTGTCATACTTTGTGCCATTAAGTTTCTTTCTTGCATTTACAATAGCATCCAAATCAGCCTTTGCCTTGGATTTCATAAGCTCATACTGTGCATTTGTCATCTGCACTTCGGCTTTTAGGTTTGTTAGTATACTTTTGTATTGGCCAGCCAGCTTTATAGCCAATTTATACTTACCATCATTTTTCAGTTGACTTATCTCCGTAGTATAATTTTCAGCAGATTTAATTGAGGCCTCAGTTGCATTATCCTTCCAATCGGCCTTTGAATACATAGATTTTATGCTGTTGTAAAGGTCATATACCGCCCCATACTCTTCTAAGTATGTTTTTTCTCGTGTTTCCAGGTATTTAATCCTGGTATCCGTCTGCACCTTTATTTTTGCAGCCCTTTCCCTGGCTTGAGGTACCGTGGCAAGCGTTGTAACAATATCTTCACAGAGGCCCTTCGCCTCATTTGCATTATCATAGGTCGGATGCATCTCTTCACAGTACGGGTAATCATAGAGCTTGTTATCATCCATTATTTTCATTGTATCGCTCATATTTTGTATGAGCCTGCAAAGCTCCCTGTAATCTTCCTCAGTCTTGGGGTTTTTTGCCTTTTCTGAAGCAGCAAGTATTGAATTATCAACCGCCTTTCTTTGGATGTTCCAGCTCATTATTGAGTATATCAAATCATCCCTTATCTGCATTGCACACAGAGGTACACGGTAGCACGCCTTAATGCACGATTCCTTATCATAGCATGGCATCGCATCCACACCAGTGATCCTTTCACACACCACCCTCTCCGGATATTCACTTTCGTTAAAAGCCCGTATGAGCTCCCGTATCCTTGCTGTTTTCTCATCAACACCAGATGTTTCCCAGATGTTCTGGACAAGCACGGCGGCAATGCTGTCCGTGTCCATCATTACCTTTGAATCGTCACCAATCATCATCATCTCAACGCCATCCACAGTTATTATCCAGTAATCTTTTCCCCACGCAGAGAGCTTGTTTAATTCGTACTTCTCCTGCGGCTCGATATATTCCCCAGCGACTTGTGCCGGGGAGGCCGCAAAACCAACTGCAAAAACCATAACTGCAATTATCGCGGTTATAAGGGAGATGCGCAAGGCCCCTGCGTTTAAGAATGTATACATGTTACTATTTTGCAACAGAGGTTTTTAACACTTAATAATAGGTCCCCCAACTATCCTACCAAGGGCTTTCATAATTGACTCGTGTACTTTCTCTTTCTCTTCCGCTCCGTTTATGAGGTGTACCTTTTTTGAAAAAAACCCCTCTTTATACATTTGTAGGTAGTTACTGCGCACCTTACTCAAAAAATATGTGCGCTCAAACACTTCTCTTCCACCGCGTAGCCGCCCTATGCACAGCGCCGGGTCAGCATCCAAAACAAGCACAATGTCCGGTTTGACAAGCCCAAAGCCCTCAATGATTTTTTTGCCGTTATCATAATTGAATCCCTGGGCGCACTGATACGCAAGCGTTGAGTGAGCATACCTGTCAACAACTAGGTGTCTTTCACTGTCTCCCTTGAACTTCTCAAACAGTTGCACATCTTTCAGCATATCCATCAAGAACATAGGGAATAGTGATTCGCCGCTCAGCTCAAACCCCGCCTTCCCTTTGAGTATATTGTTAAATAACTCCCCATAAATCCCTTCCCTGTCCGGATATTTTTTCTTTTCGCATCTTATTTTTCTGGAGAGCATCTCGATTTGAGTTCCTTTTCCAACCCCATCTATCCCCTCAAAGCAGATTATCATATTTCCAATCTCGCAGCGTAATCTTAAAAACAGGCATGCACAGAAAAACTTTTATTATCAATAAATAAAATTAATGTATGGTTGATGCAAAGCAGTGCCCTCGTCATATGCTTGGCAAAAGCGCTTGCAGGACAGGTTTCGGCAAAGAGAGCTTTGGGCAGCCGCTTTCTGAAGAATCATATGCCTGGCTAAAACAGGCAGCTGCAGGGGAGAACATATGCAGGCGCCACGCGTTTTCTGAACTTAGCGACAAAAACTGCCCGGATGAGCGAGCACGGCAGTTTGCACTTGATGCTCTCATCACAGAGAAAGAGAAGGATTTAAGGATGCTCTTAATAATGTATCTCGCTTCCCAGCGTGATGTAAGGGTTATCCAGCACGTAATAAAAGACATTGAAGATGCGGCAAAGGAAATCTACTTAAACAAAAACGCCTTGAAGACGGGCGGTTATTATATAAACCACCTTCTTTTTGTGGTTAGGAAATTTATAGAGAAAGATTGTTCTGCGGTGCACGCCCTCGGGGTGTTGTATAAATCAGTTGCTGATGAAGAAGAGGTGGCCTTGAATGAGCAGATAAGGAAATTATTCCTTGATTTGTATGAGAAATACCATAAAACGCTCCCGCCAAGGATTAATGTCTATAAATAATGTGCATAACTCTTAATCCTTTTGAGCATCATAAGGGCGTTGACACAATGGGCTATCCCACTAGAAAGCCCATAATATAGCTTGGGCATCATGGAAACAAAGATGGACCCGCCCAGATTTTCAAGAAGGAACAACCGCAACTCGCGCGTGTTCGCGAAGCGAACTACCTGGGAGCGCGAGGGGCGGATGCGCCATCGCATTGAACTGGGGATCTTTCCCGTGTCAGGGGAACGTCTTAACCACTCGACTACGGGTCCACGCATAAAATTTAGTGTGCCACCTTTAATAAAACTTGTGTGTTCCATTCTAAAAATAGCAAAGTTTTTAAGGTATATTTTTTTCTAAAACAGTATGCAAAAGAAAGTTATTGTTGCAAGCTTTGACAACGTGCTTCTCAACCCAGGACCAGTGCATATGTATGCTGCACTGAGAGCATACAGGAAGGTTCTTGAAGAGGGGCTTGTTAAAGACCATACAAAGTTTAAGTATAATGGGTTTTTGAAACAGGACATAAACGCCAGTGAGTTTCTAAACAGTTCATTGTACTTCAAAGGGTTTTTTTGCATCGCTTTTGACAAGCTTAGGCACCTTGCAAAAAACGAAGATGACTACCTCAAAATGCTAATGCTCATAGAAAAAAATAAAGATCTCGCGATTAAGCTGCAGTCATCTGCAAATTCAGAAGTATATAAGATGTTCGCGGACGCAATTCTTGATAACCCAATCGAGCTTGGCAAGGAATCCATTGGGCGCATCTCAGTTGATAAAGTTACCAGGTGGCGTTTCAGTACAGTGTTCAGGGAAGCTATCAGGGATCTGAACCGGTATGACAAGTTTGCCTTGTTAAGGATGTATAGCTCTGATTCCTCTATTGTACCACAACTCAGGCAAATTGTTGCAAAATACCCAGTTTATTTTGTTACAATGCAGCAGCAGGAGATTGTTGGTAAGCTATTGGAAGGGCTGCTTAAACTCAATTATTTGGCAGATTCAGATTTCAAGCAACGTGACATAAAATGGGTTTACAGTGAGTCCTTGCTCAATGATTGGAGATGGGAATATAAAAGAAGATATTTAGTGGATGACAATAACATATTAACGCTGGAAACGAGTTCATTTTTGCCAATACAACTTAAGCAAATTGCGGCCAAAGAGGAAGTGAAAGAAAAAGATGTGTGGTTTTTGACCAGGAAGTTTGATCATAAAACGGCAAAGGCACTGTTTGAGGCTGGGTTCAGAAGGCAAAATGATGGCGCTCCACAGGTGAATATTTTTGTAATTGCCGCCAGCCAGCCTTTTATTGGGCAGTATCGGGAGGAGATGGCGGCGGGCGTGCTTGTGCTCGAGCACGACAAGTTTGCAGAAAAGCTGCTTAAAATTGCCTCTATTTACAAATAAGATGTGCCTCTTTTTAACGGTCCTTTTTACCTAAAAGCAAATAAATAAGCACCTTTATAATTAGCATATGCTTTGGTTAATCATAATTGCAACAGTGCTCATAAGCTTGCTTTCCTTGTCAGGAGTGCTTCTTCTAGGCATGAAAAAAGACCTGATGAGAAAGGCACTTATTTTCCTTATTGCATTTGCTGTTGGTGCAATGATGGGCGGAGCATTGCTTCACCTTATGCCTGAGGCAATAGAAGAAATAGATGTGATGGCAGCATTTATTTTGTTGTTTATAGGCTTTATGCTATTTTTTGTGATTGAGAAGTTCCTGCACTGGAGGCACTGCCATGAAGGCGATTGCAAAATCCACGGTGGCAGCATTACAGGAAAGAAAGGAAAAATAAAGCCGGCCGCATACTTAAATCTCATTGGGGACAGTGTGCATAATTTTATTGATGGAGTAATAATTGCAGTATCATTTGTGACAAGTATTGAAGTTGGGATTGCAAGTGCAATAGCAATAGCGCTGCATGAGATACCCCAGGAGTTTGGTGATTTTGCAGTGCTTGTGCACAGCGGCATAAAACCAAAAAAGGCATTAATTTATAACCTATTCACAGCATTTACGGCTGTGGTGGGCGGCATTGCAGGATATTTCTTTCTCACAGCAGTCACAAGCGCAACGCCATATCTCCTGACAATTGCAGCTGGCGGGTTTCTTTATATTGCAGCAGCCGACTTGGTTCCAGAGCTTCATAACGAAATAAGGCCGCACACATCAGCAATCCAGTTTATTGCAATCCTTCTGGGCTTTGTGCTGATGTACCTTATGAAATCCATATTAGGTGGCTAATGTTGTGGCTGTGCATATTGGAACTGTAGGTTTTTACCTAACAATATAATCCCTATTAAAAAGGTTATTCCTGATATGTTAATCAATAAAGGTGGTTAGATGGGAAACAAGGAATGTTCGGGAAACGTTTATTGTAATAATGCCCTGATTTCTTTTGGGATTATTACAGCCGTGGCTCTCCTTGGGTTTGTTATTGGGATGTATCTTGCTATACCCCAACAAGGTGTTACAGGTAACATAACACTTACAAGCCCTTCGGAGCACACAATCTCTGTAAATGGGGAGGCGCAGCAGAAGGTCACACCTGACCTGCTGGTTATCTCTTTAAGTGTCGAAACGCAGGAAGATTCAGCAGCGCTTTCACAGGAAAAGAACGCAGAGATTATGGATAACGTGAAGAAAGCACTGCTTTCAAGAGGGATTCTTGAGAAGGACATATCAACGAGCTCATACTCTGTATATCCTGTTGAGCAGTCGCACTGGATATGCCCCAAATATAGACCGGGCTGCACGGATGATGAGAAGATATATGAGACAAAAGTAATTGGTTACAGGACAGTCCATATAATCTCTGCCAAGACGGGTGACCTTACAGGCGGTGGCGCACTTGTTGATGCTGCTGTACAGGCAGGTGCAACAAATGTTAATTCAGTGGTGTTCACCCTTAAGGATGAGACGAGGAAATCCATAGAGGAGAGCCTGTTGAAGTATGCTTCAGCAAACGCAAAGGGCAAGGCACAGAAGATTGCGGACGGTCTCGGTGTCAGGCTTGGCGCACCAGCATCTGCTGGAAGCAGCTATGTCTACTTCCCGGGGCCTGTGTATAAGAACTACGCCAGCTATGCGATGGATTCAGCGGTACCCACAAGTTTCTCGCCAGGCGAGATGGTCGTGACTGCCTCTGTAAGTGTCTCATACCTTATAGAGTGAGGCAGTTGTGTAGTAATGCCATCTATACTGAAATAAGGTGTTTGCAAGCATTGCATATTACAGATGTGCGCCCGCTTCAGCGCAGGCCACATCTGGTTCTTTTCTTTGGTGTTTATATGGTTGGTATTGCGATTGACCGCCCTGTGAGAAAGGCGCTCAGCTCCGAGAATCGCGTTCGTATCCTGAAATTAATTGCTTCAAGGAGACGGACACAGAGCGAGCTTGCCAGGGCGTTATCTCTGTCATCCCCGACAGTGTTAGAGCACCTCTTAATCCTTCTTAACGCAGGTCTCATAGAGAAAATTGATGAGGGCCGGAAATGGAAATATTACCAGCTTACTGAGAAGGGCCGTGCGCTTATGGGTGTTGAGCATAATCCGGTTCCAATCCGCTCAATAGTGCTGTTCGCAATATCCATTATGCTGCTCGTACCGTCTATATATATGCTGGGCTTTTATGTACCCCATGAGGCTCTTGATGTGTACGGGTTGGAGAGCAAGCCGCAGGCCCACAATCCAGATGTACAGCCACAAATGAAACTGTTTGCAATGCCTACATCAAACACCACACAAGATATCTCTCCGCCAGAAGCCAACGACCCCGGCTATGAGCTGCATGAAAAGGGCATATATTACATAATGCTTGTGCTGGGCATCATTACTCTTGCAATGGCAGTATACACATACATAAGTGGCAGCCGGCGCTGAAGCAGATATGTGCCCAGTATTTTTACTGCCAATTTAGAGGGATAGGTAGCGCCACAGTGATAGTGGTCACTGTGCCTATTTGCCAGCTTCCACATTTTTATTATTGTATGCGTATTTACTTTTATGGACTTTTTAACGCTCGCCTCTGCAATGCAAGAGCTTGAGAGCACGCGCTCGCGCAACCAGATGGTGGATATAATCGCTGATTTATTCAAGAAATTATCGCCGGACGAAATTCAATACGCTGCATATTTAATACAAGGTGTAGTAGCACCACCACATAAAGGTGTGGAGGTAGGCCTCGGTGAAAAGCTTGTTGAAGAGGCTATTTCAAAAGCAACAGGATATTCTGAAAAGGAGGTGCAGAGGCTTTACTTAAAGGCAGGTGACCTAGGCACGGTAGCAGAGCAGTTATGCGGCAGCAAGAAGCAGACATCCCTGTTTTCCAATAAACTTTCCATAACAAAAGTGTACTCATCATTTTATAAGATTGCAACGTTATCTGGCCACGGCTCACAGGATATTAAGGTTTCGATGCTTGCCGAGCTCATAAACAACGCATCACCGCTTGAGGCGAGGTATATCGTACGGTTCCCGATAGGCCGACTCCGGCTCGGTGTCGGCGACCCGACCGTGCTTGATGCGCTATCTGTTATGCACAAGGGCGACAAGAGTGACCGCGAGCTTCTTGAATCAAAGTATAATATCTGTTCTGATTTGGGGTTAATTGCAAAGTCGTATGCCCAGGACCCGCGTTCAATTTCAAAGCTTACTATGATGCCATTTACACCGGTCAGGCCGGCGCTTGCGGAGCGCCTCTCCTCTGCTGAAGACATAATAAAGAAGATTGGGCAATGCATTGTGGAAGCCAAATATGACGGTTTTCGCCTGCAAGTGCACCGCAGGGGCAATGAGGTGGAGATATTCTCAAGGAGGATGGAGCGCATGACGGATATGCTTCCAGACATAGTTTCAGCAGTGCGTAGCGAGATTAGCTGTAAAGAGGCAATATTTGAGGGTGAAGCGCTTGCCTATAATGAGGAGACCGGCGAGTTCTATCCATTCCAGCAGACTATCCAGCGCAAGCGGAAGCACGGTGTGGAGGAGAAGACTGCTGAGATGCCGCTCCGCCTTTTTGTGTTTGACTTGCTCTACCTCAACGGAAAAGAGGTTGCATCCAGGCCTTTAAAGGAAAGGAGGAAGCTGCTTGAGTCCATAATAAGCAGGGACAGCAAGGTGATATCCCTTTCCGAGAGCTATACTGCAAAAAGTGCTGCTGATATTGAGGCGCATTTCAATGATTTTGTATCGCGCGGTCTTGAAGGGCTGATGGCAAAAGACCTTAACGCTCCGTACACTGCGGGTGCGCGCAAGTTTGCGTGGGTGAAGCTGAAAAGGTCATACCGCAGTGAGCTCTCAGACACGATAGACCTTGTGGTGATAGGGTATTTTGCTGGCCGCGGTTCACGCGCGCGGTTTAAGTTTGGAGGTGTCCTTGGCGCAGTTTATGACCCGCACACTGACATGTTCTACTCGCTTGCAAAGGTTGGCTCAGGGTTTTCTGAGGAGCAGATGTCAGAGTTTGAATCTCTATTATCAAAAATTAAGGTGAAAACCAAACCGGCACGTGTCAGCTCAGATATGGCACCAACATATTGGGTTGAGCCAAAATATGTGATAACAGTAAAGGCGGATGAGATTACGCGGTCCCCAGTACACACTGCTGGGAAAACCGCTAGCGGGCAGGGATATGCATTAAGGTTTCCGCGCATAGTTGATGGTATCCGCAGGGACAAACGGCCAGAGGACGCGACAACTGTTGATGAGATAATTGATATGTACAATATGCAAAAGAGGATAGAAGTTGGGACTGGTGAAGGGACTGATGAAGGGAGGCATCCTGAATAAGCAACAATTCACATTTATGCTTTTTGAGCCCCTATAATAATATTTATTAATATAGGAGCGTATATTCTCAATATGCGGCGCGGCTTTGTTTTTATGCTTGATGCTTTTATTGCGTTAATAGTGGTGATAGCATTCGTAAGCTCACTTAACCAATTCTCGCGCGATTACTCATACATCCAAGATGAGACTTTGTACTCGTATGGCAGGGGCATGATGGATATACTCTTGAGCAAGCAGGTCAAGGTTGAGATATCTAAGACCGAGCCAAAGGAATATCAATACATCCAGCTTATTCATGCGCTCTCAACAGAGGCAGGAAAAAAGGAGATGGATGCGATAGACAAGCTTGTCCCGAAACAGTATTCATATAAGGTAGAATATTACAGCAGCAAGGAGAACAGGTGGGTTCCGCTTTACACACCCGCCTCAAGGGATAAGAAAGACATAAAGAAGGCAGTTGCCATTGTATCCACAATCCCGGTTATAGTGAAGAATGAGAATTATACCGCTCCGTACACATACGGGGACTTTTGCGGGGAGCCGGGTGGCATTAACAGGTGCCTTACACCTGAAGAGCTCTACAGCCCTGATGAGTTCGGCTCGTTTGACAGGGCATTTGTCCGTGTGGTGATAGGCATATGATGCGCAGGGGATTTGCACTCACACTTTCAATAATAATACTGGTATTTTTCCTCACGCTTATACTTTCAGTTGAGTCGCAGCGTATCATCATTGAGGAGCAGACACGTGCCAGCCACGCGAGGATGCGTGCTGTAACATCGCTCGTTTCAGATATGGATTCGCCCGCACTGGATTATGCAGTCTCCAAGATGGCGAAGCGCGCACTTTATGATGTCACGATGGATGTAATTGCTAATAACAAGCCCGCGCGCAATGCAAGGCAGGAGGTCTGCAACAGGTTCACTGAAATGTATTTAGGGTATCTCAAATCCATGCAGCAGCGCGCGAACGATTCCGGCCTTGCCCTTTTATATGAGGATAAGCCGCCTGCCCTTATATGTGATATTAAGCTCGTGGACGGGTTCAAGGCGCAGGTTTCAATAGGCACAAAGGTGACTATAAAAGGGAAGGATATATACGTAACAAAAGTGCTTTCGCACACAGAAAACTTTACGATAAATGGGATTTATGACCCGTATATTGCACTGAAGAGTTATGACCCGAACATGGGCACAAAATACAATATGGTCCTTATTCCAATAATCCCGTCAAAAATAAGCACTGATGAATTTAAGGCAGAGCCAGCACAGCTTTCCTCTGTAGGATACGGGAAGGGCTGGGGGTATGGCACAGTGATATCTTCAGATGAGGCACTTTCAGCTGCGGACTCGGCGCTTGGCACCAGGATACTTCTAATTACAAATGAGGCGGAATTTTCAAGATGGAAAGACCCGCGCAACCTTTCAAAGTTTGCAGGCGTAATCCTGGTGAAGACGAACCTCGCAACAACCCCAACCACATCTGAGAATGTGAGGATAGCAGGGACCGATGATATGAAACAGCCCTGCTTTGTTAATGCAACAAAATACGTGTGGGTGGAAAATACTGCACCGTGCATCTCTTGTGGTGAATACTCAAAGCTCGTAATATTGCAAAGGTCTGTTGACTCTTGTGAGCCGCAGCTCTCAGGGGTGTATTACAGGGAAGGCAACACGTACTATACATACGTGCCATCCTCCTCTGTAACTGACCCGAACAATATCCAGGACAAAAAGAATATCGTGCTTAATGATGTTCCTTTCATAGCGGTGAGCGGGGTAAGTGTTAGTGCTGGCCAGAGAGTGCTCATAAGCAGCACGATTGAGCAGGACCTTGATGATACCATTGCGGGCAAATACCCACCAGTGCACGAGGATGTTCACATATACGATATCGAGAAACAGCGTGCGGCAGTACTGTGTGGCAATTACTTCTTCTGGAAAGGCGCAAACAGCGGGAACAGCTGGGGACCGGACATCTTCAGCAGGCTTGAAGGCACAAACTCAAATGACAAGTATGGCATAGAAACATTTGTGATAGGGCCGTGGGCCAACGCAGATTACTCTAAGGTTGACCACAATTACTACGCGCGCGTTGGAGGGCATTATGCTAAGGGTATGCCTGGATGCATTAACCCGAATATGTGTAACAGGCCGCTGAAAGAGCTCCAGATAGGGCACTTTATAGTAAGCACACAACGTGATTCGGATTACGGTATGGATGATAAAGGCATTTATATAAGCAAGTGATACTATGAGGCATTCTGATAACCTGCAAAAATACCTGATGCATTACAGTTCAAGCAGGCGTGGGCAGGTGGCAGTTGAGTTCCTTGCAGTGGTAGCGTTTTTCATTCTCATAAGCGTGCCTTTGTTTATGTACTTCTACACGGCTGCTCCGCAGAAGGAGTACTATGCAAGCCTGTCCCAGGCCGAGGCGGCGGCAGACGAGCTAGTAAAGTATGGCGAGCTTGTCGGCACACAGGGCAACGGCACCACGATTTCGCGCGTTATTGTTTTTCCCAAGTATGCTACGCAGGTGTCTTTCAACGCATCGCACGTTGCGATACATGTTGAGTATTCTGACCTTAAGACGGATGTCGTGCGGACCGGGCCGGTGAGGTTTTCACAAAGTACTTATATGCTGCCCGCCGGTGGCAGTTACGTTTTCATATTTAAGAACATAAACGGTAATGTGTATGTCACTCAAGGGTAAAAGCATAACAAGTTGGATACGCCCATTACGGGCAAACAAAAAGCCGACAGGCACGCGTGGACAGACGGCTGTAGAGTATCTCACTTACTTTGCGTTTTTCCTGCTTGTTGCAGCAGTTTTCTCGGTGTATGTGTTCTCGCAGTCAGGTGAAGAGCTTAACAAGCGTTCCCAGGAGAGGTTCAAGTCGGCACTGTTTTATGTCTCGCAGGGTGTCCGTGATGCAAACAACCTTGCAAAATATGCTGACACAATGAGCGTCAATATTACACTGCCAGTTATAACAAAAGGCAGTGGTATTAGTATCTCAGGTGATAGTGCTACTGGGGTGATTGCAGGCAACACAACAACCGAAAGAGGGCCGGTATACTACTACGTGCAAATAGGCAGGTTTGAGTATGAGCCGGAGCAGAAGCCAGGTGATAATTATGTTACTATCTCTAAGTAAAAGAGGGCAGGTGCTCTCCTACGACGCGATTGGAGGTATTGTAATCTTTCTTGTTGCGGTAGGGATACTTGTTACCTATTGGTCTTCACTGAGTGCATCATTCTCTGATGCGGATGCAATTATGGTGCTTGAATCTAACACGGCCCTTGATAATCTAATGACCACGGATATGCTTATGGAGAACAGCTATATATTGAACACTACAAAGTTTGAAAGTTGCAGTTTTAGCCCGCAGGAGGCAGGCATATTCCACGAGTATTACTTACAGGTGATTGACTCAAGTGGCAGGCCCCTGAAAACAAAAGATAATAAGGATGGCTGTGGTATTGCGCCGGGACATGACAAGAAGGTTGCGGTATCAGAACGGCTTGCTTATATATCACAGGGCGGTAAGGAATACCCTATAAAGGTCGTGCTTAAGGTTTATACAAAATAAGGACTGCGGCAAACTCTTAAAATAAGATGCTCTCATTTTTGCAAAATAGTTTTTTACCTTGCGACTTTTGCTTTTGTGGCCTTAGTCTCTGTTGTTTTGCGCGAGGCCTTGCTCTCTATCTTATTCCTATTCCTTCCCTTCTGCTGTATTTCACCAACATATTCTATAAGCTCGTTTGTGCTGGCAGCAGCTTCCGGGTCATCACCCGCACCCGTAGCTTTTGCATACGAGTCAAACTTTTCCTTATCCTGCTGCTTGAGCCGTGCAAAAGATACCAGGAAGGATGATGGCACATCATCAACCTTCTCCCTTACCTTCCCGCTTCTTCCTGTAAGCCTGGACATAACCCTCTTGAATATCCTGAAAAGGTCGGCTGCCATAGTATGGTTTCCCCGTGTTATTTTTTAAGCCTTAACAGGATCAAAACAAGGTTTGCAAGCACCAGACCGGTAATGAGCGGGAATGCAAAAGCAACAGATAAAACCGGAAGCACATTTGTAATGTTTGATATCATCAGGTATTTTGAGCCGAAGATGCCGAGTGCAAGCACGAGCGCAGCCACAAAATACCTATTTATTTTGCTCCCCTCAATAATAAAGTATAGGGAAAGCAGTGCAATGATATACATCACAACAAACGCGAGTAGCGTGTTTAGCGCAATCAAGTACCCATAATCGCTTAGATAAAACCCGCCAGTGTAGCTTGCATAAAGCACGAACAGCGCAACAGCACACATCACAAGTACGATGAGTGGGCTCTCCCTAACAAAGCTAATTACGCTTCTCATATCACCGCTGCTTGACGCAGCGCCGGGCGCAATTATAAGTGAGGCAAGCACCAGCAGCACATCCCGCGCGTTATCAAGTGCACAAACATCCCTGAGCACGGCAACGTACTTTCCTATAATATCAGGTTCTGAGATGAATTCTATGATATCCTGCCCGCTAGCAAGCGCATACAATACAATAAACAGCAATGGCAGTATAAATGTAGGCCCAAAGCCAGCAACGAATACAGATACACCCCCAAAGATATTCTTCTCATATTTCACAGAAACATTGCCCTTTTCCTCGCGCAAATCAACTCCTATAACGTTGCTACCGCTTAATAAAGCAGGGATTATATGGCCAACAACCTCGTGCAGAAATACTGTAGGCACGCTCAGCACACTGCCAATGTACTTTATGTCTTTTAGCCTTACAAATAAGCCCCTATAAAGAAAAACCATTAGTACGTGCTGGACAAAAGTGGCAAAAACAAAAACAAGCGCAAAAGCACAAATGCTTTGTAAGGCAGCATCAGCAATCATTGTATATTTACTGGTTGTATTTGCTCATAAGCCTTTTCTTCTTTTTCTCAAAGATTTTTCTGTGCTTGCCGCAGCTTATGCAGTAGTAAACCTTTCTCATATCCGTATAAGTAACATCATCACCAGTCCTGAGCTCAGTAGAGTATCTCACAAACCTGTTATCCTGCACTGCTTTGCCTCTTGGAACGCTCCTTCCACACGAACTGCACGTAACAAGTGCTTCCTTTCCCCTGCTTTTCTTGCCTTTTGACATTAACATAACCTCCTATTTAACCCTAATACCGTTCAGCAGGTATATTTCCGCTGACGATTTTATAAATATATTTTCATTAAGCAGCGGGCTGCGCAGCCTTTCACTGCCGTCCTGGCTGCGCCACCCCTTCCAGGGCCCGAACGCAGGCACGCATATAATCCTTATTTTCTTCCTGATTCCGGCCTCTTTCCCGTAACACTCTTCAAGTGCGCTCGTGTTGAGCTGCCCTATAACCCATACCTTTTCAGAATGTTTGATTTCACTTCCAAACAGCAATTGGGGGTGGGAGTGCCCCATCATGATTGTACCGCATCTTAGCAGCTCGGCATCAGGCCACGCGTGGCCGTGCATAACACCTATTTTTGGTTTTGCATCTCTCCCAAGCCCAATTTTCCCATCATCATAAATTATAGCACCCCCTGCACCGTGAACAGTGCAATATTCACTGTATTTCTCAATCCCGCCATCATGGTTGCCTTTTGTTATGTGCAAAGAGTACTCCTTCCCAATCTCGCGAATAAACTTCCCGGCATCCCCTTCTGTTTCTGTGACACTTGCCTTTACATCACCTAATATGAGCAGATTTTTCCGCTTTTCTTGCTCCATAATGTTCCTTACAATTTCTGCGGTCGCTTTCCAGCCCACACCATCTTTTTTCCCAATGTGCAGGTCGCTTATGATTACCCATTTTCCGTGCACGGCGGCTGCAGTATTATGCAAGAATTTAACCATCGTCATCTATTGAGGAAAACATTTTTATATATCTATTTCCCTATTTATCCATGTCTTATTCCCATAAGAAAGACACAGATGCGATAAAGAGAAAGTTAAGGCAAATGCGGGACAAGGCACAGAAAGACCTTGAAAGGCTAAAGGTTCCGCCCGATGTCATCTACCATAATCAGCAGCTGTTTTATACGATTGCTGCAAGCCTGAACGGTATCACAAAAGCAGCACGTGCAGATATCAATCCCACGGACCTGCTCTGGCTCTCATTATACCACGAAAACCTGAGCTATTCTGCATTGCCTTCCGAAATTAAGGAAACAATAGGCGGCTTGTTCAGGAGATTCATTGAGCTGAAGCACATTGATATGTCAAAGAAAGAAGTTTGGACACCTTATAATAACCTTGTTGATGAATGCCCGGCATTGGCAGTTTTCCGTACAATAGACCTGGCGCACTTCCCGATGGATTATAACACGCTTGTCAGGTCATTCTTATTTAAAAAAGATACTGTAGAGTATGCAGTACGCAATATTGCAGAGTCAATGCTTTATGTTTATGTGCCGTTTGCTGATATCTTGGGCATTCTTGATGTATACTCCTCCTTGCTTGATAAATCTACGAGCATACTTTATCCAGATCTTTATCGTGGGGTATATGCAAAACTAAAAGAGCTGCAGGATGAGAATGAGCACATTCTTAAAAACTTTGGCAACCGGCTCGAGTATGATATTTTGGAAGCTGAAATGGAAGACATCCATTTTGCGAATTTTAGTGATAATTCATTAATAAAGGGCCGCATTAAAACAACCGGCTCTACAGTGCTTAAGCTAATCCGTAAGAACTACCCGATAGAAAAGATGATGGAGTTTGAAGACCTGGTGGCATTCACAGTACTGACAGAAACAGAACAGGATGCATACAAGTTTGTGGAATTCCTCAAAAACAAGTATAAGATACCGGAGGGCCATTTTGATGATTATATAAGGTCACCGCGCGGCCAGACGCAATATCAATCCCTCCACCAAGGTGTCCCTTTTGAGGTTGAGCGGTTTGGTGAGAAGAAGATAAGATTTATTGAGGTCCAGATACGCACTCCTGAAATGCAGGAAAAATGTGAGCGTGGTGACCAAGCACATGCACTTTTTAAGCAGAGAAAGATTGACAAGGAGAAGCTCCTGCTGATGTTACAGTATTCCACAACACTCAGGAATGCTTCTACGGAAGAGGTGCAGATGCTGGCTCTCAATTTGAGGTCTGAAAGGATAACCGTGCTTGCAACGGTGACTCCAGATAGTGAGGTAATGATTGTTGACCTCCCGGAGAATTCTTGTGTGTATGACCTGATATGCAAGGTTTCAGACCCGTTCTATGAGCATAAGGTGGTTTCAGCTACAACCAACAGGATGTTTTCGCCATACGAATCTCTTATACCAGGGGCAGGGTACTTTATAATGAAGACCGGGGAAAGGATGCGGTCCTCAGAAATCAGAAGAATTATTCCGATATGCTCTCTTGAGACAAGAATGCAATTACAATGGATGCTTGAAAACAAAAAGAAGTAGTAAATAATAGAATACACGTATCATAAAATACCCTATTACACCCTCTCCCCATACTCATCCAAGAAGTGCTTGTATTCTTGAAGCATCTCAATAGTTAGTGATGGCTTTCTCCTGCTTATTACTTTTAATATATCTTCCGTCTTGAGCTTTACATCCCCTTTGCCAGATATTCCCTCTCGCACAAGGCTAAATTTAGATTCCTGGCAGATGCTTGCTATGTCTGCACCTGTAAACCCTTCCGTGGCAGCTGCAAGCGCAGCATAATTTATATCTTCTTTTGGTACCTTTGCCAGGAATCTCTTAAACATCGCCTCCCGCTGCTCTTTGAGTGGGGGCGGTATGAAGACAATCTTATCGAGCCTTCCTGGCCTGAGCATTGCCTTATCAACCATCTCGGGCTTATTTGTTGCTCCAATCAGGACGACATTTTTTAGCTCTTTCATCCCATCCATCTCCTGGAGCAATTGTGTGACAACATCCTCAACATACTTTGAGCTGTATAACTCACGTGACGGCGCAACACTCTCAATCTCATCTATGAACACAATCGCGGGCGGGTTCTCGCGTGCCCTGTTGAATGTCTCCCTTATCATTGCAACTGCACCTTCATATCCCCTTTTAAGGAGGTCTGCACCGCTAAGTGCAAACACGTTTACATTCATCTCATTTGCCGCCGCTTTCACAATAAGGGTCTTCCCGCACCCAGGCGGCCCGAACATAAGCACACCTTTGCTTGGCTTCACATCATATTTTTCCAGGAGTTCCTCGTGCAGTAACGGGATCTCAACCGCCTCTTTGAGCATTTGCCTGACATCATCAAGCCCGATTACATCATCCCACGTGACCTTCTTCTCCTTCTCCTTTTTCTCTTCGTCAACCCTTCTTTCATAATCAAGCCTGAATCTCTCGTAATCATCTAGCATAGAGAGTGTTGTGCTCGGCTTGATTGATTTAAGCACTTTAAGGAAGTCATCCATCATTACAGGCTCAAGCTTCTCCTTCTCAGCAGCTCTCTTTGCCGCAAGGCGGACAGCCTCTTTGCACAGGTTTGCAAGGTCAGCCCCCGAGAACCTCTCAGTTTTCTTTGCTAGTTCTTTCAGGTTAACATCCTTGCTTAGAGGTATCCCGCGCAGCTGCACCTCAAGCACCTTCAGCCTCCCTTCCATATCAGGTAGCGGCATATAAATTATCTTGTCAAGCCGCCCAGGCCTTATGAGTGCCTTGTCAAGCATATGTGGGACGTTTGTAGCTCCAACAACAAGCACATTGTTATCGCTTGTGAGGCCATCCATCTCCTCAAGCATCGTGCTTAGTACCCTCGCAGCTGCCTCATCACCTCGCGCATACTCCCTGCTTTTCCCTATTGCATCTATCTCATCAAAGAACAGGACTGCGGGCGCATTTTTCCGCGCAATGCTAAATATCTCTGAAACGTTCTTCTCCGACTCGCCGAAATACTGTGATAAGAGCTGTGATGCCTTTACATAGTAGAACCCAACTTCAAGCTCCTTGGCGAGGGCGCGCATAAGCATCGTCTTCCCTGTCCCCGGCGGCCCAAACAGCAATATCCCTTTTGGCGGTTTAATATTATATGCAACACTGATATCTTTTCTTTGAAGGGGCATTAGTATTGCATCTCTAAGCTCTTTCTTGACACTTTCATAATTGCCTATATCACTTAGTTTTGTTGTTGATGCAAGCCCAAGGTCCTGCACACCAAACTTGCTAAACTTCTGCTCTTTCTCCTTGAGCACCGCGCCGGTCTGCCCGGCAATACTGAATTTCTTAATGTCAAGGTAGTATACGAGCGCAGTGGTAAGTGCAACGTATATTATAATCTCAGGATGAAAAATGCTTCCTGTGGCAACGGCAAGGAAATAGTGCAGTGGTATGAAAAGCCAGAACACCACAGTCGCAGCAGTCTGCCTGTATCTTCCGCGCAGGATACCTGGCAGCATTGATGCAAAGTACATTATTGCACCAATAGCAGCTATTTCTATAAGACCAACATCACCGAAAAACAACACTAAGGTGGTGCCTGTTGTGAGACCGAGCAGCGGATTGATATATGTAAAGGCGTCAGGCCCAAACATCCCACTGAACGCCTCCCCGACAGCACCAGCCATTCTGGTTATATCCACAGGGCTTTTCATCGGCATCAGTATCTCTTGAGGTATGCTATTTCTCAACCCTTCATATGCCGCATGGTTAACAACCATGAATGCCCCGTTATCAATGTTCCACATTGCGGTGAGCAGGAGGACAATGTATACTGCGGGCAAGGTGATGAGCAGGCTTCGTTTGGCGCCAAGCCTGAGCGCTGATAAGAACATTACAGGGATGATTATACCGCCAAGCATAAGCCCCTTTGCAAACGGTGCGAATATTAAGATTTGAAGTGTTGCAAGTATAAACCAGTAATTAAACGCAGTTACAAGGCTGATTGAAAATGCAATGGTAAATATCCACCCAAGCACAGGCGTCTGGTATGCAACGGCGATTAGCCCGAGCAGTACCCCAGTTACTGTCCCAAGCGGCGGGTTGTAATATGCTACCGCAGCTGGCAGGAGTGCAATAACAGGCACTGCCAGGAGAGGGAATATAGGAAACGCAAGCAGGACAGACAGCGCAGCTAGGTATACAAGCAAAGCTGAGAGAAACTTATCATTTTTCTCTAGGGTGGCCACGATGGCCATTACCTTTTCCCTGTAAAGGCTCCTGCCTTCCATATGGTATAGAATTACACCTGAAATTTATAAATCAGAAAAAAGCATAGTGGCACAAATGCCCAGCAACTCGTGGCCCGCAAAAATAAGATAAGTACAGGTTGGTGATGTGTGCATATCCCTGCAGCCACACCACACAACCAAGTATATCTCTGGGAGATTCTGCCCGCTATATTGCGGTTGCAGCAATATCAATATCTGTCTTGGTAAGGCGAACCTTCTTTGTTGCGCGCCGTCTCTTATCCCTCGTGGTCATAGCTATAAAAATTGCTTTCTCCACGATTTTCCCCGCTTTATCCTCTATAATTGAGACGAGCTCCTCGGTGGCGTCCTCATCTACACGTATTTTAGATGGCGTGTTACGCCGTATGAGCTTTTCTATGTCATACCTGCTTATGTAAGCCATACTCAACTACCCCCAAACACACAAGTTATCGTTGTGTGTTGTCCTCTTTTAAATTTTATTGGTTGCACGACGGATAAAATAAGAAATAAGAACAAGATACCTACTTTTTCTAATAATTTTGCTTAACCCTTTGAGCTGGCAGTAATCAGCATTTTAACCTCTTATTTTGCCTTTTTGCGCATTTTAGTCAATTATAATGCACTGGACTCAAGGGTATATAAATAAAAGAGGCCAGATAAACCAAAACCCCAAAAGCGCAGCAAATAACATAATGTTTTTTGGATTATGCTATATTTTCAAGCTCTTTTTTAAGTAATTCAACAAGCTCCCTTGCCTTACCCTCACTTTTAGCCTCACCAAAAATCCGTATATAATTTTCTGTCCCGCTTGCCCGTGCTATGCACCACCCATCATCAAAATCAAGCCTTACACCATCAATTACAGTTGCATTTTTCATATTTTTTAGCTTCTCTTGCAGTTTCTTGATTTTCAAAAACCTTTCCTCACCCATCTCAATCTTGGTTTTTACATTTACAAACTTTGGCAGTGCATCCACAACTTCACTCAGCTTCTTTTTGCTTTTAACGAGCATCCCAGCAATTTTAAGGCTGCTCAGGATTGCATCCTTTCCAGGATGTACTCTTGGCCAGATGATACCACCAACCTCTTCACCACCAGTTGCATAGCGGCAAGCCCCTGTTTCTGCTTTTAGTATGCCCTTCTCTGTCTTTATATATCCTTCCATCTCCTCTGCGATATATGGTGCGCCCACTTTAACATATTTTACATGTGCACCGTGCCGTGCAGCAACCTCTTTTATGATATTGCTTGTTGCAACAGTTGTTACGACATCTTTTATTTGGTTGTTGGATTGCTCGCCACATACCTCTCTTTCCTCTTTCAATTCATTATATATTATATCAACCGCAATTGCAAACACTTTATCCCCAAGCACATAATTTCCCTTCTCATCAACAAGTGCAAGCCTGTCACCATCTCCGTCGTAAGCAATCCCTAAATCCGCCCCGACCGCCTTAACGGTCTTGATTAGCTCCTGCACATTCTGCTCTGTCGGTTCAGAATTTCTTCCCGGGAAGAACCCATCCTCCTGTGCATTGAGTGTAATAACCTTTGCACCGAGCTCCTTGAATAGCGCAGGCGCAACCCTGCCCGTAGTCCCGTTACCGCAATCAATAACAACTTTCAGGCCGTTAAGTTGATTTTGCCTTTCATGCCCCTGCTTGCCGTCACCCGCCATCCTTGCACTGTTCACCGTCTCCAGGCACCCTCTTCTCAACACATCCATATATTCGCCCAGTGCACCACAGTCTTTTAGAACGGGGGGTATCCTATCCCATCTTGTCCTGTACCACTTCTCATCAATCAGTATCTTCTCAACCTCTTCCCCCCGCTCTTTTGAAAGTGCCACGCCATTTTCATCATTGAACTTGAGCGCTACCCATTCGGGAGGATTGTGCGATGAAGTGATAATTATTGAGGGGGTACCCCTCTTTTTGCTTAAGAACTCAACAGCAGGGGATGGCATTACACCAAGCAAAACCGGCTGTGCGCCTGCCCACAAAAGCCCACTTACAACAGCGCCTTCAACCAACTCGCCGGTTGTTCTTGTGTCTTTTGCAACCAGCACCTGCAAATACCCTTCCTTTCTATTTTTATTGGCCCAAGTTGCAAAAGATGCACATAACTTTGCGATAAAATCAGGTGTAATATTATCAAGTGTCCCGCGAACACCATTCGTCCCAAAATAGCTTACCATACAATACACGCCGCATTATGTGGCTGGCCATAATATATAATTGGCATTAGGATTTTATTATGGCCCTTCAAAACCGCACTTTTTGCACACATATCTTACCATATTGCTCTTGCACTGGTTGCATCTGATTATTTTCTCTCCGCATTTTGGGCACTTAATCTCTGTGTAATCCGTGGTGCGTGTGCCGCACGAATCGCATGTCCGTATCATGGTAGTGTTTAGGCCGAATAACAATTAAAAACCTATTGAATATAAAGGACCTCTATGGAATACTCTTTCAGGGGCAAGTATGGCCCCGAGCTGGTGCGGCGTGTTGCAGATACAATACACAAAATTGGCTTTCAGGGTGTTGTGGTAATTGCAAGGGATTCAAGGCCTTCAAGCCACGCCCTGGCATCCTTAATAGTGTCGGGACTGCTCCAGAATGGTAATATAGTCCACGACATTGGGGTTGTACCTACACCTGTACTTTCATACTACTCAAAACAGCACAGTTGCCTTGGTGTTATGGTAACAGCCTCACATAATCCGGAAGATGATAATGGCATAAAGATGTTTTTCAATGGCAGTGAAGCATCAAACATCCAGCCTAATCATTCAATTAATCCATCATCAAAGATAATCGTGGCAGATGCGGCAGCCGGTTATATTCCAGCTGTTCTCAAATATATTGATACATCAGCGATACAGCGTGTACGGCCTAAGGTAGTGGTTGACTGTGGCAACGGCACAGCTGGCGCATTTACACCTCTTATTCTCCGCGCAGCAGGTGCAAGGGTCATAACAGTTGATGCAGAGATATCCCACCCGTTCTCCCGCAGCCCTGAGCCGGAGTATGATACACTGGCATACCTGCCTGCAATCGTAAGGGAAATGGGTGCGGCGTTTGCGGTTGCGCACGATGCAGATGCTGATAGGTGTCGCATAGTTACCGCTGATGGAGTTATGCCGCAGGACATCCAGCTGCTCAACATCGCATCAGCCATATGCAAAAAAGGGGATTTGTTTGTTACCACAGTTGAGGCATCGCAGGCAGTTCTCGATCAGCTTGCAAAAATAGGTATCCGCACAGAGATAACGCCAGTAGGCAGCAACCACGTGGCGCGTGCAGCTGCGCGGTATGGTGCAAAATTTGGGGGAGAGCCGTGCGGCGAGTATGTATTCCCGGATTTCCTGCTCTCAGCGGATGGCGTTCTTTCAGCGCTCGTTTTAACAAAGATATACTGTGAGCTAAAAGGGTTTACAGCGTATAATCAATATCCAATAATACGTGGCAAAATTGCTGTAAGCCCCAACATACCAAAATATAAAATAATTGAGAAGGTGAAGGGCGCATTAAGGCAGGTGCCTTCCATAAATATTGTTAGCGAGCAGGATGGCATTCTCTTTAATTATGGGGGTGCGCGTGTGCTTGTGAGATGCAGCAACACGCAGGACATAATACGCATCACGTGCGAGCATGCAGATGAAAATAGGGCAAGACAAGCATACGATTGGATAAAAAAGGTTATTGTTGAAACAACACATAATGGATATGCAATAGAATAAGCACAATCAACGTACAGGTGTGTTATATGAAAGGAGTAATACTTGCAGCGGGAAATAGCACACGATTGCATCCCGTAACTGAGGACATATCTAAATGCATGCTCCCTGTTGGTGGCAGGGCGATAATTGAATATTCACTCGCACATATGGAAGCGCTTGGCATCACCGAGATAGGGATAGTTGTTGGGAGCACGCACGCAAATAAAATAAGGGAGTGTTTCGGCAGCTCTTTTGGCAAAGCAAAGCTGACTTATATTGAGCAGGACAGCAAAACGCGCGGCTCGGCAGCGGCAGTGCTCTCCGCAGTGCCTTTTATAGGCAATGATGATGCGCTTGTTATAGCAGGGGATATTCTTGCAGAGTTCCAGGATATCAAGGAGGTTGTTGATTTTTATAAGAGGCATAAAGTAGATGCGGTAATGCTCCTTGCAACGGTTGCAGACCCGAAGAGGTATGGGGTTGTTGAACTGCGCGAGAAGAAAGTTGTTGATATCATAGAGAAGCCAGCACAGCCTAAGAGCAACCTTGCAAATGCGAGTGTGTATGTTGTTGGCAGGAGATTTATTGAGGAGATAAAGCATGTCCAGCCAAGCCCTCGCGGCGAGCTGGAAATAACAAGCGCGCTTTATGAGCTATGCAACGATGGCCTTCTTTACGGCATTACTGCAAAGGGGTACTGGAATGATGTTGGCACACCGTGGGACCTGCTTTCTGCAAACGAGCACTTTATGGGGATGGTTAAGAGGAGCATAAAAGGCACGGTTAAAGACAGCACAATAATAGGTGATGTTGTTATTGAGGAAGGTGCAGAGGTGCTCAATTCATACATTGAGGGCCCATGCTATATCTCAAAAGGCGCGGTTATAGGGCCGTTTGCGCATATACGCAAATACACATATATAGGTCCCGGTGTTGAGGTAGGCGGCTTTTCAATAGTAAAGAACTCAATAATCCTTGATGGCACCAAAGCGAAGCATCTTTCGTATATAGGTGACAGCATAATCGGCCATAACTGCAACTTTGGTGCATCAACACAGGTTGCAAACTTGCGTTTTGATAGGAAAACCATACGTATGGCAGTTAATGGCAATGAATATGATACCGGCAGGGTCAAGATGGGGTGTGTTGTAGGGCCGGATGTGAACTTTGGCGTGAACTGCGTTATTCTCCCGGGCAAGAAGGTTGGTGGCGGCTCAATCATCGGTCCGGGCGCTATTGTTGCAGAAGATGTGCCGCCAAACACGCGCGTGGTTGTAAGGCAAAATTTAGAGCATACCCAAATAACTAAGGAATAAGCAGGGTTTTAGGGCACGTGTGCATATGCACAAAAGGTTAAATATTTCATTATCCTATGTTAAAAGACCAGTGAACCAGAGGTGTAAAAAATGGCAAACGAGAACGTAATCTTTGTTGGGAAGAAGAACATAATGAGCTATGTGCTGGCAGCGGTTACGCAGTTTAACAGCGGCACAAAAGAGGTTGTAATAAAAGCCAGGGGTAAAGTGATAAGCAGGGCGGTAGACGTCGCTGAAATCGTCAGGAACAGGTTTGTCAACGATGCAAAGGTAAAAGATGTACGCATAATGACCGAGGAGTTGACAAGCGAGGATGGCTCAACAAGCAAGGTCTCAGCTATTGAGATTACGCTTGCCAGGCAATAACACATCCCGGGAATATTTGCATTAATACTCAGACGGTGGTTGTGTGGTTTTAGATGAGAACGTAAAAAGGATAATAATCAGCAAGCTGAAAGAATGGGAAGGCGAGACAATAACAGTTGCACGCCTCGGAGAGCTTCGTGAGCTCATAACCAAGAAAACAGGCAAGCATAAGTTTGTCCCGTATACAAACATCAGGAAATGGATACGTGATGTAAAGAAGGAAGTTAAGACCGCCGAAAAATTAGAGAAAAATGCTGAAAAGGGCGGTAAACCCCAGCCACCGCAAGCACAAGTTTCACAGGTCCCAAAGCATACCGGCCCGGTGGTTGTTGCGATGCAGCCCTCTGCAGTTGAAGCAGCTTCAAAATCAGTCATTTCACCATTTGCTGACCGCGTCTACTTCCAAAACCTGTCTTATGAGCTTACAGCAATGCGCAGGAACCTCGAGAGGATAAGCAAGCAGCTTGATGAGCTTGAGGCGCAACTCAAAGAAATGAGTGGAAAACAATAATCACTTATATTTTGTTTTTATTTAACCGCTTTACTTTATTCAGCTGGAGGCACAACTTTTTATATCTCACGCTGTGCATCCTTATGATTGCTGTTTTTTACCATATCAAGATGATATTCAAGCCGGTATTAAATACGACAGACTCATACCCAGTTTTTGGGTCTTTGTAGAACAGCAAACTGTTTTTATCTAGATTAATATATGCATTTAAAGTTAATCCAGGTGCGGTCCATCTTGTAAGGTTTACATCTAGGTTAAGGCGATGTTTTTCTTCGTATGGTGTTAGCCAATAAACATACCCGCCGTGTACAGACCATTCATCAAAATAGCCCCTGCTAAGCGTTTCGCCACCGCCGATTATAAGTGCGAGCTCGTGCGCCTTCTCACCTTTACCGATTGTGCCGCCCCATCGTGTTTTTGCCTCTTCTTCTGCAATTTGAGTCAGCCACCCTGCACCCGCGTCAAGGAACCCCCCTAATAAGTAATACCTGCCAATAGCACTTGATTCATATGTTTTTGATTTCGTGCTTCCTTTCTTATCTACCTGCTGGTAGTATGAAATAGGAACAAGCTGCAGCCGCAGGCCACCATATTCAATAAGAGAGGTTGCACCTATAGCTTGTAGATCACCCATAGAAGTAATCTGTATGGCCGGGCTTATTTTGAGCTCATTGTCAGTAAGTTTCCAAAGCCATACTTTTGCAGAGCCACCGCCTCCAACAAGTACCCCAGTACCTGGTCCTGTAGTTGCACCAGCAATTTCAAGCTGCAATTTTCCAAACTTAGCCCCTCCACCAAATAAATTAAGTGAAAGGTCCTTCTGTGCTTTCTCCCATTCTTTACCATTAATATAGTAAAGCCGCACCTGTGTTATCCTCCCTAATTTGTCCCTCTTTATTTCTGCACCGCCGAATACGCCATTCTTCTCATCTGCACCTTTTTGATAAACCTCAACAACCTTGACATTATTGATACCGCCCCATTGCTCAAAGAAATATCTCATCCCTGCTGCCTGTGTCACTCCTGTATATTTTTCATATGCTTGTGCCGCAACTGATGCGGTAATCATAAACGCCTTATCACTTGCTGCATAATATGTCCTACCAACCCCGCCCGGCCTGATATCCTCCCTCTCACCATACGCTGCAACTATACCCGTACCACCAATTCCAAAATACCCCCACGGCCTTACCGCCCTGCTCATTGCACCAAGCCTGAGCGTCTCTGAAGTTGCAGATACGAATGCGTCAGAGTAATACTCATTGCTCTCAGCAAACATTAACTCCACAGCAGCGCCCTTTTCAGCCTTTTCACCTATAAGTTTCTCTTTTGTGAGCTGCGGCCTTGCCCCAATGGATTCTTTTCGTGTTATGGGCTCGCCAGTGGTTGTTTGTGTCGCCGGTGCCGGCTCCTTAAATAAAATCTCACCATTGTAATTATTTGCAAACTCCGGGTTTATGTATAGAATGCCAGCCCAAATCTTGTTTTTGTTTGGCTGGTATGACATAACACCAGCACCCTTATCAGGGCCGGCTTGCTTATGCTCATATCTTACACCGGCACCTGCTTTTCCGTACTCCATCGCAACGCCTACACCCTGGAACATCTTTTCCTTTTCACCGAACAAGTCCTTATCAAAGAACAAAACAGCCGCACCCTCCTGCCGTGTGCTGAAGTTCTTTGCCTTGTCCCACTGCTGGTGCCATACCCCATACATCTGCTGTGCCTCACGAGGTGTTATCTCAAATGTTCCTGCGTAAACCCACACGCCATCCTGCTTCCTGAATACCTCTGCGTTCATACCCCTGTGCTCTATATCCCCTCCTTTTTCAATTGACTCGTAATCAAAAACAACAGCAGTCACTGCACCACCGGGAGCAAGATGCTCAAACGAGAGTTCAGCAAACTTATCAGCACTAACACGTTGTGTCTGAGTTTCCTTTACACCCTTACTCATTATTTGTTGTTGGGTTGTTTCCTGGCGGGTTACATTATAATATAACCTTCCATCCTTGAACACACCTCCCCCAGGTATGTTTCCCACATTTAAATCTGCAGTAAACCTGTCACTTATATTTTCTGTGATTTCAGGCCCTTCCTTCCCTAAGCCTACCTTGTTGCTCACAGTACCCTTCTCATAAGTTATCTCTGTAGCTTCCGCTTTCATGCCAGGACCGTATGCACCGCCCCTCCCACTAATTTTGTATTGCTCCAGTGCGCTCTTGTCAGGCCCAGCAAATGTACTGTATGAGTTCCCGCTCCCTTCAAGGCCAAGCATCCCAACATCCAACTCGCCAAGCTTTGGCACATTAGTTGGTGCAAGCGCGTACAAGTCAAGATCAAAGTTAATTACAGAAATATCCATCTCAGGCTCAGTTATATTAAGTTGCACTATTGGCCCCATCGTTTTCATATATGCCTGCTCAAAATTTTGCATAAGTGCAAGCGGCCCGGCAAATAAGTTAGGATACTGCCGTATCACAAGCGAAGCCCTTTCATCAAATGTTGAGCCTTCCGCAGCATTCAGCTTTTCAATTGCAGCAGTCAAATCCTGGTTTTCAAAAAGCGTGAGGTACCTGTTAATTGCTATCTGTGCCGCAGGATTAAACAAGTCGAAATATTCCTTACCGCCCGGCTGGCCTATCTTTGCAGTCTTTGGAGTTTCACGCGTCCTCTCCCACACCCTATAAATGTTCCACATCAGGATGGCACTCAGCTTTGTATCAAGCTCGCTCACGTACCTGTTCAACCCATCCAGGTCCCGCGCATTATTGAACAGGTTCATGTAAGACCCAGTGTATATCATTATCTTTGGAATATCCACTGCGTCGAAGTTTCTTAGTATCCGCTCAGCATATTGTGATATGAACAACGGCGCATAATTATCCGGCATGCTCCTTGCTCCAAGGATGAGTGCAGCCAGCTTTTCATTGCCGGGTTTAACCTTCTCATTAATCTCAAGAATTTCCTTCTGTGTCCTTAAGTCCAGCGCATTAAAAGTTGACCATACGATAGAGCCATCTAAATCCTTATACTGGCTTTTTAGGTTTTTATCCGTCGAATACCACGAGCTAAAACTATCATAAAGCCGCTGTTTTCTTGCAAGGAATTCTTTATCTTTTGCAATCTCTGTGATATTTGTTAGGTAATTACCTTTCTCCCCCTCAAAAGAATACCCCTTCATAAGCCGCTCCTTGATAGATTTTCCGTAAGACCCATACTTTTCAAGCCCATCTAGCTTTTCCCTTATCGCAGTTTCCCGCAGTGCCAGGCTTTGGGTATACGCTGAAACTTCACTTATACCCTTTAAGGATTCACTGTATCCTATTATCTCTGCCCTGATTGCTTTTACACTGGTGGCAAGCCCCTTTATTTTACCAATCTCCTGATTGAAGTTCAGCTCGTTATACTCTCCCTTAAAACCAAGTTCTTTCAGGAACCCTTGAATATACGCATCGCGCTCTTTACCGCTAAGTTTTGATATAACAATCATCACCTGGTCGCATTTTCCATCCAGGTATTGCACCCAGTACTCTCCGATGTAATACGTGTACGGCTTGTTCTCCCTCTCGCCTTTCAACAGTTCAAGGATCTTTTCAGCATCCTTTTTGCCCTGCTCCCTCCTCTTGGCCAGCGTCTTTTCCAGCTCCTCTGCCGGTATCTGGCGTGGTGAAGGCGGTGACGGGATATGGCCATATTCAAATTCAGGAAGTTCACCAACAGCCTTTTTAGGAGTAACACGTTGAGGAACTGCCTCTTTCATCTGCTTAGGTATCCTTTCTGATGCATTTTTAACAAGCGATTTTGCATCTTTCAGGAAGTTGTCTGGAGTTGCAACACCTTCTCTAATATCTTTCTGTAAGACAGCATAAACGTAAAGCAATCGCTTACCAAGGTAATTATCTTCATTGTTTTTTAGGTATTCCTTTTGCTCTTCTGTTAAATATTTAACACCCTCAATTTTAAGCCATTCTTCACGCGTTATTTTCTTATCACCATACACTCTCTTCTTATCCATGTATTTCCTGTCTTCTTCCAATCCCTTATAGCCTGTTGTGTAAGCCTTATCTATAATTTTACTAAGCTCCTCTGAAACATTTTTCCTTGCATCTTCTCTGCTAACTTCTGTTTTTTGCGCCACCATAATATCTCCACCTTTATCATTATCTTTCATTCTTTTTATTTCTTTCCATATAGGTGAAGTGTCATTACGTATGCTGTTCGAGTATACAGGCGGCGCAATAAGCAATTGCCCTGCAACCAGCACAGCAGAAATTGTTCTCTTTAGATTGTAGCTTTTCATAGGGCTTTAAATTGGCATATAAATAGGAATAAAAATATTATGGAAAATACAAAAAAGATTTTATTATCTGTCTACAACTTCTTCATCTTCCTCTTCCTCATTTTTCTTCTCTTTCTCCTCTTTCTCCTCTTTATTCCCCCACTTCTTTTTTCCTTCCTGCATTTTCTTATAATCTTCCTCGTCTTCGTCTTTCTTTTTCGTCTCTGCAGCCTTTTCATCAGATTTAATAACCGGTTTTAAGATTTCTTTGATTTCTTCTTTTTGTTCAGTTGTGAAAATAGCAGTGTTACGTTTTTCCTCCTTCTTTTTACCCGTACCTATCCGCCGTGGAAACTCGATGTTCTCCTCTATGCCAAGCATTTCGTTAATGACGACAAGTGCAGTGTACCTATGCTCGCTTTCTGTATCCAACGTCTTAATCGCTTCCTTAAGTGCCAGCAGCTTTTTTCTTGTAGCTTCTTCATCTAAAACTGTTTTTCTCACAAGAGGCCCTTCACGGTGGCCAGTTTGCCTTACCTCTGTTTTAACAACACGCGTGTTTTTCTCTATAAGCTCTCTCATTTTGTTGTAATCCTTTTCTTCCGCAGCATTAGCTATCTCCATAGCATCCTTCTTATTAATCCCGGCTGCAACAAGCTTATCAAAAAACATTTGCTTATAATCTACAACCTTTTCCTCTTGTGGTTGCTCTTCTTTAGTCATTGGGAGTTTATCTTTCTTCTCATCCTTTTTTAATGTTTTTGCCCACTCAATCAAAGCGCTGCGCGTCTCACCATCATAGTATCCATCAACACTTTTTCCTTGCAATCCAGCCCATCTCTGCATATCCTTTATTGCATTTAAAGTCTGCTCACCAAAAACCCCATCCACCTTTATCTTATCTTTTTCGTCTTCAACGAGCTCGTTATAAAGCGCCTGCAGGATGGCAATCCTCTTATCTACCCAAATACCTCTTGCACCACCAAACCATTTCTCACCTTTCTTTAATTCAGGAAGGAGTTGCTCAACCGTCTTATAATCACCCTCCTCCATCGCCTTTGCTATCTTCTTTGCCTTCTCTGTTGCATCTGCAAGGTCTTTTTTGCCGAGTTTTGCGCTTTTAACGGCCGCCTCCTTGTGTTCCTCTTCAACAATTTTTATAGGAATAGGGCCTTCTTCAACATCCCCTCTTAAAATTTTTCTTTCCTTTTCTGTAAACACAACATTCTTCCCTTCATAAATTGTACCTATCTCTCTAAAGTGTTTTGCCTCATTCACAACTTCATCAGGTTTCACTTTCACCTTAACAGGCACAAAGCTGGTTTCTTTAAGGAAAACATAGCTTTTTGCAAGCGCTTCTGCCTCAGCGTCTTTTCCATTCTTTACAAGGTCCCACAGAGTTGCCCTTTGCGCCAGCGTAAGGCCAAGAGCATCCGCAGACTCCCACTTCAGCATCTTTGCTTCCTGAAGCGTTTTCTTTAGTTCTGAAACCCTCTCCTTACTCACGAGGCCCTTTGCGACCCACTCATCTATCTTTTTAGTGTCGTTCTTCTCAAGCATCTGCAAAACATTAATAGCGTAAACTTTCTCTTCCCCTTTTTTTCTTGGAGCTTCAAAATATGTCTCTGTCATAACCTCACCAATTATGCCTTTATCATCCATAGTTTAAATAGTTTTTTATATATGAAAAAACGCAAAGAGATATTTATCTTTATTAGATGTCGAGCACTTTGAGTACGCCTCCCTTGCCGGTTTTTGATATTTCAGCACCGTACCATTCACATCCCCCAATTTCAACAACAACCCTGCTTGGCTTCAACGCGAGCATCTGCGGCACAAAATCAACAATATCACTCAGGTGATTTCCCATTGTAAATAGAAAAAATATTCTCTCCCCATTCCTGTTGCCTTCGGTAACTATAAACCTGAACACCTTATCCTTAAGGCGCACTGGAACCATATTCCTATATCTCTCAGGCACCATTTCAACAAGAGCCTTTTCTACAAGAGAAGTCTTAATTTCTGACCCTATAACTTCTCTTGCAGTGCTTTTCTTATCAGTGCCGTGAAGTTTTACCTCAGTATTTTCGCTTATCACATAATTATTCTGTACATTCTTTGGTGTGGTGTTTTCAACACCTTTTTGTATCATGTACATTATTGGCATTGCCGTCATAACCTTATAAACCGTCACGTGCCCGTCTCCAACAGCAACCTTTTCGCAAACAACCTCCCTGTTAGCCTTATCAAGAGGCGTCTGCTCTAACGTAAAAAGGATTTTTTTACCTTCCACTTCAACCACAACTTCTGGCAACATCTGCACTGAGTCCCTAACTATAAGATAAGAGGGGGTTTTTGAGTTGCTCTCATAAACTATTACCACCTTACGGCCTTCTAATTCCTTTTCCAAAGATAGAAACTCCTCCCCCTTATTCCGGCGTATTGAAGGCGCCCCTAATGGCACAAACACACCTATCTTTTTTGAATATTCCCCCACCCCTTTCATAACACCTTCGACAATTACCTGTGGTGGCTTATTAAACAGAGATTTTCTCTCTTTTTTATTTTGTTTTGCCTCCTCCCCCGCAGGGGTTGGCCTAAGCGAATGCATACACATATTATGTGAAAAGTAGTATAAAAATGTTTTCATTTATCCCTCGGCACCCGCCTCTTTAAGTGCGGCGATGCATTCTGAACACCCGCTGTGCATTGCCGCCTTAAGCGCCGTCGTCCCAAGCTCGTTTTTTATGTTTACGTCCGCCCCGGCAACCAAAAGCAGGTTGATTATCTCAATATTGCCGTTGAACGCCGCAAACATCAGTGGGGTTGTGCCTTCATAATTCGGGAAGTTTGGGTCTGCCCCCTTTCTCAAGAGATAGCGTACAATTGACGGCTGGTTGCCTGCGCATGCAGCAATGAGTGCAGTGTCGCCGTACTTGTTCTGCAGGTTGGGAGAGAACCCCTGCATCACGCCAAACTCAATATAATCCTTATCTCCATCATATGCTGATTTGATGAATTTGGTTGTTGAATGGTGTCCCTCCAACCCATCTTTCCTGAACGTGAGAGCCCTAACCTCTCTCTCGTCAAGCCGTGCCAGAATTTCAGATTGTGCCCCGCTCATAGTACCACACTTAATTAAGCCCTGTGAATTATAAAAATGTGAACCGGCAAAATAATCCATGGCGGATGGTGAATTTTCGCGTGAAAGCCCGGTTGGCAGGGTATATTCAGCATCAATAATCCAGAAGTATGCGGACGCAAAGTGCTTTGCTGAAGCATTTTCAGCTGCGGATGCATGGGTTGATGAGAGCATAGCACTTCTCTTTGGCACTGTGTTCAGCCAGGTATCACCGTCCATAATTGCGCGGCGCCTTCTCCAATCAGGGAAGGGCTCAACCTCGCTTTCAATGCTTTATGCAATGAGGGATTTCATTGTGGCATCCCCTATTTTTGCAGATGATGGGTTCAGGGAAAAATTTAAGAAAGCACTTCACCAGGCCGAATCCTTCAAATCGTGGAGGAACCTCGTTGTCCATAATTACGGGTACAGGAAGCTTGCAATCCAAAGGCAGCACCGCAGTGCGGATGTCTACCGGCAGTACCTGGGTGATGAGCAGAAGTTCAACGAGGAGAGCGAGCGCATTCTCAATTTGCATCTTTCAGAAGGTATTTCCTGTGTAAAGCTGCTTCAAGAGCTATACCAGGACGCAGTGCGCTTGCAAAAATAGCCACTTTACAGGTTCACGGAGAATTTTACCGTCTATTAACTTGCATTTTTTATAGGAAGCGCGCCTGCAAAAGGTGGCCTGGCCACTTCACTGGTTTGCACTTAATCAAGCTATTTATTTTTTTAGGGGTTACTTATTTTATGAGATATACACTATTCCTATTGGCAGTTGCGCTTGCAATATTCCTGTTTGGTTGTACGCAGGTATGCAGCGACCAGTCCGCACCAGTATGCGGCTCTGATGGCAACACGTACAAGAACCCCTGTTACGCCCAGGCGGCAGGCGTGGGCATCGCTTATGAAGGTGCCTGCACAGTCGCTTTATGCACAGATAGCGATAACGGCAAGAACGTGCTTGAAAAAGGGAAGGCGTCTTACAAGGGCGTCGAGTATGTGGATACGTGCTCTGGCACATCTGTTGTTGAGTACTATTGCTCTGAAAACGGGCTGAAAAGCGAAACAATAGTGTGCCCGGAAGGCCAATCTTGCAGTGATGGGAAGTGTGTTTCTTTAGAATGCTCCGACTCGGATGGGGATGACATATTAACAGCAGGATACGTAACATACGGCGGCAATAAAGTCGAAGATGTTTGCAGGGACAGCGCAACGGTCACCGAGCAGCTCTGTGCAAATGGCAAGCCAGCTGCAAAAGATGTGCCGTGTGGGACAGGTTACACGTGCAACAAAGGGAGATGTGTTGAGATGTGCACATCAACCGCCAAGATAACGCAGTATGATATCTATAAAAAGGATACAACGACGCTCGGCCCAGTTTCAAAGACAGATTTCTGCCTTGACGCGGAGCGTGTTGTGGATTTCTTCTGCAAGGAAGGCCGCATTGAAAACAAGACAACCTTCTGCCCGACAGGATACACGTGTAGAGATGGTGCGTGCTCAACACCGTCTTGTGCAGATTCAGATAATGGGAAAGAGATATATACACTTGGTAAGGTGGTAAAAGGCCGTAACGAGTACACGGACCAGTGTTATGACCTAAACAAAGTCCGCGAGTACTACTGTGAGGACAACGAGGTAAAATCAGAGATAATTGACTGCCCTGCTAAGTATACCTGCCTTAACGGCATTTGTGTGCCTCTTGTGCAATCAACATGCATTGATAATGAACGGGATGTTGATATGTACAAGCGCGGGAAAGTCATATACAATGGCGTGGAGTACGAGGATGACTGCATAGACACGGATAGGGTGCGCGATTACTATTGCACTGTGGGCTCAGAGCTGGCACACACAGTGTTCATGTGCCCATCCGGCTACTACTGTAACGGGGGCGCGTGCATAAGACAGCCCGGATGCTATGATTCGGATGGCGGGGTCAACAAATACGTGGCCGGCTATGTTATTGCTGAGAATAACAAGACATATTATGATAGATGTTACACGGGTAGCAGCGTGCTTGAGTATAGCTGCACATTGACAAGTGTGGTTTCCCAAACACTGGATTGTGGTTACGGCCACGTATGTGAGAATGGCGCGTGCAATTAGCCGTGGCGCGCATTCCCAACTATTTTTGATTTTATTTTAATGGTTGTGCTTGCAATTGCCCAGCCAGTGCCACAAGTACAATTTATTACCTACACCATAATATTGCTCTTGTATGTTATTCCTAACTTCATCGTGCCACAAGTACCAATTTATTACCTACGCCCTCCTAGCCCTTATTCCAGTAAGGTGGGCTTAGCGGGTGCTGCTTAAAGAACCCACCGATAAACCCGAGCATTGCACCGAGCGCTACAAGGTCCGGGTCTTGTATACCAATCATCTGGAAACCGTGTATTACGAGCGGCCCGAGCACAGGTACAAACCCAACAATTAGGCCCGTGAGTGCACCCATCAGTGCGCCGAGTATTGCAAACAGGAATATTGCAGCAATCCACACCACAGCAACAGCAATACCCATTATTGCAGCGCCAAACCCCATAGCAATGCCTTTGAGCAATCCGTCAAGGAAGCTTGCTTTTACCATCTTCTCACCTTACACAATTCAAAGTGAAACGATAAAAATATTGGATGCCTACTCCGAAACTCCTGAATTAGAATAGAAGAAAATAAAGGATGCATTGGCCAAGCACTCACGGCAAGGCAGGCATACTTTCTTTTTCATATTTTTCCATTTTCCTAAAAAGAAGAGAAGCAAAACTCCGAAGAATATATACTAGAAAAGAACGAATGTAATCCTAGTTTTTTCCAAAAAGTTCTAAAAAGCTAAAAGAAGTATTTCATATCAGTTTTTCATATCAGGTTTTTCTTTTCTAGTATAGGTCTTTTCTTTTTTCTAAAAAGAAAAGAAGTATTGCGTTGAGCAAAAGTCCAATTTCAGATATGTTCATCAGTTTTTCATATTA